>NZ_JBIKJL010000046.1:0-19053 GCF_044361015.1 Flavobacterium sp.
CGTGCCATTGCCGAAACCAAAGGCACCGTGATTATGATACCCGTTCATAAAATGGAAGAGTGGTTGGGCAAGTATAAAAGTTGGCGGAACTACGTATTTAACAGTTACAACAATCGTTTAAAAGAAATGCTCTCCGCTATTGACAATTTGGCGTTTATGAACATGGATGAGCGATTGGTACATTACTTGCATGACAAAGGAAAAATCAATCATTCCAAAGAAATTCATGCCACCCATCAGGAAATAGCGTATGACTTACATACCTCCCGTGTGGTGGTCTCCCGCTTACTCAAAGCATTGGAAAATGAAGGAACCATCCGATTGCACAGAGCTTCCATTGAACTGCTGAAGTAATTGGTTACTCATCTTCCTTTGCGATATCTTCTAAGCCTTTTGAGGTTGTATGTATATGTAAATCCTGCTGTGGAAAAGGAATGACGATGTTGTTTTCTTTCAAAGCTACATCAATGCCCATAATTAAATCACTTTTCACATCGTTGCCGTAATTAAAATGAGGTACCCAATACTTCACGGCAATACCAATCGAGCTTTCGTTAAAATTGGTAAACCAAACCATAGGTTCGGGGTTTTTGAGCACCAAAACATGTGCTTGCACCACTTTCAAAATTACTTGCTGAGCGATTTTTAAGTCTGTTCCATACGCCACACCTACACTAATTTCGTAGCGTCGTTTGGCACTTCCCATCGTCCAATTGGTTAAATGCTGACTCAGCAAATCACCGTTGGGAATAATAACTTCTGCACCGTCATAGGTGGTGACCACGCTGCTGCGGATGCCAATGGATTTCATCTGTCCGGTTTGTCCGCCTACTTCTACAATATCATCCAGATTTACGGGCTTTTCAAAAGCAATAATTACTCCACTCACCAGGTTGTTGACTAAGGTTTGCAAACCAAAACCGATACCTACACCCAAGGCACTAATGATAATCGTAAAGCGATCCATCGGAATTCCGGCAGATGTGAAAGCAATCAAGATACCAATGGTGATAATCAATATTCGGATGAGCAACAACCAACTGCCAATTTTGTTGGGTTTGCCATTCGAGTGGTTTCTTTGTTTATCAGAGGCCAAAAACGAAACTATTTTTGATAAAAATGTTGCAATGACAATGACTGCAAAGAATATGGTCACACTTTCAAAGGTAAAGGTGAAATCGCCAATGCTTCGTTCTTTTGAATAGCTATCTTCAAAAGGTTTCAACAGTGTTTGGTACCAATAGCTGTTGCGGTTAACCAATACTAACCATGCGATGAAAAACAAAACCGTATAACCTTTATTGATGGAGTACAATTGCATACTGGTAAAGCTTATTTTTTTCTCATCTTCTGTGTCACTAATATAACCGGAGAATAATGCCATATCATTAATTATATGAAACGTACTGAGTAAACTCACCGCTATTAAAATATTGTAAATGCCTAAAGTCATAAACATTTTTGAGACATTGTAGTTGCCAAAGAGCAGAAAACCAATCGCGATGAACTCCAGTACAATCATTAAAACAATAATCCAAAGCAGTAAACTGCTGTCCCATCTATGTCTGTGGATGTAGGAGTATACACCGAAGGCAATCGCAGCAATACCTACTAACAAAATAAACCATGATTCTATGGCTGATTTCAATATGATGGCTTGCAAACAAATGGCTACAAGTGTAAAAATATACATGATGATCCAAAATCGTTGGTAGTAAACAGTGGTAGTCTCTCTGAATAAGAAAATTAGAGCGAAACCGATAATTGCCCATAAAATACCTGAAATAATAAAAGGCGGCTGCGACATAAAAAATTGAAACAATGTCAAGGTTACTACTAAAGTAGAGGCAAAGGGATACCTAAGAATTTGCACCGGATATTTGAATTTCTGTAGTAATTCCGATTTAATGTATTTCCGTTTGAGTACATTTAAGTACAACCAAATTGCTAAGATTGTCAATAGCAACATACCAAAAATCAGTTCGTGATTAAAAATATAGAACAGAACCAACAAAGTTTCTTTTTTAAACGAATACACTAAATTGGATTTGAAGTTGAGAGAATTTGAACCTTTTTTAAAGAGGCTTTCATGTTTGAAAAACAGATCATTTACTTCTGCTTTCCTTAAATTTTCTACTTCAATGATATCTGATTCTACACTATATTTGAATTTAGTGCCTAGTATTTGCAGTTTATGAATGCTGTCTAATGCATTTTTTAGGCGTAGGTGTAAGGATTTGTAGTTATTGTCAACCGTCATAAAGCGATTAAAATAAATCATTTTTGATACGGAATCCACGGGAGACAAATACAATTCTTTGCTGGTAAATAAGGAGTCAATTTTATTTTGTATGCCACCAAGAGCCTTATTATTGCCGTTTATTTTGACCAATTGCGATTCGATTCGATTGGAAATTTCATTTAGTAACAGACTCGTAACAGTTAGGTTTCGATACGTTAAATACCTACTGTCATTTTCAAAAAGACCAACTAAAGCTACTTTTTTTATTTCGATTTCATATTCTAATTCTTTGGTAAATCCCTTGTAGTCAATCCCTTTTTTGATGGTGTTTTCGGCATTTTGAATTTCAAAATCAATCGCATTAAAAAGCTCATTCTGCTTCCGAATTAAAAAGTTATTGGAGTATTTATCTAAATTTTCGTTCAGTCCTGCTTCGGTAAATTCACTAAAAACACGGTAGGTGTTTTTTTCGTTGTCTTCGCTGGAGAGAATTTTTACGGTATCAATTTGAATAGAATCTTTACTTTTTTTTTTAGGAATTTTTTGAGCAAATCCCGAAAAGCACGTTCCAAATAACAGGAGGAATAGTATTTTATATAACTTCATAAGTAACAGAAAATAAAATGATCAATTAATGAAAGGTTCTGTTTGTCAGCAAATTTTAAGCTACTATATGCATGCAATCAGAATCTTATTTCAAAAATACTCTTTTTTTATGTAAATGTATGTGTAACAAAAGTTACTTTTGAAAACAATTGGAAGAAGTACTTTTGTTTAAAATGTAAATATGGAGTTGACGCATTTACTGGGTTATATTTTGGCTGTTTTTGTTGGGATTTCATTGGGCTTAATTGGCAGTGGTGGATCGATACTAACAGTTCCTATTTTAGTATATATTATGGCTGTTGAACCGGTTTTGGCAACAGCCTATTCCTTGTTTATCGTAGGGTCAACTGCCTTAGTAGGTGGTGTTCAAAGTGCCCGACTCAAAAAAGTTGATTTTAAAACTGCTATTATTTTCGGTATTCCCTCTATTGTGGCGGTTTATTTAACAAGGGCGTATTTAGTGCCTTTTTTACCGGAAACCTTCTTCACGTTTCAGTCGTTTACACTTACAAAACCCATTGCGTTGATGCTTCTGTTTGCCGTAGTGATGATTTTGGCTTCTTTTTCAATGATTCGGCCTTCTAAAATTTTAGTCGATGAACATGTACCAATGCAGTACAATTATCCGATGATTTTAGTAGAAGGTACATTGGTAGGTGTTTTAACCGGATTGGTAGGGGCAGGTGGTGGCTTTTTAATTATACCTGCGTTAGTTTTGTTAGCAAAAATGCCGATGAAATTAGCGGTTGGGACTTCACTTTTTATCATCGCGGCTAAATCACTTTTGGGCTTTTTAGGCGACTTAAAAGGAGACGAAAGTATCGATTGGAATTTATTACTCATTTTTACAGCACTTTCCATCCTTGGTATTTTTATTGGAATCTCGTTAGCCAAAAAGGTGGAAGGAGCCAAATTGAAAACAGGTTTCGGATGGTTTGTTTTAGTGATGGGTGTGTATATTATTTTAAAAGAATTGGTTTTATAAAATGGAAATAACTCGAAAGCAACATTGGGAAACTATTTATGAAACCAAAAAATTTGAAGAAGTTAGTTGGTATCAGCCTGTTCCGGAAGTAAGTTTAACTATCCTATCAGAATTTGGTTTTACAAACGATAAAGCGATTATTGATATTGGGTGTGGAGGTAGTCATTTTGTTGATTTTCTTTTGAAGCAAAATTACACAGATATTAGTGTATTAGATATTTCAGAAAAGGCCTTGCAAAGAGTACAGAATCGTTTAGAATCTAAAGCGAAAAATGTAAATTGGATTGCATCAGATATTACTGAATTTAAATCCTCCAAAAAATATTATTTTTGGCATGACCGTGCTGTTTTTCACTTTCTGACTGAATCTAACGATGTAAAAAAATATGCTGAAGTTGCAGCTGACAGTATTTCTGAAAAGGGAATAATGGTTATTGGAACCTTTTCAAAAAATGGTCCGTTAAAATGTTCAGGGATTGAAATAAAACAATATAATGAAAAAGAAATGAGTGCCGTTTTTGAACGTGATTTTGAATTGGTTAACTTCCGTGAAATAATTCATATTACGCCTTTGCAATCAGAACAGCATTTTATCTTTTGTGTATTTCATAAAAATGATACAAAAAACTAACTTTTCCGGTATTTTATTTACAATTGCAATAGCAATCGTTGTGTTCATATCAACACACTTTTTTTCTTTTTTAAACAGCATTCTTCTGGGTTTATTATTTGGAATTGTAATAGGAAATACAGTTAAAATACCACTTTATTTTCAACCCGGAATTGCTTTTATGGGATCTAAAATGCTTGAATTATCGATTGTTTTTTTAGCTTTTGGCATCAATTATACCCATATGGGAAAATTGGGTTGGGAAAGTTTTATCATTATAGGATTTGTCGTTTTTTCATTGTTACTTATTACTGTTTATTTAGCAAAAAAAATGAATTGTCCGAGTTCTGTCGGATGGTTAGTGGGTTTTGGGACTGCAATTTGTGGATCTAGTGCCATCGCAGCTTTAGCGCCCAGTATTAATAAAAATAAAGAAGATGTTGGGGTGGCAATGGCAGTTGTGAATTTATACGGAACGATTGGAATGTTAGTTTTACCCCTTTTGTTAACTGCTTTTTCTTTTTCAACGTTGCAAAGTAGCTTGATTCTTGGAGGTACGTTACATTCTGTGGGCAATGTAGTGGGAGCCGGATATGCAATGACTTCTGAAATTGGGGAACAATCATTAGCCATAAAATTGGCACGAGTAGCTCTGCTTTCACCGGGATTGATTTTCTTTAATTATCTCACACAACGTAATTCCGATAAAAATTGGAAACAACACCTTAAATTGCCTTGGTATTTATGGGCTTTTATCGCAATTACTATTGTCGTATCTATTTTTAATTTACCAAAACCAGTTATTGATGGTGCTTCTGAAATTGGAAAAATAATTTTAACATTCGCAATGATTGCAATTGGACTTACAGTTAGTTTTGCAGCATTGTTGCAATCGGGTAAAAGAGGACTGGTGTTTGGATTACTACTTTTTATTATTCAACTATTTTTAGTATTAATTGGTTTTTTATTGCTTAAGAATTAATTATTTCGTTGTGTTTTTTTATTGATAGTAATCTTTTCAAAGAAAAAACTACAATAGAAATTTAGATTATTCTAATTTTATCAAAAAATTATAACAATGAGAAATTTATATTTGTTACTTTTATTTGCAGTTTTAGTAATGCCAACAATTTCCTGTAACTCAAAAGACAAGAAAGAGTTAATTGTTAAAAAAAGTGAAATTACTTTTCAGAAAAGCAATATTCCGATTGATAGTTTAACCATCAAATCTTTTTTTAATTCGTATCCAAAAGTTCAGCAGTATGAAAAAGATGTTTTTGAATTATATCAAAAACATCAATATAACCAGATTTGGTATGATGATAAGGGAATTATTGAACTTGGTAATACGCTTTACAATAGATTTAAAGAACTTGATAAAGAAGGAGTCGTTGCCGTTTTTCCTTATGAAAGTTTAATTGATAGTGTTTTTGAAGAGATTGTTGACAATAAGATAGCACAAACAGATTCTGAGCTCTTAATTACCACGTTGTATATTTTTTATGCTAAAAAAGTGGTAAAGGGTATAGATGAAGAAACTTCCAAATCATTGGAATGGTTATTACCTCGTAAGCAAATTTCTTATACCAGCTTGTTGGATTCGATAATGCTTCATCCTGACGATATTAGTAAACAGAAAAAAGTACTATTCAATCAATATTACAAATTACGCGATGTTCTTCAAAAATATCGCGAAATAGAAAAAAAAGGGGGTTGGGTAAATGTAGAAGTTAATGCTGATTTCAAGGTTTTTAAACCAGGTGATTCTGCTTTTCAAATTGGCCAAATCAGAGACCGATTATTTTTAACCGGCGAACTCAAACAAAATAATCAAAGCACTACATATGACAATGAATTAGTTGAAGCGATTCAAAAATTTCTAGAACAGAATGGTAAAAATCCAACAGATAAAATAGAACTTTCAACGATAAAATTATTGAACATTTCTATTACTGAACGGATTAAAAAGATTTTGGTGAATATGGAACGTTGTCGTTGGTTATCGCCTGAAATGGTCAAAGCAAATGAATATGTGGTGGTTAATATTCCCTCTTATAAATTATTTTTTGTCAGAAATGGAAAACAGGAATTAGTATCGCCTGTCATAGTTGGTAAGGCAATGAATAAAACCGTAATTTTCAGTGGTTCTATGAGTTATATTGTTTTTAGTCCGTATTGGAATGTGCCAACGAGTATTATCAAAAAAGAAATTAAACCGGCTATTGCCAAAAATAAAAATTATTTGGCTTCCCATAATATGGAGTGGAATAATGGTAACATTCGACAAAAACCCGGTAAAAATAATTCGTTAGGTTTAGTTAAATTTATTTTTCCAAATTCCAATAATATCTATTTGCATGATACACCTGCTAAAAGTTTATTTGAAAAAGAAACGAGAGCTTTCAGTCATGGTTGTATTCGTGTAGGTAAAGCAAGAGATTTAGCCCTCACCATTTTAAAAGATGATCCAAATTGGACAACGGAAAAAATAGATGCAGCAATGAATTCAGGGAAAGAAAATTGGTATACTTTAAAAAATAAAATACCGGTTTACATAGGTTATTTTACGGCATGGGTGAATGCAAATGGCGAAATTAATTTTTATGATGATATTTATGAAAGAGACGAACGATTATTGAAATTAATTTATACGGAATAAAGAAGATAATTAATTGATTTTTAATGAATCAACATAATGATTAATAAATTTTCATATATTTTTCTTGCTAAAACAATTTGTATTATTGTTATATTCTTCTTTAATACATTCAATTTGTTTTCGCAAACAGAAAATCAATTTACCAATGAATTTCAGTTTAATAGAAATATAGGAAAACTTACTGCAACGGAATTTGATTTTTCTCAGGGATTTACAAGTGGAGAAGAGGAAAACAATCCGTTTTATAAAAATTCACAAATTTCTGCTCGTCTATGGCTTCATTATTTTGTTAATAAAAAATGGAAATTATCAGGATTTGCGGCTTTTTTCTATAATCGTGATGTTCCTGAAATTTCTCAAAAAAAATCACCCGAAGTTCGATTTGCTTTTCAAGGTATTTATTATATCAATAGAACCGATTATGTACTTACCAATAGATTGCGGATTGAAGACAGAATACTCGGAAATGCAGAAGGAACTGTAGATATCGTTTATCGTTTTCGGGAAATGATCAAATTAGTTTACCCAATTTCGTATGTGCAGATTGGAAAAGGATCGTTATATGGAATTGTTTCTGAGGAATTGGTTTTTAAAACTAAAGGTTCTACTACCGGCGAAGGTTTTTTTGACCGAAATCGTTTAACGTTAGGATTAGGTTATTCGTTTACGGATACTATCCAATTTGAGTTAACTTATTTGAATGAATATTTGCCAAGAAATGCATCCGATAAAATGTATAATATAGTGTCAACAACGCTAATTTTTAATGATTTAATTTATGCCTTGAAACGCAAAAGCGGGAGTATTCAGGCTTATTAAGTTGTTTTCAAAGTGAATTTTTCTTGAAGTTTGTAAACTTTTTATTTAAAAAATAGTCAACTTTTTATTATGCTTATTTATTATTTACTACATTTGATTTAATCTTACTGATTGTCCGTTATTAGTCATAACCCTATAATGGTTGCTATACTAGCCTGTCGAATAATTTTTCTTCAAAATACCGTCTATTTAGCTTATAAACAAACTCATTTAGGTATAATTGTAAATATTTTTCTTTGATTTTATGAAAATTTCCTAGAAAATTTCTTTTGGCATTGCTAATTGCAATATGTACCCACTTTAAAGTTTCTGCTGTTGTTTCTTTATTTGATTTTTCTGTAATATGAAATTCTACATAATTTGCAATATCAATAAATAATGTGCTTTTGTCTGTAAAAAGAATACTCTTTTCAGAAATTGATTCTTGGATTGTTTGGTTTATTTTCTTTTTCAACGGTTCAAGCCCAAATTGTTCAGTTTGGATTAAAAGGAGGTTACAACAGTGCTACATTATCCGGACAAGATGACAATAAGGCCTTATCAGGGTTTCATGTAAGTACATTAGCTGAGATTGAAATTGTGTTTTTGTCTATTCAACCGGAGTTGGTTTATTCTAAACAAGGTTCTGCTTTTGACAATGGCGATGATGTAAAATTAGATTACATATATGTGTCAATTATGGCGAAATTAAACATATTAAAAATTCTTTATGTGGTAGCAGATCCGCAATTCGGTTTTTTAGTAGGAGCTGATGATGGCGCAGATAATGCAAAAGACAACAACAAACTACCGATTTTTCTTTAGGCGAAGGTGCATGGGTTGAACTTTTTGACACATTTGATTTGTGTTTACGTTATGACATAGGAACAACAGATGTTACTAAAGCAACTGGTGATTATAAAAATAACGTGTTCCAAATTGGTTTGGCCTACAAATTCTATATATTAGAGATAGGAATAAAAAAAGTGTAAGAAGATTCAAGCACTTTTTTTGTTTTAAATTTAATGTTTAGAATTATTGAAGTAATGAAGTACAATCGATTATAAATGAAGTTAACAAAAAAAATCCTGCGTATGAATTACGCAGGATTTTCAGAATTAATAAATATGTTACAGGCCACCTTTTAAATATTTTTGCCAATTTTCAAGTTCCTCCCAACTTCCCTCATCTGCAAGTCTTGCTTGCGACGACCATGTACTTGGATTATGAATTGTATAAGAAGGACCCGCATCTTCTAATATTTTTTGTAATCTTTTTGTAGATGAATTGGCTAATTGATTAAAACTCCAAATTCCATCGTTATTTAACAAACCTTGTATTTTAGGACCAATGCCTTCTACTTTCGTAAGATCATCTTTTACTGAATCATCGGCTGCAAATCGTGCCGGAGTATTGCTTGTTTCAGCAACAGCAGCAGCACCACCAAATAATTGTTTTAGAAGCCAACCTAATAAAAGACCTAATAAGAAAGCTCCTAAAAGCCATAATAACCATGACCAAAATACATTACTACCATCACAAGCTGTTGTATTAATTGCTAATTTTAACATAATATATAATTTTTAAATTTTTGATTAATTGAATTCTATTTCTGCTCTTCTGTTTAATTGTTTGCCTTCTTCAGTAGATCCGTCAGCAATTGGTTGAGTTTCTCCTTTCGAATCTGTTGTAATTTTGCCAGGTTCAAGCCCTTTATTAACTAAGTATTTTTTGATTTGTTCTGCTCGCTCCAAACCAAGATTATAATTGTATTGGGTATCTCCATCTTTATCGGTGTGCCCAACAATGTTGATTGATTTTCCAGATAATTTCAAATCATCAGCGAGTTTCGCTAAATAATTAGTTAAATTTTCCGAATCAATTTCTTTAGTCTTGTTATATTCAAAATAAATCAAAACTCTGTCATGTTGCTCTACAACATTTTCGTTACGTACAACCCATTTAAATAATGATTTATGAAAGACATCCGATTGTGATTCTTGACAATTACCCGCAGCATAAGTACCAATTTCAATTTGTTCTACTGTTAATTTGTCTAGAAATAATTCTTTAACTTTCCCTGCACGAGCTAAAGCTAACTCTTTCGTTTCGCCGTCAAAATAAGGGGCGACCACTAAAAGTTTTCTACCTTCGGCAATTGATGTTAAAATCTCTTCTTTCTTTTGAGGCCAACCCTCGGTTGTAATTGGAATGTCTGTATTACAATCATAGGACAAAACTCCCCTGCTAACAACTTTTTGGTCATCACAACACAAAACGGTTTCTTTATACCAATTCCATGAAAGATAAACCAGTAAAAGAAAAAGCAATACAGTAAATAGTGCTAAAATTTTTTTCATTTAAAATGGTTTTAATTATTTATAAATACTCAATAAGTAGTGTAAAATTAATAATATTTTGTTAAAAACAAAAAATTATGAAATTTTTTTAAACATATTTATGTAAATAATTTGTTAACTTATTGCTAATAAAAATTAATTGAATTATTTATTATTTGTAACCTTTGTTACTTAAGAGTGAGAAAGAATTTATTAAATTTGCTATTCAAGTAAATAATATTATGAAGATTGATCAAATTTATACCGGTTGTTTAGCTCAAGGAGCTTATTATATTGAAAGTCAAGGTCAAGTTGCAATTATTGATCCTTTGCGTGAAGTACAACCCTACATAGATAAAGCTGAGCAAAATAATGCTCAAATTAAGTACATATTTGAAACTCATTTCCATGCAGATTTTGTGAGTGGACATGTTACCTTAGCTGAAAAAACAGGTGCTTCAATCATTTTTGGCCCAACGGCGAGTCCGAGTTTTAAAGCTCATATTGCCAAAGACGACGAAGTTTTTCAATTAGGTGATCTAACCATTACCGCTTTGCATACTCCGGGACATACCATGGAAAGCACGACCTATTTGTTGAAAGATAAGAACGGTAAAGATTACGCTATTTTTAGTGGAGACACGTTGTTTTTAGGGGATGTGGGTCGACCCGATTTGGCTCAAAAAGCAGCACACATGACCCAGGAACAATTAGCAGGTTTGTTGTATGACAGTCTGCGAACCAAAATAATGCCTCTGGCAGATGAGGTAATTGTTTATCCGGCACATGGAGCAGGTTCAGCTTGTGGGAAGAATTTAAGTAAGGAGACTGTTGGAACGATAGGAGATCAAAAAGCAACGAATTATGCGTTACGTGCTAACATGACCAAAGAAGAATTTGTGCAAGAGGTAACCAACGGATTATTACCACCTCCGGCTTATTTTCCGATGAATGTAAAAATGAATAAAGAAGGGTATCAAAATGTTGAAAATATTATCAAAGAAGCACAGGCCTACGATCCTAAAACCTTTGAATTGATTGCAAACGACACCGATGCTTTGATTTTAGATGTGCGTCACCAAGATGATTTTGCCAAAGGACATATTCCTAAATCTATTTTTATAGGTTTAGACGGTGGATTTGCTCCGTGGGTTGGTGCCTTAATATTAGATTACAAACAACCCATTTTATTGGTTACCCAAGAAGGCAGAGAAAATGAAACGATTACACGTTTGGCTCGTGTGGGTTACGACAACACCATTGGATACTTAAAAGGTGGCTTTGATGCTTGGAAAAAGGCAGGCTACGAATACGATACGGTTACTACCGTGGAAGCAACAGCGTTGGAACAAAAAATGAAGGACAATGTTCCGGTGTTTGATGTTCGTAAACCGGGCGAATATGCCTCTGAACACGTTTTAGATGTGCCCTCAACACCATTGGACTTTTTAAATGAACACTTGGCGGAATTTCCAAAAGAAGAAAATTTCTATGTGCATTGTGCGGGCGGTTACCGCAGTATGATTGCCGCTTCCATTTTGAAAGCTCGTGGCTATCACAATGTAATTGACGTAAAAGGCGGTTATGCTGCTATAAAAAACACCGGAATCAAACGGACGGCCTATGTTTGCCCGAGTACTTTGTAGAGGTGCTAAGGTGCTGAGGTACTAAGGCTCTAAGGTTTTCTTAGACACCGCATAGCACCTTAGCACCTTAGTACCTTAGTACCTTAGAACCTCAAAAAAATGAAAAAAATAATTGTATTACTACTAATTACCGCACTGACACTTTCGTGCCAATCGCAGTCGGATCCCAAAATAAAAGTACTACCAACAGCTACTTACAAAGAAGCCATTGCAAAAGGTAATGTTCAAATTGTGGATGTTCGTACGCCGGAAGAATTTTCGGAAGGAGCCATTTCAAATGCAATAAACATTAATGTGAATGGGGAATCTTTTGAATCGGACATTCAGAAGCTAGACAAAAAACAACCGGTGTATGTGTACTGCAGAAGTGGTGCCAGAAGTCAGAAAGCAGCGGAGAAAATGATTGCCTTAGGTTTTACGCAAGTCATCGATTTAGAAGGTGGTTATTTGAGTTGGCAGTAGGAGAGAATATTCTAAAGATATAAAGTAATGAAAACGTTCAAAGATATCATTGATTCAGAAAAACCCGTATTGGTTGATTTTTTCGCCACTTGGTGCGGACCTTGTCAGTCATTAGCTCCCATTTTAAAAGAAGTGAAAGACAGTTTGGGCGAACGCATTTCCATTATTAAAATAGATGTGGATAAGAACCAAGCACTTGCTGCCGATTATCAAGTTCGCGGAGTACCAACGATGATGCTTTTTCAAAATGGCAAACAATTGTGGCGACAATCGGGCGTATTATCCAAGCAGCAAATTTTACAAGTCATTCATGAAAAGGCGGCAGCTTAATCACACGGACAGGCAAAATTCATAGGGTGGTGTCAAAGTGACTATTGATGCATTTTCAAAAAATTCATCAATTAACATTTATTTTTGTTGTTTGTTTAATTAAAATAATATATTTGTATTAGTAATCTGTTAATCTTTAAAACCTTATACCATGAAAAAATTAGTTTCATTATTGGCTGTTGCAGCGTTCTTCATCTCAATGGATGCTATGGCAGGAGAACCAAAAAATAAAGAAAAGAAAAAAGCAAAAACTGAAAAAGCGGCTGCTGATAAAAAAGAATGTTCTACAGGTGAGAAAAAAGCTTGTTGTGCGTCTAAAAAAGAAGAGGCTAAATCATAATTTTGTTTTAGAAATATAAAAGAAACCTGATTTATTCAGGTTTTTTTTATGTCATTTTTTAGTTTAAATTTTTATCAAAAATTACTATTGTTCAAACCTGTTTGCACATTATTTAAAATTAATTTTTGCAGTAACTAAGCTTTTAAAACTGTCTTTTCTTTTGGATAATTAACTTTTCATGCAAGTAGTAATGCCTCTTTCAGGTTATTTAAAAATTGTGTGAGATGTTCTACTTCCACATGCTCCATTAAAACAATTTTGTACCACTGGTTTGCTTCTGAATCGTGCTTTTGAGGCACTAAATCAAATGTATGAGCCAAGGATGGCGGAATGTGTTTGGCTTTAATAGTGACAATATTCATGGCAGGTTCTCTAAAATAGGAAATCTGCAATTCATCCAATTGTTTGCAAAGCCAATCCGTTCGCATTTGCAGAACTTTTACTTTTTCATACCAGCCATTCGGACCGTAGGTAGAAAGAATCATCCAAATAGCTACCGCATTGGCTCCCGAGCGACTTCCCGAAAGGGTTAAGTCCATTCATTCAACATAAGCAGCTTCTTTGGTTAACGCATTTTCTATTAAACCTTTTCTACATAAAAAGATCCCTGTTCCGTAAGGTGCTTGCAACATTTTATGAGCATCAATAGTGATAGAGGATATACTGGGATTCCTAAAACTTAGTGGATTTTCTTCTACCAAAAATGGATAGACAAAACCTCCATAAGCTGCATCCACATGCATTTTATAATTTAAACTGTATTCCTCAAGTAAGGAAATATAATCATCCGGATGATCTACAGATCCAAACATGGTAGTACCCATATTACAAAAAACAATAAAATACTTTTTGCCCTGTTTTTGAGCTTCTGTTAGTTGATTTTCAAACGCAAGTGTATTAATCTTTCGATCGTCAAAACTTACAGGGACCTTTATTCAGTCGAGCATTAGTAAATTCGATCCTTTGGCAATGGAATAATGCGTGTCCTCCGATGCTACCAAAACAATTTCTGAAGCAACCGCACCAAAAGTATTCATGAAATAATTGCGGTACATCCACATCGCTTGAATATTTGCTTCCGTTCCTCCTGTGGCTATATAACCGTCGTAATTATTTTTTTTCGAACCAAAAACCGCTATAGCTAAAATATCCAAAGCCTCTCGTTCAATTTCATGCGTTCCTTCAAAGGCGGATTCCGATTTACCGATGGTGTGACAACCAATATGATTGGGGTTGGCTACAAAGGTCATTAATACAGGTGCATCTTTTAAAAAGGGAGCATCGGTGTAAAATACCTTGCCGTCTAATTTTGAAGCAGGATATCCTAAAGTAGTATCTTTTGCAAAATTTACATTTTTGCTTAAAGCAAGTTGCACCCGTTCAATCTGTTCTTTATTTGTTAATTTTTTCCAGTAAAACATAGTCAGTTAATTGATGGTGCAAAATTGTTTTATTTTATGAAGCTACCCTATGATTTAAATCATGTTTTAATTACATATTGCATCTTATTTTTTGAAGAAGTTAAAAATCAGGAGGTAATTTCTCAAAAACTAAAATCTTTTAGATGTTGCAGAATGGAATTAGTTAATTGCCGGTTTGAAAAGTGGCGAATCGAATCATAAATTTTAAAATATAATTGACTTTGATTATTTAAGTAGCTATGTAACATTAGTTACTTTATTAAAAAGAAGCAAGTGTTACATTTACATCATGAATTGGAAGCAATAGTTGTTTTAAAAAGTACAGCATACGTTTTATCCAAATTATCCCATTAAATAAAACACTCAGAACATATGAAGAGCATTTATAGTTTCATTTTTTTAGTTTTTACCGGTTTGGCATTTTCCCAACCAACTTTTGATTATCAAGTACAATTGAATGCCATTACCATTCCAAATTTACCGGGACTGCATTCCTACGTCTATGGGCAACACAATGGAAAATGGTTAATAATTGGAGGAAGATTGGATGGAATTCACGCTCGTCAGCCCTTCAATGCTTTTCCGGGTTCATTGAATAATACCACTATGTATGTGGTGGATGTTGCTACACAGCAAACTTGGTCCGCTTCTGTAAATACCTTACCCGTTGGTTTAAAAGAACAGCTACAATCTACCAATATGAATTTTTATCAAGTTGAAAATACACTGTTCATTATTGGTGGTTACGCATTTTCAGTTACTGCAAACGACCATATTACTTTTGATAAATTAACATCCGTCGATGTACCCAATTTGATGGATGCAATTATCAACGGCAATCCGATAACTTCGTATTTTAAACAAATCTCTAATCCTATTTTTCAAAATACAGGCGGGCAATTAGGAAAAATAGGTAGCGAATTTTATTTAATTGGGGGTCATGTTTTTACGGGAAGATATAATCCGATGAACAACCCAACATTTACACAAACCTACCTGAATAAAATTCAAAAATTCACGATTGATAATTCTGGGACGCAATTGAGTTATGCCAATTATTCAGCGGTGACGGATGCCATTCATTTGCATCGTCGCGATTATAATTTGGTTCCGCAGGTTTTTCCTAATGGTGAAGAAGGGTATACCATTTCCTCAGGTGTGTTTCAAATTAATGCCAATTTACCTTTTTTATATCCGGTCGATATAAAAAGTAGCGGATATTTTCCTCAAACCCAATTCAACCAATATTTGAGTAATTATCACAATGGAAAAGTGGGATTGTATGATGCGACAGCTAATAAAATGCACAGTTTATTTTTTGGCGGAATGAGTCAGTATTACTATAATGGAACCACATTGATTCAAGATGATAATGTACCTTTTGTCAAAACAATCAGTCGGGTAACTCGAATAGCTGATGGCACTTTAACAGAACATAAATTTCCTTTAGAAATGCCAAATTATAAAGGGGCAGGAACAGAATTTATTCCAAATGCCAGTTTACCGCATTATACAAATAAAGTGATTAAGTTGAATGATATTACAGCGACCGAATTTGTAATTGGTCATTTATACGGTGGCATTCAAAGTCCAAGCATTAATCCGTTTTCAAATAATCAAACTTCAACTACATCGGCAGATCCTACCATTTATGAAGTGAAATTAATTTATACACCTACGTTAGATGTTCCTACAGTAAATGGAAAAAATCCTTTTAGTATGTCTGTTTCACCCAATCCAACTAAAAACGGGGTGATTCGTTTAAATTTCACGATGGCGTATGAGACTACTGTTGATTATTTTGTGACTTCTATGGATGGAAAAATACTATCAGAAGGCGAAATTACGGATGCTGAGGTAGGTGAAAACTCAATGAATTTTGAACTCAACAAAGTATCAAATCAAGTAATTAGTATCACGTTTATTTTTGATAATAAGTTTTATGTTTCTCAAAAAGTAGTTGTGAATTAAAACAGATAAAATCGTTAAGTCATGAAAAGTAGTATTTTTATAGTCGTAGTTCTAAGCTTAGTGTCTTGTCAAAAAAAAGTGGAACTACTTGAAATCCCAAAAGATTTGACGGAAGTAGAAGCTCAAGAAGCCCAACAATTGATGGCAACTCATTGCTACATCTGTCACAGTCCAACAGCTTCTGAAACCGAAGGTCGTATTGCTCCACCCATGGTTGCTATCAAAGCTCGTTACTTAATGAATAATGCTACAAAGGAGGAATTTGTTTCACACATCACACAATTTGTAGAAAACCCAACAACAGAAAATGCGATTATGTATGGTGCGGTGGACCGATTTAACGTCATGCCCAAACAAGTTTTTCCGGAAGGTGTAGTGCAGAAAATTGCCAATTATATGTTCGATTACCAAATTGTTGAGCCTTCTTGGTTTAAAGAACATTGGGAAAGTAGTGGAAATGGTCAAGGAAGAAGAAAGGGAAAAGGGGAGTGGTTGCAAAGTGGTAAAAAATTAGGAGTAGCTGAAAAAACAAAAACTTACGAAGAAATCGGATTAGAATATGCCTTAGCCACCAAAGCAGTTTTAGGCAAAAACCTGATGGGTACCATTCAATCCAAAGGAACAAAGCATGCGATGGAATTTTGTAACGCAGAGGCAATTCCTTTAACCGATAGCATGTCAACCTACTATAATGCTAAAATCAAACGAGTTTCCGATAAAAACAGAAACCCCAACAACAAAGCAAATGCAGAAGAATTGAATTATATAGCTCAATTCAAAGCGGATGCGGTTGCCAAAAGAGAATCGAAACCGGTTGTGATTGAAAAAGGTAATCAGGTACAGTTTTATTACCCAATTCCTACCAATACGATGTGTTTACAATGCCATGGAACACAAGTGAAACCGGAGGTTACCAAACAAATACTCAAATTATATCCAAATGATTTGGCCGTTGGTTATGGCGAAAATGAAGTGAGAGGCATTTGGAGTATTACTTTTGAAAAGAAATAAGAGATCGTTTAAAGACAAAAATAATGAATAAAAAAGCACTGATTTTAACGGCAGTTGGCTTAATTGTCGGCTTACTAGCAGGCTACACCTACTATCATTTTGTAGGTTGTAATTCAGGCACTTGTGCCATTACATCCAATCCTTTAAACAGTACCTTGTATGGAGGTTTAATGGGAGGTTTGTTGTTCAATATGTTTGTTACATCTCCTAAAAAGAAGGAATAATGGCAGTATTTTTCAATCCATGCTTCAATAATTTCCTTTTTTTTGGCAGGAGCTAATAATAAATCAGTGCGTTAATTAGGGCGAATATAAACACCCGATCGTAATATCATCATCTGGAGGTTTTGATGATAGTTTTTTGGTTAGTGAACAAGCATTTCTGAAAAGAAGTGCTTGTTTTTTTGTGACCTATGTTACACTGTAACATTTGTTACTTCCTGAGCATTTTTTGCGATTTAAATTTGCCTCATAATTCAGATACAATAACATGAAACGAATCAAAACAATTATTTTTTCAGGAAGTCTTTTACTTTCATTGGCTTTGTATAGTCAAGATACTATTCAGATTTCTAAAGTAGATTTAGTGCAAAAACTATCGGACCAAAATCTGCAATTAAAAATTGCTGAAAAATCATTTGAGTCGGCTCGTTCCGATTACCGGCAGTCCAATGCTCTTTTCTTGCCAAGTATAACTGCGTCAAATAGTGCTTTGACAACTACTAATCCATTAACAGCTTTTGGTTCTAAATTAAATCAGGAAATCTTAACGGCTTCCGATTTTAATCCGGACTTGCTAAATAATCCGGAACAAACGCAAAATTATGCCACCCGTTTCGAAATTTTACAACCGATTATTAATGCCGATGGCATTTTTGAACGCAAAGCTGCCAAAGCAAAAATGGAAGCGTATCAACTGCAAACCGAACGCACAAAGGAGTATTTGGAATTAGAAGTGAGCAAGTCGTTTATGCAACTACAAATGGCATACAAAGCGGTTGGAGTTTTAGAAAAAGCCAATCAAACGTCGCAAGCCAATTTAAAGTTGGTGGAAAATTACTTTAAGCAAGGTATGTTACAAAAAACGGATTTGCTTTCGGTGCAAGTACGCGTTGGTGAAATTGCCAACCAATTGCAGTATGCCAAAAGTGCTATACAAAATGCTTCGGATTATCTGGCGTTTCTTTTAAACGAAGATACTAATGGAGGTGTTTATAAACCGATAGAAACCTTAGAGAATGAGATGCAGCCACAAACGGTCAGTTTACTTTTGCCTGCCTCTCGTAAGGATTTAGTAGCGATGGAAAAATCGTCGGAAGCCTATAAAAGCATGATGCAATCAGGTAAAATGAGTTTTTTACCGCGATTAAATGCTTTCGGATCGTATGAAATTTACGATACGCAATTCATGCAATTTGGAGCCAGTGGTTATACGTTAGGAGCCCAATTATCATGGGATTTATTTGATGGGTACAAATCCATCGGTAAACTGGAAAAATCAAAAGTGGAATTCCAAAAAGCGGAAGTGGAAACCGAACAATACAAAAAACAAAGTCAGCTCGAACTAAACAAAGCGTCTCGTCAACTGATAGATGCCGAAAATAAAGTGAATGTGTCCAAATTGGCTTTTGAAC
>NZ_JBIKJL010000002.1:0-146431 GCF_044361015.1 Flavobacterium sp.
AGGTTACTATTATCCGCCATGACCACATAACCGCCGTCTTTTTTGATATACGATTTGAGATAAGCCAAGTTAATCAAATGCGACTGATGTATGCGCTCAAAACCATGCTCTGTCAACAAATCTTCGTATTCTTTTAACGTCTTTGAAATTAAAACTGGTTTGTTGTTTTTGATGTAAAACTTGGTGTAATTGTCTTCGCTTTCGCAACGGATGATATCGCTAATTTCAAAAAGATGAATTCCATCGGCGGTTGATAGCGCAATGCGTTTGAAGTTATCTACTTTTCTGCGAATGTTTTCCAACAGCAAATCAATATGAGCCACACTTTCACTTTTAACCAATACATTTTTTATTTTGCTTATGACTTTTTCTAATTCATCTGGATCAACCGGTTTTAATAAAAAATCCAAAGCACTAAATCGAAATGCTTTAATGGCGTATTGCTCGTGAGCGGTGATGAATACGATTTGAGAATTCAGTTTTCCTCTTTTATTCACTTCTTCTAACAAATCAAAACCAGAACCGTCTCCCAAATGAATATCTAAAAAAACCACTTGAGGTTCCGTTTTCAATAGCAATTCGGTTCCCGTTTTCACACTATCGGCTTCACCTATAATTGCTATTTCTGGTGCATACCGACTCAATAGCGATTTCATTCCGGCTCTTAAATTGTCGTCGTCGTCTATTAATAGGGCTGTTATCATAATTAGTGTTCAGTATTCAGTTGTTAGTGTTCAGTCGGTCTAATTTAGCAATCAACAACTGATTACTAAACACTGACCACTGATTACTTTATATATTGTATTGGCAAATTCAAGACTACTTTTGTACCCAGAATGTCACCCTTATCATTTTTTATTGCTGTAATTTCAACATTGGCTTTGCGCGACGTTGTTGCTTCCATCATTTCCAAACGTTTTCTTGTTATATCCAACGCCATCGATTTATGCACCGAAACCAGACTTTCTTTAATTTCTTTCGATTTATCAAATCCAATTCCGTTGTCTTCAATGGTGCAAATCAAATTTTCTTTTTCAGTTGAGAAACTAATTGCAATAGTTCCCTTTTCGTTCTTTGGAATTAATCCGTGAATAATGGCGTTCTCAACAAATGGCTGCAATAATAGTGGTGGCAATGCCATATCGTATTCAATGTCTTTCCCTTTTGAAATACTAAAATCAAATTTATTGTTGAAACGCAATTGTTCCAGCTCCAAATAATTCTGCAAACTTTCAATTTCTTTGTCAATAGGAATTAGTGTTTCTTTGGAATACTCTAGTGTCAATCGCATCAATTTAGAAAATTTCGACAAGTATTTAATCGCTGAATCCGTTCCATTTTGCACAATAAAACTCGATATCGAACCCAAACAATTGAATACAAAATGGGGATTCATTTGCAAGTGCAGTGCTTTTTGTTCGTATTCTGCCAATTCTTTTTGCAGGGTCAATGTCTTTTTAAGTTGCATTCTGTTGTAAATCAAAAAGGCAATTCCCATTAGCAACAAGACAAATAATGCAATAAAAATGGTTTGTAAGGTTTGTCGTTTGGATTGTTCTGCAAGAAGCAGTTCTTTCTTTTCCAACTCCTTTTTCTGCAGCACTTCTTTCTTTTCAAATTCATAGTACATTTCAGCTTGGACACTTTTTCTGATATTTTCGTGATTGATCAAACTGTCTTGAGCCGCTTTAAACAATTTAAAATGTAAGAACGCTTCGTTTGGTTTATTGATTTTTTCGTAGACATCACTCAATAATTTTTCAGCCAAGGCAGTCCCTTCCAAAACATTTAATTGCTTGGACAAAACGGATGCTTTTTGTGCATAAAGAATGGCATTAGGATAGTCTTGTCGGGCAAAAAACAGTTCACCTATTAAGTGATAGGTGTCTGATTTACCAAATTTATCCTCGATTTTATCGAATGATTGCAAAGCCTGATTCCAACTTTCAAATGCTTTTTGAGGATTTGAAGTTTGCTTATAATACAACCCTAGATTGTTGTATAATTCACCCAAACCTCTTGGATTTGGAAACTTTTCAAAAAGTACAATGGCTTTGTTATAATAATCCAATGCTTTTGGATAATTTTTCTGATCGAGGTAAATGTTTCCAATATTAGTAGTAGTGATCCCAACTGTTTCGTCATTAATTTTTTCTTGAATCTTCAAACATTTGATAAACGAGTCTAAAGCCTTGAAGTGTTCGCCTTGTGCTTTATAAACGATTCCAATGTTGTTATAAATTCTGGCACATTTGCTTTCATTACCAATTTCTTCATATATTTTTACCGCTTTCAAATGATACTGTAATGCCTTGGCATAATTACTTTGTTCAGAAAAAACAATTCCTATACTACCAAAGGCTCTTGCTAAACCATTTTTAATTTCTTCATTGTTTGCATTTGCGTTTGATGCTTTTTCTTTTTCAAAAACTGCTTGAGCATTACTAAAATTTTGCAAAGCCAAAGGATAGTTTCCCAAAATAATATAACTATTGCCTAAATTTAAATAGGCATTTCCTTCTTCTAATTTATAATTGATTTTTTGGGAAAGTTGCAAAGCCAAATTTGCGTATTTTTGAAGTTTCTTGGGGTCGGTTGTTTGATAATCTACTGCAATCGCATTGAGCAATTGAGCTTTATCAATATCATTCTTCACCTGACTCAAGGCCTGTTTTAAGCTGTCAGTTTTTACAGTTTGTCCTTGAAGACTTGTAAAACTAAGAACTAAAGTGACCACCGCTACTTGTAATTTCTTCATACAAAAGAATTGAAAAACAAATATAGTTTTTCATTAGTAAAGTAACTATTGAAAATGAGTATTGAGGCATTTTGAATGAGAATAATTAAATTAAAAATCATGATAGCACCGTTTTTTCTATCTTTAAACTTCAATGTCGGGTAAATGACGGGTCAATTTCAATCAAAATAGTTGCCTCAAAAAAAGAGGGGTTGTACTATTGCCAAACAATTAATAACCATACTATGAAACAACCGGAACTAGGTAAGATTCTAACCAACTTACGCAACGAAAAAGGATTAACTCAAGAAGAGTTAGTTGAAAAATGTAATATCAGTGTTCGAACCATTCAACGGATTGAAGCAGGGGAAGTAACTCCTAGAAGTTATACCGTAAAAACCATTTTGGCAGCACTTGATCAAGATTTGGAGACAATTAAGGAAGTTTTTTCGGAAGACGAAACCAATAAGTTTACCATTTCAAACAAAGATTTCAAGCTGCTTAATCTGGCTTTCTATAATGGAATTGTTTATTTTATTCTTGGTTTTGTTGAATTCTATATGGATATAGAATTAGAATTCACAAAGACGTTAGAAATCTCAAGTGAATTCTACGTCACAATCAAACTCCTGTCATTTATATCGATGCTGTTTTTCTATACCGGATTTATTATTAGCGGAGCCATTTTTAAAAACTATCTCCTTCGAATAAGTTCTGTTCTAATCATGGTTCTATTCGGAATAGGATATGTTTTTGATATTTACAGTTGGTTTACTCCCTCCGAGTCTGAAGAATTTTTATGGGTTGTATTGTGCATCTTCATTGGTTGTGCATTTGTGCTCAATGGAATTGCTGTATTGCGACTGAAAAACTACTTAGGAACAAATCTGCCAACTGTTACTGCTGTGTTTTTAATTATAACAGGAGCCACATTTATAACAGTTATACTTTTTCTAATCGGGCTATTTTTCCTGATTCCGGTAAGTATTCTGCAAATACTTTTACTTTATAAAATAAAAGAATTGGATAAAAAGTTAAACTAAAAAAACGCTGGGAACAAAATTCCGAGCGTTTTACTAATTAAAACTATTTAATCAAAAATTATTTTTGCTTGAAGGCTTTTACTCCCGGAAAATAAGCTGTACTTCCCAATTCTTCTTCAATACGAAGCAATTGGTTATATTTCGCCATACGATCAGAACGAGAAGCAGAACCTGTTTTAATTTGTCCACAATTTAAAGCGACAGCTAAATCAGCGATGGTATTATCTTCTGTTTCACCTGAACGGTGTGACATTACTGAGGTATATCCGGCATTATGAGCCATATTTACAGCAGCAATTGTTTCTGTTAGTGTTCCAATTTGGTTTACTTTTACTAAGATTGAATTGGCAATTCCTTTTTGAATACCGGTTGATAAACGTTGTACATTGGTTACAAATAAATCGTCTCCTACTAATTGTACTTTATCTCCGATAAGGTCAGTTAAATATTTCCATCCATCCCAGTCGTTTTCGTCCATTCCGTCTTCGATGGAAATAATAGGGTATTTTGAAGCTAATTCAGCTAAATATTCAGCTTGTTCGGCAGAAGTTCTAATTTTTCCGGTTTCACCTTCAAATTTTTTGTAATCGTAATTTCCGTTTACATAAAATTCTGCTGCTGCACAATCTAAGGCAATCATTACATCTACTCCATAAGCATATCCTGCATTTTCAACTGCCAATTTGATTGAATCTAATGCATCTTCGGTTCCTCCGGCTAAGTTGGGTGCAAAACCACCTTCATCACCAACAGCTGTTGATAAATGACGGTTGTGTAATACTTTTTTTAAGTTATGAAATATTTCAGTACCCATTTGCATAGCATGTGTAAAACTGGTTGCTTTTACAGGCATAATCATAAATTCCTGAAATGCAATTGGAGCGTCAGAATGTGATCCGCCATTGATAATATTCATCATTGGAATAGGAAGTGTATTAGCAGAAACCCCACCAACATAGCGATACAATGGCATCCCTAATTCATTGGCAGCTGCTTTTGCAACAGCTAATGAAACACCCAGAATTGCATTTGCACCTAAGTTAGCTTTATTTGGTGTTCCATCCAATTCAATCATAGTTTTGTCAATTTGATTTTGCTCAAAAACAGACATTCCAACAATTTCACCAGCAATGGTTGTATTAACATTATCCACAGCTTTTAAAACACCTTTTCCCATATATGATTTTCCACCATCACGTAGTTCTACTGCTTCATGTTCTCCGGTAGAAGCTCCTGAGGGAACTGCAGCTCTTCCTAAAATTCCGTTTTCAGTAATAACATCAACTTCAATAGTTGGATTTCCTCTTGAATCCAAGATTTGTCTTGCATGCACTTTAATAATAATACTCATGATACTGTTTATTTACTATTTTTTTATTTTTGAATGATACACAAATTTAAGCATTCTAAATTTGGATTTATCCATAATTCAAGAAAGTTATAAACGCAATCGTTTTAGTGTAAAAAAAGACCTGACATTAAAAAAATGCCAGGTAATTGAAGTTTTATAACTCTTGTAATTTAGATTTTTGAATAATATCAATAAAATCATCAAACAAATAGGATGAATCATGCGGTCCCGGACTAGCTTCTGGATGGTACTGAACCGAGAAACAATTTTTTGATTTCATTCGCATACCTGCCACTGTTCCATCATTTAAATGTTCGTGGGTAATTTCTAAATCAGGATTTTTTTCAAGTTCTTCTCTAACCACTGCAAATCCGTGGTTTTGAGAAGTAATTTCTCCTTTACCGGTAATCAAATTTTTAACCGGGTGATTGATTCCTCTGTGACCGTTAAACATTTTATACGTTGAAATTCCATTGGCCAAACCAATGACTTGATGACCGAGACAAATGCCAAAAAGAGGTAAATTCTCTGCTATAATTTGTTTAGCCACTTCGATAGCATCAAAAAGCGGTTCCGGGTCACCGGGTCCGTTAGATAAAAAGTAACCATCAGGATTGAAGCCTTTTAAGTTATCAAAAGTTGAATCAAAAGGAAAAATTTTTATGTAGCAATCTCTTTTTGCTAAATTTCTAAGTATATTTTTTTTAATTCCTAAATCTAAAGCAGAAATTTTATAGGTAGCATTTTCATTGCCAAAAAAGTAGGGTTCTTTTGTTGATACTTTGGAAGCAAGTTCAAGTCCTTTCATGTCAGGAACATTTGCTAATTGCAATTTTAGCTCCTGAATAGTAGTTCCGTCTGTGCATATTACCGCATTTTGGGCACCATTATCACGAATATAACTTACCAAAGCTCTAGTGTCTACATCCGAAATAGCAATTAAATTTTGCTTTTCAAAATAGTCGTATAAACTTCCTGAAGCATCATAACGTGAATAGTTAAAACTAAAGTTTTTACATACTAACCCGGCAATTTTGACGGAATCTGATTCAATTTCTTGATCATTAAAACCATAATTTCCAATATGAGCATTGGTAGCGACCATGATTTGACCAAAATAAGATGTATCTGTAAATATTTCTTGATAGCCGGTCATTCCGGTATTAAAACATACTTCTCCAAAAGTAGTTCCGCTAATTCCAATCGATTTGCCGTGAAAAATTGTACCATCAGCTAATAAAAGAATGGCTTGTTTTCTAGTTGTGTAGTTCATTGTTGTGTGTTGTTTTGCAAATTTAATGTAAAAACTGAATTTAATACAGCTTTTTTAATTTTATGTAAAAAAAAAGGACAAACTCGAAAGTTCATCCTTTTGTATTATTGAATAAATGGTTTCATTATTCAGCAGCTTCGGTATTTTCAGTTGATTCTGCAGCTGGAGCTTCAGAAGCAGTAACTTCTGCTTTTTTCGCTTTACCACCACGACGGCTTTTTGCTTTTTTCTCTTCTTTTTTACCTCCGTTGTAAAGTTCATTGAAATCTACTAATTCGATCATCGCCATATCAGCGTTGTCACCCAAACGATTTCCTAACTTGATAATACGAGTATAACCACCTGGACGGTCACCTACTTTAGCTGCTACTTCTCTAAAAAGTTCAGTAACGCCATATTTATTTCTCAAGTTAGCAAATACAATACGTCTGTTGTGCGTAGTATCTTCTTTTGATTTTGTTATTAAAGGTTCAACAAATTGTTTTAAAGCTTTTGCTTTAGCAACTGTTGTATTAATTCGCTTGTGCTCAATAAGTGAACAAGCCATATTAGCTAACAAAGATCTTCTATGACCTTGTTGTCTACTTAAATGATTTACTTTTTTTCCGTGTCTCATCGCTATCTTACATTTAATCTCGCCAAAGGCGGATTAGATTATTCTTTATCTAGTTTATATTTTGACAAATCCATTCCGAAATGTAAGTTTTTAATTGCTACAAGCTCATCAAGCTCGGTCAATGATTTCTTACCGAAATTACGGAATTTCATCAAGTCGTTTTTATTGAATGATACTAAATCACCTAATGTATCAACCTCTGCAGCTTTCAAACAATTTAATGCTCTTACAGAAAGATCCATATCCACAAGCTTCGTTTTAAGCAATTGTCTCATGTGTAATGACTCTTCATCATAGGATTCTGTTTGAGCTATTTCGTCAGCTTCAAGAGTAATTCTCTCATCTGAGAACAACATAAAGTGGTGAATTAAAACTTTTGCAGCTTCTGTTAAGGCATCTTTTGGATTAATAGAACCATCAGTTTTAATTTCAAAAACTAATTTTTCGTAATCTGTTTTTTGCTCTACACGGAAATTTTCAATTGCATATTTTACATTTTTAATAGGTGTAAAAATTGAATCAGTAAAAATTGTTCCGATTGCTGCATTTTGTTTTTTATTTTCTTCTGCAGGAACATATCCTCTACCTTTTTCAATAGTCAACTCCATATTCAAGTGAACTTTTGCATCAAGGTTACAGATAATTAATTCAGGATTCAAAACTTGGAAACCTGAAATAAATTTTTGAAAATCACCAGCAGTTATTTGGTCTTTACCGGAAAGCGAAATAGTAACTGTTTCATTGTCAACATCTTCGATTTGACGTTTGAAACGAACTTGTTTTAAGTTCAAAATAATTTCTGTTACATCTTCCACAACACCGGAAATGGTAGAAAACTCATGATCTACACCTTCAATACGAACAGATGTAATTGCATATCCTTCAAGAGCGGAAAGTAAAACTCTTCTTAGTGCATTACCAACAGTCAATCCGTAACCAGGTTCTAAAGGTCTGAATTCAAACTTACCTTCAAAATCGGTTGAATCGATCATGATAACTTTATCGGGCTTCTGAAAATTAAATATTGCCATAATTACGACTTCTGTCAATTATTATTTGTTATATAACTCAACGATTAGTTGTTCTTTGATGTTTTCTGGAATTTGTAAACGTTGTGGAACAGTTACAAAAGTACCTTCTTTAGTATCATTGTTCCAAGTAATCCACTCATATACTTTACTAGCGTTTGCTAAAGAACTATTTATTGCTTCAACTGATTTTGATTTTTCACGAATAGCTACTCTATCACCAGGTTTCAAATGGTAGGAAGGAACATTCACAATTTCACCGTTTACGGTAATATGTCTGTGTCCAACGATTTGACGAGCTGCTCTTCTAGAAGGTGCTACGCCCATTCTGTAAACCACATTATCTAATCTAGCTTCACATAATTGTAAAAGGATTTCGCCTGTTACACCTTTGGAGGCAGCTGCTTTTTCAAATAAGTTTCTGAATTGTTTTTCAAGAATACCGTAAGTGTACTTCGCTTTTTGCTTTTCCATTAACTGTACTGCATATTCTGATTTTTTACCTCTTCTTTTAGCCAAACCATGTTGTCCAGGAGGGTAATTTCTTTTTTCGAAGGCTTTATCTTCTCCGAATATAGCTTCGCCAAATTTACGAGCTATTTTAGTTATTGGACCAGTATATCTTGCCATTTTAAATTGTTTTTAGATAGTGATTATGAATTCAGGTCAAATCCTTCGATAATCAAACTCTACCTTGGTTTATACTTAATAAAAATTATAATGATGCTGAAATAATTTCAGTAAAAATTAAACTCTTCTTCTTTTTGGAGGTCTACACCCGTTGTGAGGCATTGGAGTTACGTCGATAATTTCAGTAACTTCAATTCCACTGTTATGTATAGATCTGATGGCAGACTCACGTCCGTTACCTGGTCCTTTAACATAAACTTTAACTTTCTTTAAACCTGCTTCAAGTGCTACTTTTGAACAATCTTCTGCGGCCATTTGAGCTGCATAAGGCGTATTCTTTTTAGATCCTCTGAAACCCATTTTACCGGCAGATGACCATGAAATCACTTCTCCTTTTTTATTGGTAAGAGAAATAATAATATTGTTAAAAGTCGCACTAACATGAGCTTCGCCCGTTGATTCAACGATAACTTTACGTTTTTTTGCTGTTGTTTTAGCCATATTACTTATTATTTAGTTGCTTTTTTCTTGTTAGCAACAGTTTTTCTTTTACCTTTTCTAGTTCTAGAGTTGTTTTTAGTTCTTTGTCCTCTTAATGGAAGACCAGATCTATGACGAATTCCTCTGTAACATCCAATGTCCATAAGACGTTTGATGTGAAGTGAAACTTCTGAACGCAATTCTCCTTCAATTTTGTAATAAGAAACGGAATCTCGGATTGCTCCGATTTCGTCATCATTCCAATCTTGAACTTTCTTGTCTTGACTAACTTGAGCTTTTTCTAAAATCTCAATAGCTCTGCTTTTTCCGATACCGAAAATATAGGTTAAAGCAATAACTCCTCTTTTGTTTTTAGGTATATCTACCCCTGCGATTCTTGCCATAATTATCCTTGTCTTTGTTTAAATCTAGGATTCTTTTTGTTAATAACGTACAACCTGCCTTTTCTGCGAACAATTACACATTCGGCACTTCTTTTCTTTACTGATGCTCTTACTTTCATTGTGAATAGCTTTAATATCTATAAGTAATTCTTGCTTTTGTCAAGTCGTAAGGGCTCATTTCCAATTTCACTTTATCACCAGGTAATAATTTGATATAATGCATTCGCATTTTACCGGAAATATGAGCAATCACTACGTGACCATTTTCTAATTCTACACGGAACATTGCATTTGATAATGCTTCAATAATTGATCCGTCTTGTTCTATTGCTGATTGTTTTGCCATAAAAATTAAGCTACTGCTTTTCTATTTTTACCACTCTTCATCAATCCATCATAATGTCTATTCAGCAAATAAGAATTTATTTGTTGCATAGTATCAATTGCAACACCTACCATAATTAATAGCGATGTTCCTCCGAAAAACATACCCCAATTTTGCTGTACTCCCATCAAATTTACAACTACGGCAGGAAATACTGCTATAAGTGCTAAGAAAAGAGAACCCGGTAAAGTTATTAAGGACATTATTCTATCTAAAAAGTCAGATGTTTCAATACCTGGTCTGATCCCTGGTATGAATCCTCCACTTCTTTTTAAATCATCAGCCATTTTGTTTGTTGGCACTGTAATAGCTGTATAGAAATAGGTAAATACCACAATCAATAGAGCAAATACTAAATTATACCAAAAACCAAACATATCACTGAAGGCACCTGTAACGGATTGAGCAGTTTCAGATTTTGATAAACCTGCAATTGCTGCAGGAATAAACATGATAGCTTGAGCAAAAATAATTGGCATTACTCCTGAAGCATTAAGCTTTAATGGAATAAACTGTCTGTTACCGCCCATCATATCTTGTTCAAAATCTCCGCCTGCAGTTCTTCTAGCATATTGAACTGGTATTTTTCGTACTGCCATTACTAAAAGGATACTTGCAATAATCACTAGTAACCAAAGAATAATTTCAAATACCAACAATACTAATCCACCATTGTCTTGTGTTACAGTTGAAACAAATTCTTGTAAAAATGCTTCAGGTAAACGAGCAATGATTCCTACCATAATTAATAGTGAAATACCATTTCCAATACCTTTATCAGTAATTTTCTCTCCTAACCACATTGCAAAAATAGTTCCTGTTACCAAGATAACTACTGCTGAAAATAAGAAAGAAAAGGAATTAAATCCTAACAAAAATGCTTCTGATGGTAAAGTTCTGTATAAGTTGTAGATATAACCAGGACCTTGAACTAAAGTGATTGCAATTGTTAACCAACGTGTAATTTGATTAATTTTTTTTCTTCCACTCTCACCATCTTTTTGCAGTTTTTGTAAGTATGGAACTGCTATTCCCATTAATTGCACCACAATGGATGCAGAAATGTATGGCATAATACCTAAAGCGAATACAGATGCTTGAGAAAAAGCCCCTCCGGTAAACATATCTAGAATTGAACCAATTCCCTGATCTGTTTGAGTAGCTAAACCACCCAATTTAGTTGCATCTATACCTGGTAAAGTTACCTGTGCTCCAAAACGATAAACTAGAAGTAAACCTAGAGTAATTAAAATTCTATTTTTTAATTCTTCTATTTTCCAAACGTTTGTGAGTGCTTCAAAAAATTTCTTCATACAGTTAGTAAATTATAGAGTTACAGCTTCACCCCCTGCAGCTTCGATAGCAGCTTTTGCAGTAGCAGTAAATTTGTGAGCGGTTACTTTTAATTTGGCTTTTAATTCACCTCTACCTAATATTTTTACCAATTCGTTTTTAGTTGCTAAACGAGTATCAACAAATACTGAAAAATCTACAGTATCAGTCACTACACCATTATCTACTAAAGCTTGTAAAGAATCTAGGTTTACACCTTGATAGTCTACTCTATTGATATTTTTAAATCCAAACTTAGGCACACGTCTTTGAAGTGGCATTTGCCCTCCTTCAAAACCAATCTTCTTAGAATAACCAGAACGAGATTTGGCTCCTTTGTGACCACGTGATGCAGTACCACCTTTCCCAGAACCTTCTCCTCTACCTAATCTTTTATTTTGATTATGTGTTGACCCTTCAGCTGGTTGTAAGTTACTTAAATTCATTTTGAATAGTGTTATTTAGATTCTTCTACAGAAACTAAGTGTTTAACTTTATTTACCATTCCAAGGATAGCAGATGAATTATCATGCTCTACAACTTGTCCTAATCTTTTCAGACCCAAAGCAACTAAAGTCTTCTTTTGTGTAAGAGGACAGTTAATTTGACTTTTTACTTGTTTTACTAAAATCTTTGTCATAATTTCCTTGAATATTAACCTTTAAAAACTTTCTCTAAAGAAATTCCTCTTTGTTTAGCTACAGTATATGCACTTCTCATTTGAAGTAATGCATCGAAAGTTGCTTTTACCACGTTATGTGGGTTTGAAGATCCTTGAGATTTTGATAATACATCGTGAATTCCAACTGATTCAAGTACTGAACGAACAGCACCACCAGCAATAACTCCTGTACCGTGCGATGCAGGCATTAAGAATACACGTGCTCCACCAAATTTACCTTTTTGTTCGTGAGGAACAGACTGACCACTCAAAGGAATTTTTACTAAATTTTTCTTAGCATCTTCCACTGCTTTTGCAATAGCTTCAGATACGTCTTTAGATTTTCCTAATCCATGACCAACTACTCCGTTTTCATCACCTACCACAACAATAGCAGAAAAACCAAATGCTCTACCACCTTTTGTTACTTTGGTAACACGATTTACACTCACCAAACGATCTTTTAATTCAAGACCACTAGGTTTTACTAACTCTACATTTTTGTATTTGTTATACATAACTTCTTAGAATTTAAGTCCGGCAGCTCTCGCTCCATCTGCTAATGATTTAATACGACCGTGGTATAAGTATCCTCCTCTATCGAAAGTTACTGTATCAATACCAGCTTTCAATGCTTTTTCAGCAATTAATTTACCTACTGCTGATGCAACTTCAATGTTAGTTACTTTAGCGTCTATTCCTTTATCTCTAGAGGATGCGGCTAATAAAGTAACTCCATTTAAGTCATCTATTAATTGAGCATAGATTTCTTTGTTGCTTCTGAATACAGAAAGTCTTGGTTTTGTAGCAGTTCCGCTTACAATCTTTCTAATTCTGAACTTAATTCTCTGTCTTCTATCAGATTTTGTTAATGACATAATCTTAATTTTTAAGCTGATTTACCTGCTTTTCTTCTTAATACTTCACCTACGAATTTCACACCTTTTCCTTTGTATGGTTCTGGTCTACGGAAACCTCTAATTTTAGCGGCTACCTGTCCTAAAAGTTGTTTATCGTGAGAGGTTAATTTTACGATTGGATTTTTACCTTTTTCTGAAATTGTCTCCAATTTTACTTCCGGAGCAACTTCTAAAACGATATTGTGAGAAAAACCTAATGCAAGATCTAATTTTTGACCTTGGTTAGATGCTCTATATCCTACACCAACTAACTCTAATTCTTTTGTAAAACCGGTAGATACACCATTAACCATATTACTGATTAAAGATCTGTATAAACCATGCTTTGCTCTTTGTTCTTTATGGTCTGAAGATCTTTCTACTAACACTTGACCGTCTTCAACAGTTACAGTAACGTCCGAAAACTCCTGTGTAAGTTGACCTAATTTCCCTTTAACTGTGATAACACCTTCATTAACTTCAAATGTTACACCTGCTGGAATCACAACTGGATTTTTACCTATTCTTGACATCGTTCAGTCTTTTTATTAGTATACGTAACAAATTACTTCTCCACCTACATTCAATTGTTTAGCTTGTTTTCCAGTCATAAGACCTTTTGAAGTTGAAACAATTGCAATACCTAATCCATTAAGGATTCTTGGAAGGTTTGAAGAACCTGCATATTTACGTAAACCTGGTTTACTAATTCTTTGGATATCTCTGATTACAGGCTCTTTAGTAACTTTGTCGTACTTAAGAGCAATTTTGATGCTTCCTTGTACAGAAGTTTCATCAAATTTGTAACTTAAAATATACCCTTGATCAAATAAAATCTTTGTGATTTCTTTTTTAAGGTTAGATGCCGGAATTTCAACCACTTTGTGATTTGCTTTCACTGCATTTCTAACTCTAGTTAGATAATCTGCAATAGGATCTGTATACATATGTATAAATTTGCGGTAACGGTTTTCAACAAAAACTCTTTCTATTGAACCTGAAACCAATTAAAATTTGTTTTTACCAACTAGCCTTTTTGACACCTGGAATTAAACCTTGGTTAGCCATTTCACGGAATGTTACACGTGAAAGACCGAATTGACGCATATACCCTCTTGGTCTTCCTGTTAATTTACAACGGTTGTGTAAACGAACTGGAGAAGCATTTTTAGGTAGTTTTTGTAAACCTTCATAATCTCCGGCTTCTAATAAAGCCTTTCTTTTTTCAGCGTACTTTTCTACCGTTTTTTGTCTCTTAACCTCACGGGCTTTCATTGATTCTTTAGCCATAACTTAATTCTTTTTAAAAGGTAATCCTAATTCTGCTAATAATGATTTTGCTTCCTTATCTGTTTTGGCAGTTGTTACAAAAGTAATATCCATACCTGAAATTTTGTTCACTTTATCAATATCAATTTCAGGGAAAATGATTTGTTCCAAAACTCCAAGGTTGTAATTACCTCTTCCGTCAAAACCGGTTGCTTTGATACCACCAAAATCTCTTACACGTGGTAAAGAAGAAGTAATCAATCTATCTAAGAATTCATACATTCTTTCTCCTCGTAAAGTTACTTTAGCACCAATTGGCATACCTTTTCTTAATTTAAAAGACGCAACGTCTTTTTTAGAAATAGTTGCTAAAGCTTTTTGTCCGGTGATTTTTGTCAACTCGTCTACTGCATAATCAACCAATTTCTTGTCTGACACTGCAGCTCCGACACCACGGCTTAAAACGATTTTTTCCAATTTAGGAACTTGCATTACGTTTTTATAACCGAATTCTTCTTTCAAAGCAGGAATAACTCTACTTTTATATTCTTCTTTTAGTCTAGGTATATAAGCCATCACTATAATACTTGATTAGATTTTTTTGAAAATCTTACTTTCTTATCTCCTTCTACTTTGTATCCAACTTTAGCTGCTTTTTTCGACTTTGGGTCAATTAAAGACAAATTCGATACTTGAATAGGAGCTTCTTTCTTTACGATTCCACCTTGAGGGTTTTTAGCACTTGGTTTAGTATGAACTGAAACCATGTTAGTACCTTCAACAATCGCTTTATTTGCATCTATAAAAACACGTAATACTTTACCTTCAGCACCTTTATGGTCACCTGCAATAACTCTTACTATGTCTCCTGATTTAATTTTTAACTTTGTCATCATCAATCGATTTAAAGCACTTCAGGTGCTAATGATACAATTTTCATGAATTGTTTTTCACGAAGTTCTCTTGCTACTGGACCAAAAACACGAGTTCCTCTCATTTCTCCTGCCGCATTCAAAAGAACACATGCATTGTCATCGAAACGGATGTAAGAACCATCGGCTCTTCTCACTTCTTTTTTAGTACGTACAACAACTGCAGTTGATACAGCTCCTTTTTTTACGTTTCCATTTGGGGTTGCATCTTTAATTGAAACTACAATTTTATCTCCAACAGAGGCATAACGACGTTTCGTTCCTCCTAAAACACGGATAGTCAAAACTTCTTTTGCTCCTGTGTTATCTGCTACTTTTAATCTAGATTCCTGTTGTACCATAATTACTTCGCTCTTTCAATGATTTCAACTAATCTCCAACATTTTGATTTACTTAAAGGACGCGTTTCGCTAATTCTTACAGTATCTCCAATATTACAGTCATTTGTTTCGTCGTGTGCAACATATTTCTTAGTTTTTAACACGAACTTACCGTATAATGGGTGTTTTACTTTTCTTGTTTCAGAAACAACGATAGATTTCTCCATTCTGTTGCTAGTAACAACACCAACTCTTTCTTTTCTTAAATTTCTTTTTTCCATTTTCAGCAGAATACAATTATTGTAACTCTCTTTTACTTAGCTCAGTTACTAATCTCGCAATTGTTCTACGCACCGCTTTAATTTGAAGTGGGTTTTGAATTGGAGAAATAGTATGAGTCGTTTTTAGGTCGGCATACGTTTTTCTTGACTGACTAAGTTTCTCTTGTAACTCAGCTGAAGATAGACTTATAATTTCTGATTGTTTCATAATTAAATAGGATTATGCTTCAAAATCTCTAGCGACAACAAACTTAGTTTTAACAGGAAGTTTTTGAGCTGCTAAGCGTAATGCTTCTTTTGCAACTGACAAAGGAACTCCTCCTACTTCAAACATAATTCTTCCGGGTTTAACAACGGCAGCCCAATATTCAACTGCACCTTTACCTTTACCCATACGTACTTCAAGAGGTTTCTTAGTGATTGGTTTGTCCGGAAAAATTTTGATCCATAATTGTCCTTCTCTTTTCATATAACGAGTTGCAGCAATACGTGCAGCTTCGATTTGACGTGAAGTTAAAAATGATGAATCCATTGATTTAATTCCAAACATCCCGTTAGAAAGTTCGTGACCTCTTTGAGAATCACCTTTCATTCTACCTTTTTGTACCTTACGGTATTTTGTTCTTTTAGGCTGTAACATTTTTCTTTAATTTAAAAAATTACTTTCTTTTACGTGGGTTTGATTTTCCGTTTGGTTTTCCTCCTCTTGGAGCATCACCACCTTTACTTCCACCGCTAGCTTGTTTTTTATCCATGCCAACTAATGGAGAAAGATCTCTCTTTCCGTAAACTTCACCTTTCATGATCCATACTTTGATTCCCATTCTACCATAAGTAGTGTGAGCCTCTGCCAAAGCATAATCAATATCGGCTCTGAAAGTTGATAGAGGAATTCTACCTTCTTTGAAACCTTCTGAACGTGCCATTTCAGCTCCATTCAAACGACCGGAAATCAAAACCTTTACACCTTCTGCATTCATACGCATTGCTGCTGCGATAGCCATTTTAATAGCTCTTCTGTATGAAATACGGCTTTCGATTTGACGAGCGATACTTGTTGCAACTAAATAAGCATCAATCTCAGGTCTTTTAATTTCAAAGATGTTAATTTGAACCTCTTTGTCAGTAATTTTCTTAAGTTCTTCTTTCAACTTGTCTACCTCTTGTCCACCTTTTCCGATAATGATACCAGGTCTAGCAGTAGTGATAGTAACGGTTACAAGTTTTAAAGTTCTCTCGATGATTACTTTTGATACACTAGCTTTTGATAAACGAGCATGAATATATTTTCTGATTTTATAATCTTCAGCGATTTTGTCACCGTAATCATTTCCACCATACCAGTTTGAATCCCATCCTCTGATGATACCAAGTCTGTTTCCAATTGGATTTGTCTTTTGTCCCATCTTTATTAATTGCTTTGTGTGTTATTACTAGCTCCAAGCACGATTGTAACGTGATTTGAACGTTTTCTAATTCTGTGTGCACGACCTTGAGGAGCTGGACGAAGTCTTTTTAACATCATTCCACCATCAACTCTGATCTGTTTTACGAATAAAGCAGCTTCTTCCATATTAGCTTCTGCGTTTTTAGCTTGCCAATTGGCGATAGCTGATAACAACAATTTTTCTAATTTTCTTGAAGCTTCTTTTTGACTAAATCTTAAAATATTTAGTGCTCTTTCCACTTTCTGACCTCTTACCAAGTCTGCAACCAAGCGCATTTTTCTAGGTGAAGTAGGGCAGTTATTTAACTTTGCGAAAGCAATTTGCTTATTAGCTTCTTTTCTCGCGTCTGCTGTTTCTCTTTTACGAACTCCCATTGCTTCTTATTTTTTACCTTTATTTTTAGCACCTGCATGACCTCTAAATGATCTTGTTGGTGAAAATTCTCCTAACTTGTGTCCTACCATGTTTTCTGTTACATAAACAGGTACAAACTGACGACCATTGTGTACTGCTATAGTTTGTCCTACAAAATCAGGAGTTATCATTGAAGCTCTTGACCAAGTTTTGATCACTGCTTTGCTTGATTTCTCAATGTTTTCAAGTACTTTCTTATCTAATTTATAATGTACAAAAGGTCCTTTTTTTAATGAACGTGCCATGTCTATCTAATTATTTCTTTCTGCGTTCAACAATATACTTATTACTTGGGCTCACTTTAGAACGGGTTCTATACCCTTTAGCAGGAATTCCGTTTCTAGAGCGAGGGTGTCCTCCAGAAGAACGACCTTCACCACCACCCATTGGGTGATCGACAGGGTTCATTGCAACTGGTCTTGTTCTAGGTCTTCTACCCAACCATCTTGATCTACCCGCTTTACCGGAAACAATTAATTGGTGATCTGAATTAGATACTGCACCAATAGTTGCCATACAAGTTAACAAGATTAATCTAGTTTCACCAGAAGGCATTTTGATAGTGGCGTATTTTCCATCTCTTGCCATTAATTGAGCAAATGTTCCAGCTGAACGAGCAATAATTGCTCCTTGACCTGGTCTTAACTCAATACAAGAAATTACTGTTCCTAATGGAATTTTACTTAATGGTAATGCATTTCCAATTTCCGGAGCTGCTCCTTCACCTGAAGTAACTGTTTGACCAACATTTAAACCATTTTGAGCGATGATGTAAGTTTTAGCTCCATCTACATAACTCAATAAGGCAATAAATGCAGTTCTGTTTGGATCGTACTCAATAGATTTAACTGTAGCAGGGATTCCTACTTTAGTTCTTTTAAAATCAATAACACGATACTTTTGTTTGTGACCACCGCCTGTAAAACGCATGGTCATTTTTCCTTGACTATTTCTACCTCCAGAGTTATTTTTCGGTGCCAATAATGACTTTTCCGGCTTATCAGTTGTAATGGCGTCAAAACCATTCACAACTCTAAAACGCTGACCCGGGGTAATAGGTTTTAATTTTCTAACTGACATTTCTTATTAGATATTGTTATAAAAATCAATTGTTTCTCCTTCTTGCACTTCTACAATTGCTTTTTTGTAAGCATTTGATTTAGCACTTATCATTCCACTTTTAGTGTATTTCACAGATCTGTCTGGTCTAACATTCATAGTGTTTATAGCAACTATTTTCACACTATAAGCAGCTTCCACCGCATTTCTGATTTGAATTTTGTTTGCTTTTCTATCCACTACAAAACCATAACGATTGTTTAATTCACTTTGCTTCGTGATTTTTTCAGTTATGATAGGTTTAATTATGATACTCATGGCCTATTATTTACTTAAATTTTCTTCAATTCCTTCTAAAGAACTTTCCATAAGTACTAATTTATTTGTGTTTAAAATAGCATAAGTACTTAATTCTGAGTTAGTTACAACTCTTGAGCCCTTTAAATTGCGTGACGACAAATATACATTTTTATTTGAATCACCCAACACAAATAGCGATTTTTTATTTTCTAAACCTAAGGCTTTCAGAACTGTAATAAAATTCTTAGTGCTTGGAGTGTCGAAATTGAAATCTTCTACTATTACTAATTCAGAGTCTTTAACTTTTTGAGAGAAAGCTGATTTACGAGCTAATCTTTTTAAAGTTTTGTTCAATTTGAAAGAATAACTTCTTGGTCTTGGACCAAAAACTGTACCTCCTCCTTTGAACAATGGATTCTTGATACTACCTGCACGTGCTGTACCGGTACCTTTTTGTTTTTTAATCTTCCGAGTACTTCCTGTAACTTCTGCTCTTTCTTTTGCTTTATGAGTACCTTGTCTTTGATTGGCAAGATATTGTTTTACATCAAGATAGATTGCGTGATTGTTAGGCTCGATAGCGAAAACTGAGTCTGAAAGTTGAACTTTTCTACCCGTTTCTTTTCCGTTAATATCTAAAACTTTTACTTCCATTACTTCTGAATGATTACATAAGAGTTTTTATATCCAGGAACACATCCTTTAACAAGAAGTAGATTTTTATCGGCTACTACTTTTAAAACTCTAAGGTTTTGAATTGTTACATTATCTCCTCCCATTCTTCCGCCCATACGCATTCCTTTGAATACTCTTGATGGATAAGAAGAAGCTCCTACAGAACCTGGTGCTCTTAATCGGTTATGTTGACCATGAGTAGCTTGTCCAACACCACCAAAACCGTGACGTTTAACAACCCCTTGGAAACCTTTACCTTTTGATACACCTTGTACATCAACAAATTCTCCTTCGCTGAATAGATCTACGGTGATTAAATCACCTAATTTATACTCCATTTCAAATTCTTGGAATTCAACGACTTTTTTCTTAGCAGAAGTTCCCGCTTTTTTAAAGTGACCTAAATCAGCTTTAGTAGCGTGTTTTTCTGTTTTGTCATCGAAACCAAGCTGAAACGCTTCATACCCGTCAACCGCTTTGGTTCTGACTTGGGTAACGACACAAGGGCCAGCTTCGATTACTGTACAAGGAATATTCTTCCCGTTTTCGTCGAAAATGCTAGTCATGCCGATTTTTTTACCAATTAACCCAGACATAATTATTATTTAATGATTATTAATAAAAAACTGTATAATATATAATGTATTGCTGTATTAAGAATTCACTTCTTACATTATACAATATACATTAGTACAATATACTTTAAATTTAACTTATTTTATACTTTAATCTCTACTTCAACACCACTTGGCAACTCTAATTTCATTAGAGCGTCGATGGTTTTTGAAGAAGAACTGTAGATATCTAATAATCTTTTGTATGAACTCACTTCAAACTGTTCTCTCGCTTTTTTATTTACGTGTGGAGAACGTAGTACAGTGAAAATCTTTTTGTGTGTAGGTAATGGAATTGGACCTGTCACCACAGCACCAGTACTTTTTACCGTTTTTACAATCTTCTCAGCTGATTTATCAACCAACATGTGATCGTAAGATTTTAATTTTATTCTGATTTTTTGACTCATTTTCGTTTGAATTAAGCGTTTCCTTTTGCTTTTTTGATAACTTCTTCAGAAATATTTGAAGGAGTTTGTTCGTAATGTGAAAATTCCATTGTAGATGTTGCTCTACCAGAAGACAATGTTCTTAAAGTAGTTACATATCCAAACATTTCAGATAATGGAACAAATGCTTTAATCGTTTTTGCACCTGCTCTATCTCCCATGTCATTTACTTGACCTCTACGACGATTTAAATCTCCAACAATATCACCCATGTTTTCTTCCGGAGTGATTACTTCAATTTTCATGATTGGCTCAAGAATTACAGCTCCGGCTGCTTTTGCAACCTCTTTGTAACCCATTTTAGCTGCCAATTCGAAAGAAAGTGCATCTGAATCCACAGGGTGGAAAGATCCGTCTAATAAAGTTACTTTTAAACTATCTACTGCATATCCAGCTAATGGACCTGTTTTCATAGCTTCTTTGAAACCTTTTTCAACCGATGGAATATATTCTTTAGGAACGTTACCACCTTTAACTTCATTCACAAACTGAAGACCAACATATGGTTTTCCGTCTACGTCGTCAGCTGGTCCAAGTTTGAATACGATATCACCAAATTTACCACGTCCACCAGATTGCTTTTTATAAGTCTCTCTGTGTTGTGCTGCTTTAGTGAAAGCTTCTTTGTATTCAACTTGAGGTTCACCTTGGTTTACTTCCACTTTGAACTCACGTTTCATACGATCTACTAGAATGTCTAAGTGCAACTCACCCATACCTGAAATAATCGTTTGTCCGGAAGCTTCATCTGTTCTAACGGTAAACGTAGGATCTTCTTCTGCCAATTTAGCCAAAGCCATACCCATTTTATCAACATCAGCTTTTGTTTTAGGCTCAATAGCAATACCAATTACCGGATCAGGAAATTTCATTGACTCAAGAATAATTGGGTGTTTTTCATCACACAATGTATCTCCTGTTTTGATATCCTTAAATCCTACTGCAGCTCCAATATCACCTGCTTCGATATAATCAATTGGGTTTTGTTTGTTTGCATGCATTTGATAGATACGAGAAATACGTTCTTTATTGTCTGAACGGGTGTTCAATACATAAGAACCAGCATCTAAACGACCTGAGTAAGCACGGAAGAAAGCCAATCGACCAACATAAGGGTCGGTAGCAATTTTAAAAGCTAAAGCAGCAAACGGCTCTTTAACATCCGGTTTACGTAAAACCTTTCTTTGATCTTCTTCCAATAAATCTTGGTCATCAGGGTGAATACCCACAATTCCCTCTTTATCCATTGGTGAAGGTAAATATTTACATACGGCATCTAACATGAATTGAACTCCTTTATTTTTGAAAGAAGATCCGGCAATCATAGGAATGATAGCCATATCCATAGTAGCAGCACGTAAAGCATTATTTATTTCTTCTTCAGTTATAGAGTTTTCGTCCTCCATATACTTGTCTAAAAGGTTTTCGTCATAATCCGCCACCGCTTCAATCAAAATTGAACGGTATTGTTTTACTTCATCCACCATATCAGCAGGAATATCTACAACGTCAAATGTAGCTCCCAGTGTTTCGTCATGCCAAACAATAGCTTGGTTTTTAACTAAATCCACTACACCTTTAAAGTCAATTTCTTCTCCGATTGGCAATGTGATTGCAACCGCATTAGATTTTAACATGTCTCTAACTTGTTGACAAACTCCTAAGAAGTTTGAACCTTGACGGTCCATTTTGTTAACAAATCCCATTCTTGGAACACGATATTGGTCAGCAAGTCTCCAGTTAGTTTCAGATTGAGGCTCAACACCATCAACTGCACTAAATAAGAAAACTAAACCATCCAATACACGTAACGAACGATTTACCTCAACGGTAAAATCCACGTGTCCGGGAGTATCGATAATGTTAAAGTGATAAGGTAATGTTTCAGGTAGAACTTTTCCTTGTTCAGTTGGGAAATTCCATTCACAAGTAGTTGCAGCAGAAGTAATAGTAATACCTCTTTCTTGCTCTTGTGCCATCCAGTCCATTGTTGCAGCACCATCGTGTACTTCACCAATTTTATGTGATTTTCCGGTATAAAAAAGGATTCGCTCTGTTGTTGTTGTTTTACCAGCATCAATGTGAGCAGCAATTCCTATATTTCTTGTGTATTTTAAATCTCTAGCCATTTCTTATGAATTAAAATCTAAAGTGAGAGAAAGCTTTATTAGCTTCTGCCATTTTGTGCGTATCCATTCTTTTCTTAACCGCTGCACCTTCTTCTTTAGCTGCTGCTAAAATTTCAGAAGCTAACTTGGCTGCCATTGATTTTTCGTTTCTTCTTCTTGCATATAAAATCATCCATTTAATAGCGTAAGAAATTTTTCTATCCGGACGAATTTGCATTGGAATTTGAAAGGTAGCTCCACCTACTCTACGACTACGTACTTCTACGTGAGGCATAACGTTTGTTAAAGCGTCTTTCCATGTATCCAATGAAGATTTTTCTGCATCTTGTTTTTTTGCATCAACAATTTCTAAAGCATCATAGAATACTTTGAAAGCTGTTGATTTTTTACCATCCCACATTAAGTTGTTCACAAAACGTGTAACCAATTGATCATTGAATTTTGGATCCGGTAAAAGAGGTCTTTTTTTGGCCTGTCTTTTTCTCATGTCTTTTCTTTAAAAGTTTTTAACTTACTTTTTCTTCTTAACGGGTGCTGCTACTTGACCTGGTTTTGGACGTTTTGCTCCATATTTTGAACGACGTTGTGTACGACCTGCAACACCTGCAGTATCTAACGCACCTCGAACGATATGGTATCGTACTCCTGGTAAATCTTTAACCCTTCCGCCTCTAACTAATACTATCGAGTGCTCTTGTAGATTGTGTCCTTCTCCGGGAATGTATGCATTCACCTCGTTACCGTTTGTTAAACGAACCCTAGCTACCTTTCTCATTGCTGAGTTTGGTTTTTTAGGAGTTGTTGTGTAAACACGAGTACACACACCTCTTCTTTGAGGACAAGAATCTAAAGCAGCCGATTTACTCTTCTTAGTTATTTGGGCTCTCCCTGTTCTTACTAATTGTTGAATTGTTGGCATAATTAATACTAAAAATTTCTATGTTTTTAAAATTACCCTATTTTAAGGGGTTGCAAATGTAGTAAATATTTTTAGCAAAACAAATCATAATTTATTTATTTTCAAACACAAACTTAATTATGACTATTTACAGCTAAACGACTTACCTTTTAGGAATTACTTTTTATTAAAAAACAAAACCATTAGAATGTATAATATATTCTAATGGCACTTGCTTTGAAACTATTGCGAAAATTTTATACCAAAATCAAATTTTTAAAAATTTTTACTACTTTACTACCTCTTTCAGTTATTACTTTTACTAAATAAGTCCCATTTCGATAATTTGATAAATCGAATTGAAATGATGATTCATTACCGTTTATATCTTCCAAAACCCTTCCTTTTATATCAATAAATTTAATTTAAATAATATTCTCATTGTTTATCTTAATATTTATAGTAGAAGTTGTAGGATTAGGAAATATTTGAATAGCATTTGTGTTAAAATTTGAAACACTTAATCCCTGACGATTTGGATTATAATAAAAAAAGAAAGTTTCAATATTTGGTATTTCCAGAAGGGTTTCATTATTCGATAAAAAATAGAAAATATCGAACCTCAAAAACCAATGTTTAATTTGAATTAACTAAATGTATTTCAATAAGTTATGATTCTGAAAAACAAAAAACCCATCCTCAAAAATGGGATGGGTCCTCTCAAGTAGCGGGAACAGGACTCGAACCTGTGACCTTCGGGTTATGAGCCCGACGAGCTGCCTACTGCTCTACCCCGCGATGTTTCGGGTGCAAATATACAACGAAATATAAGAAAGTCAAGTCTTTTTTTAAAAAAATGTGTAGTTGGCTGATTCTTGGCGGTTTAAAAAAGATTATTTCTTATTTGCTCTTGCTTTTTCCTTTTCCAATTTTTTAAAATAACCTCTTAGCAGAAAACTGTGCTTCATGGCTTCTAAATCCTCATTCAGTTTAAGGCTGGCTTGGTTTAAATTGGTCATGGTGGAATCAATTTGTTTGACTAATTTAGGGTCATTAGACAGGTAATTAAGAGCCCCTTTCCCCTCTTTGATGTTAGTAATGGTTTCATTTAAATTAGTGATAACTTTTTCCATTTCCTTACTAGAACGGTCTAAACTGAGTACCATCTCTTTGATATTAGACGCTACCGCCGTATCTTTTAAAACCCCCACCACATTGTTTCGGTCTTCTAGAGAAGCTATCAATTTATTCAAGTTTTGCAAGGATGCTGCTGTTCCTTTCCCGGTGATTTTAAGGTAATGCATTGTTTCTTTTAAGTCTTTTGCCATCAGCGTATCATTAATCAAGAGTCCTAACGTGCCTTTCCCTTGCGTGATTTCTTTGGTGATTTTTAATAAATCGGCCGTGAGCAATGCCGCGTTTTCGTTGGTCACGTTGAGTGTTTCTAAAATATCATCCGTTCTGATGCGGCTGTAGGTGTTGATTTCGTCACCGGATTGAACCGGAAGACCCACCCCTTTGCCGGGAATGATGTTGATAATCATGTTTCCGACCAATCCGTCTGAGGTAATGGTGGCAATAGCATTTTTTTTAATGTATGGAATGATTTTATCTTCGATGACCATCGTCACGCGAATCATCGTGTCGTTCAACATGGTAATTTCGCGAACCGTCCCCACGTTAATCCCCGAATAACGGATATTGTTGCCCACTTGCAACCCATTGACATTATTGAAAACCGCAGTTAAGTGGGTCGTTTTTCCGAACATATTTTGCTTATTTCCAATAAAATAAATGGCGGCAACAAAAATGACTAACCCCAGGATGACAAAGATTCCGAGTTGAATTTTTTGATTGGTTGATTTTTCCATAGTGTTTCTTATTTAAAAAAGGCTTGTACTTTTTCGTCCTTTAACGCTTTCAATTCGTCAAAAGTCCCTTCTGCATAATTAGTTCCCTCTACTAACAAAATCATGCGGTTTGAAATCACCCGGGCACAATCGACATCGTGTGTGATGATGATGGACGAAGTTTTATATTGTTGTTGAATGTTCTTCATTAATAAAATAATTTCCTTGGCTGTAATCGGGTCTAAACCCGTGGTGGGTTCGTCGTATAAAATGATTTTAGGCTGCAATATCAACGTTCGGGCTAATGCCACTCTACGTTTCATTCCGCCGGAAAGTTCATTGGGCATTAAATCGATGGCATGCGCTAAGCCTACATTTTGCAAAGCTTCCATCACTAAGGGTGTCGTATCTTTTATTACCCCGAATTTTTTGGTATGGCGGCGTAGCGGAAATTCTAAATTCTCTCGAACCGACATGGAATCGTATAAGGCACTCCCTTGGAATAAAAACCCGATTTCGGTGCGAAGTTCATCTAATTCCTCCCGAGAGAGAGTCTTGATGGCTTGTCCCATGATGCTGATGGAACCACTATCCGGTTCTTCTAACCCAATCAGGCATTTGATCATTACCGATTTTCCAGAGCCTGATTTTCCCATCACCACGAGGTTTTCTCCTTCGTACAACTTTAGGTTAAAAGCATCCAACACCTTGTTGCCTCCATACGATTTGTAAAGATTAGTGATTTCCACGACTGGTTTTCTATTTTCCCTAATTTCTTTCATGGCTATAAATCATAAAAAATATCGGTTAAAAAAACAGCTATAAAGTCAATGATAAACAACAACATCGAGGTGTACACCACTGCAGAATTGGCGGCTATCCCTACTCCTGCCGTTCCTTTTTTACAGGTAAAGCCTTTGAAACAACCCACCAGTCCGATGGCAAAACCAAAAAAGAACGATTTTATAGTAGCGGGAATAATATCACCAAATTCCAAATGTTTAAATACTTCATTAAAATATAATAAAATGGACACGTCTCCTTTGATATTTTCGACTAAAAAAGAGCCGTAGATGGCAATGGCATCCCCAAAGAAAACCAAAATAGGCAACATCAAGGTAGTGGCCATGATTCGGGTGACCACCAAATACTTAAACGGATTGGTGCCGGAGACTTCCATGGCATCAATTTGTTCCGTGACCCGCATGGAGCCGAGCTCTGCCCCGATACCCGAACCAATTCTGCCGGCACAAATTAAAGCGGTGATGATTGGCCCTATTTCTCTTATGATGGATATACCTACCATAGAGGGAATCCAAGATACTGCTCCAAACTCTTGAAGTGTGGGTCGGGATTGTAAGGTAAAAACCAATCCGATGATAAATCCAGTGACACCCACCAACAACAGCGAACTGTTGCCCATGTTATAACATTGTCGGAGAAATTCTTTAAATTCAAAAGGGCGTTTGGTCGCTTCTTTAAAAAAACGGGCAGAAAAATAGGCTAACTCTCCGGTTTCTTCCAGGAATTTTTTTGAAGTTTGGAGTATTTTATCAATTACTTTCATAGAAAAATGAATTAGCTGATAAGCCTAAGGACTACTCAAAGTTAAGCCTTTTCTTTCACTTTTTCAAAAATCTATCCATATAAAGGTATTGACTAAAAAACACAAAAAAGTTGATGTAAGTCATGTCTTTAAAAATTCTCGAAAAAACCTAATCTAAAAGTCACATCCTGTTTGCTCAAACCTAAATCTAAAGAAATATTTGAATTGTTGATTTTACTCCATTTGATACGCAATCCCGTTCCTATTGCCGGATTAAATTTTTCAAACTGATAGGTATTAATTGCGGAAACTGAAGAAACGTTCGCAAAAAAAACTGCCCCTAAAAGTCCGTCTTTAGTAATATCCGTTCTATATTCCGATTCCAAATAAATCAACGCATTGCTCCGGAACCGGTTTCGGGTAAAGCCTCTCCCCGTTTTTTGAAAATGGTCCCAACCAATACTAGGCAAATCGAGGTAATGAGGATTTCCTCCAAACGTATTCCACCAAAACAACTTATTGGCCCATACGCGATGCTTTGTTTTTGAAAATGACCTGTAGTTTCTCAAATCAAAATAAACAGAACTATAATCGGTCATATTATCATTGAACTTTGAATTGAATTTATAATCCAATTCCATAAACACCCCTTTGGATGGATTTGTAATATTATCCCTGGAATCGTAAATCGTTTGAAACGCAAAACCGATGGCTAATTCGTCGCTAAAATCATTCTTCATGTATTTTACATAGTCGGTTTCTCCTTCAATAAAAGATTCCTCTGAAATATTTTGATAATTATCCAGCAAAAATCCTAAACCGAGGTATAATTGCTTTTTCACCCGACGGGCTACATATTGATACAACCGCCATTGTTGGTAATCTAAAACAGATTGTTCGCTTTCGTAGTTGTTATTACCAATACCATACGTAGATTGCGGATAAATCATGTAGCGATAATCGCCCGTTAAAACATATTTGTTCCCTTTGGTAAACAAGTACGTTTGCACCGGAAAAATATATTGGTTAGAAAGGGTTAACGACGGTGTGAACGAAATGGTAGACATATTCGTGTTTTCCAATTCACTCAGGTAAAAAGTGGTTACAAATGAAATTACGAGTGCTCTTTCTGCCCCACTTGAAGAGGTTGGTGCCGGAAGTAATGAAAAATCCGCTTTTTTATCTTGGTAATCTCGCTGCGAAACTAAAGAATCCTCTCTTTTGAAAACTTTATAATAGACATCTTTCAAATCTCTTTGTTTGACGCCTAACGAATCTGTTTGAGCGAAACCACTTAAACAAAATAAAGTAAGAAAAAGAAAAATACATTTTGAAATGAAAGCCTTCATTTAACGAATTTTTTATGGAACGGCCCTACTTTTCCGTTCGGGAAATTTGACTTGTAAATTTATTGCTTTTTTGACAATTATCCTTCCTCTATAATTCAAAAAAAAACAATCTTTAGCAACTTTTACAACGAAGCCCGAATGATTAACTGACTTCGGTTCTCCACTTGTTCTTTTTTATTGTTTAAAATCATTTCAGTCAAAAGAACACCCATTGCCTTAAAATCAGTTGAAATGGTGGTAATTCCGTTTTCTACTACTTTCTTCAAGGGCGTATCATTATAAGAGATAATTCCGAAATCCAGTCCAATCTGCAATTGTTGCACTTTTGATTGTTCTATTACCTGAACCAAATGACGGTCGTTTGGAATAATAAAAACAGTACCAACTTGAATTGTTTGTAAATCAAAATCCCGAATTACTTCATGCACGAAATGATATTCCTGACAGAAATTTAAAAACCCTTCCACCATCCCTAACGGCTCTTTAAATCCGGGGAAAATCAAAACCATTTTTTGGTATTTCACTAACTTGTTTTTGGCTTCTGCTAAAGCCCTGTACATGTCTTTTACAAAATTTTGATAAACAGAAGGATACTCGATTAATTCTTCATTGGTTTGGTCTAAAATATAGACATCATTTTTAGGCAATGTTTTGATTAAGTTCGCCGCACCCACTAAATTGGTAGGCATGATAATGTATTTTGAATAATTCCCATTACTTTCATTAATCAGTTTTCGGAACATTTTCAAATTAAAATGATGGAAGAAAATATCAATCAGGGCTTTGTTATCAATGGATTCCAAAATAGAAGTATACAAATCTTCCTTAAACGCATTCAACTCATCAAAAAGCACAAAAAAACGTTGTTCAAAACTAAAATCCACGCTTTTTATATAATAGCCTTTACCGAGAATGGCAAAAACAATTCCCCTTTTTTTTAATTCTTCATACGCGAGTAAAACCGTATCGCGGGAAATTGAAAATTCTATACTCACTTTGTTTACAGATGGTAACTTGTCTCCTTTTTGTAAACGCTTTTCGGCAATTGCCGCCTCGACGGATGCAATAATCTGTTTATATTTTGGAACGCCGGAATGATTCTCTACAGAAATTAGCTTCATAAAAAATCCATTTACTAAAAACTGGTGGCAAGATAATCAAAAACCGGTAGGTACCGGTATGGTTTTTATTTTTTGTTTCCTACATTTGATGACACATTAGTACTAAAATCATCTAAAAAATGCATTTTTCACAAATTGATCACCCAAAAAATGTCAACTCTTTCGGAATCCTTCCGGACGGGAAAGAGGTTTTATGTTATACCTTACAGAATAAAAACGGCATGGAATTGTCGGTTATCAATTATGGAGGGACCATTACCTCGTTGAAATTCCCGTTGTCAAATCAGGAAAAGATTGATGTGGTATTGGGTTTTGACTCCTTAGCCGATTACATTGCCTCCTATGATTTGCCCAATGCTCCCTATTTTGGTGCCGTTATCGGACGATTTGCGGGAAGAATAAACCAGGCTACTTTTTCCTTAAACGGAAAAGAAATCAACTTAACGAAGAATCACGGTGTCCATCAATTGCATGGTGGTGTTAAAGGTTTCAGTCAACAATTTTGGAAAGTTAAAAAAATCAGCGAAGGAGACTATCCTTCCATCACTTTAGAATACATCAGTTTACATTTAGAAGAAAATTATCCCGGAATCCTAATGGCTGAAGTGACCTATATGCTTACCGAATCCAATCAGGTAATTGTGGAATTTCATGCTCATAGCACAGAAGATACCCTATTGAATCTAACCCAACACAGTTATTTTAATTTAGACGGTCATCAAGGAAATGTAACCAACCAAGATTTAATCATTCATTCCACTTCTGTCTTAACAACTGATGAAGAAAATATTCCCAGTGGTCTTTTGATGGATTTAAAAAAAGGTGCCTTTGATTTTTCAAATGCCAAAAAAGTTCCGATCGCCATTGACAATACCTTCCCGTTAACTGAAAATCAAAAAGTGGCGGCCGTGTTAACCAGTGAGCAGCATAACTTAAAAATGACTGTTCTAACCGATCAACCGGCGGTTCATATCTATGTTGGCGGCAATTGTTTTGGGCAAATCAAAGGAAAAGAGGCGGTGGCTTATCATCCTGAAAGTGGTATTTGCTTTGAAACACAAAATTATCCCGATGCTCCAAATCATAAAAACTTCCCTTCTGCCGTTTTAAAAAAAGGAAAACACTATCATCATCAAACTATTTTTGCTTTTGAAACATTATAAAAAAACACCATGAAAAATGTACTAACCCTTTTTACTGTCCTTTTGACGACCTTCTTCTTAGGAAGTTGTTCAGAAGACGACTCAAAAACACCGATAGAACAGGTGGTGGAAGACAATTTTATCCGAGCGGCAGATATGTCTTATCTTCCTTTGATTGAAAGTGAAAACACTGTTTATTACAATGCCGACAATCAGCCTGAAATAGCTTTGACCACCCTAAAAAATACAGGCTGTAATACCATTAGAATTCGTCTTTGGAAAAATCCTGCCGATGCTCATTCCGGATTTAACGAAGTGAAAGCGTTTGCTCAACGGGTAAAACAAGCCGGCATGAAAGTATGGTTGACCGTACATTATTCCGATACGTGGGCTGATCCCGGTAATCAAACTACTCCTGTTGCCTGGCAAAACTTGTCTTTTGCAGATTTGAAAACAGCTGCATCAGATTATACCACAACCATTTTAACAGAGATTCAACCGGATATCTTCCAAATAGGAAATGAAATCAACAGTGGGCTGTTATGGCCAAAAGGTCATTTAATCAACAATGAAAGTCAGTGTTTAGAATTGCTTTCTACCATTAGTTCCCGAATTCGTTCGCAATCACCAACCACAAAAATCATGTTGCATTATGCCGGAATCGGCAGTGGAGCGACTTGGTTTTACAACAAAATGACTTCGGTTGATTATGATTATATCGGATTGTCCTTTTACCCTGTTTGGCATGGAAAAAGTTTACCGGATTTAAAAAGCACTATAAATTCGTTAGGGCAAACCTATAACAAAAAGGTAATCATCGCTGAAACAGCTTATCCGTTTACGCTAACTTGGAATGATTGGACCAATAACCTTGTTGGTCTAGAAAACCAATTAATTCCGGCCTATCCTGCTACACCTGAGGGGCAAAAAAATTTCCTTTTAGCCGTTAAATCACTAGTGAAGGAAACAACAAGCGGAATAGGTTTTGCTTATTGGGGAACCGAATGGGTTGCTTTTAGAGGCAATGAATCTACCAATGGTTCGCCCTTTGAAAACCAAGCCTTATGGGATTTTACAAACAAAGCAGTGCCAGCCATGGCTGCCTTTAAGAAAGATTAATCATGAAAAAGACCTTTTATTTTCTGCCCTTATTTTTAATTTTATTCCATTCAACATTAAATTTCGGACAAGCCTTTTCAAAAGGAGCTGACGTAAGTTGGTTACCCCAAATGGAAGCTACCGGCTATCAATTTTATGATGTTGACGGTTCCAAAAAAGATTGTTTACAATTGTTGAAAGAACGCGGTATGAATACCGTTCGCCTTCGGGTTTTTGTCAATCCTAATGACGACAAAGCCAGTGGACATTGCAGCAAAGACGAAACCGTTGCCTTTGCTTTACGGGCTCAAAAAATGGGATTTCGCATTATGATTGATTTTCATTACAGCGATTCTTGGGCTGACCCTGCCAAACAAAACAAACCGGCAGCTTGGGCCATGTTACCTTTTGATCAATTAGCCCAAGCAGTTTATAACCATACGTTTGACGTGATGACCGCTTTAAAAAAAGCAAAAGTAAAAACCGAGTGGGTTCAAGTAGGTAACGAAATTCCCGGAGGCATGCTTTGGCCTGACGGAAGCACTGACAATTGGAAACAGTTGGGTATTTTGCTAAACAAAGGATACGATGCTGTAAAAGCTGTGGACAAGTCGATTAAAGTGATTGTTCATTTAGACGAGGGAGATAACAATGCAAAATTCAGAACCTTTTTTGACAATGCTATCGCTCAAAACGTAAAATATGATGTGATTGGACTTTCCTATTATCCGTTTTGGATAAAAAAAGATTACACCGAAACCATTGCTAATTTAGCATTCAACTTAAACGATATGGTCACCCGTTACAACAAAGAAGTGATGGTTGTTGAAGTTGGCGGTGAATATGACAAAGTGCAAAACACCAAAGAATTATTAGAAGCCACCATCAAAGCGGTCAAAAATATACCTAACAACAAAGGTATAGGTGTCTTGTATTGGGAGCCACAAGGTGAAAAAAGTTGGAGTCATTACAGTTTAAGTGCTTGGCAAGCGGACGGAAAACCCTCTCCGGCATTAGATGCTTTTAAAGAATAAAACTATGCTTAAAAATTTATTTCAATCACTCGGTAAATTACTAGCACTATATAGCTTCGTTATCTTTTCCTTTGAGGGGAAAGCCCAAGAAAAAATTAGTTTAGATGACAATTGGAAATTCCATTTTGGTCATGCGGTCAATCCTGAAAAAGATTTTGATTACAGTAAAACCGCTTTACTTCACAAATCAAACGTATTTGCCACTACCATTGTTAACCCAAAATTTGTAGATACCGCTTGGACAAAAGTCAATGTCCCACATGATTGGGTGGTGGAATTACCCTTTGTGAAATCTGAGCAAGTTGAAATGGACAGTCATGGCTACAAACCTGTGGGTGGTGCTTATCCTGAAACCAGCATTGGTTGGTATAGAAAACATTTTACGGTAGACAAAGCAAAAAGCAATAAACGTTTTGAAATTCAATTTGATGGTATTTACAGAAATGCTGAAATTTGGTTGAATGGTTTTTATGTTGGCACAAATTTTAGCGGTTACGTTGGTAATTCCTATGACGTGACGGACTATGTCAATTTTGAAGGCGACAATGTACTTGTTGTTCGTGTGGATGCCACGCAATATGAAGGTTGGTTTTATGAAGGTGCCGGCATTTACAGACACGTTTGGTTGAACATTACCAATAAAATTTTCATTCCACAGGATGGTGTTTTTGTACATTCAGAAATAAAGGGCAAAAATGCCATTGTAACTATTGAAACCACTATTAAAAATAATCATTTAAAAACTACCGGTGGTTTGGTTTACGCCTATATTACGGATAGAAACGGTAAAGTTTTAGCTAAAACAGCAGAACAAAAAATCACGTTAGGAATCCATAAAGACATTACGGTAAAACAGAAAATAAATTTAAACAATGTCCGCCTTTGGTCACTAGAAGATCCTTATTTGTATAGAGTAATTTCAGTTGTAAAATCAGATAACCAAAATGTACATCAAACTAAAACGCGTTTCGGAATAAGAACGGTAAAATTTGATGCAAAAGAAGGATTTTTTCTCAATGGTATCCATTTAAAAATCCAAGGCACCAATAACCATCAGGACCATGCCGGAATAGGGAGTGCCTTACCGGATTATATGCAGTATTACCGAATCAAGTTATTGAAAGAAATGGGTTCTAATGCCTACCGAGCCAGTCATAATGCTCCAACTCCAGAGCTTTTAGAAGCTTGTGACAGTTTAGGAATGTTAGTGGTCGATGAACAACGTTTATTAAACAGCAGTTCAGAATATATAGACCAATTCAAACGCATACTAAAACGCGATAGAAATCATCCGTCGGTATTTTTATGGTCCATTGGAAATGAAGAACAAAATATTCAAGGAAACGATTACGGCAAAAAGATTGCACAAACACTTTTAGCCATTCAAGAAGAGTTAGACCCCACAAGAACAAGCACTTACGCTGCCGATATGGCCAATGATTTTAAAGGGGTAAACGAGGTTATTCCCATTCGCGGATTCAATTATCGCGAATATGCCGTTGCTGATTATCACCGTGATCACCCCAATCAACCCTTGCTGGGAACTGAAATGGGGAGCACTGTTACTACCCGAGGCATCTATGAAAAAGATGAGATTAGGGCTTATGTGCCTGATCAGGACATTACCCATCCGTGGTGGGCAAGCAAGGCAGAAACCTGGTGGAAATTAGCTGCCGAAAACAAGTATTGGCTGGGTGGATTTGTATGGACAGGATTTGATTATCGTGGTGAACCAACTCCCTATAGATGGCCAAATATCAGTTCGCATTTTGGAATTTTAGATGTCTGTGGTTTTCCAAAAAACATCTATTATTATTACCAAAGTTGGTGGACAACAAAAGATGTATTACACATTTCACCCCATTGGAATTGGCCTGAAAAAGTGGGGAAACCAATTGATGTTTGGGTAAATTCAAATGCCGATGACGTAGAACTCATTTTGAATGGCAAAAGTTTGGGTAAAAAGACAATGCCCCGAAACAGTCATTTAGAATGGCAAGTGACCTATGAACCCGGCACTTTAGAAGCTGTGGGTTATAAAAAAGGAAAAAAAATAACCTCAAAAGTTGAAACCACCGGAAATGCTTATGCTGTGGTGCTTTCATCTGATAAAACTATTTTAACGGCTGATGGAAAAGATGCAACTGTACTCAACATTTCGATTACGGATGAAAAAGGACGCGAGGTTCCTTATGCGGACAACATGGTTAAATTTTATTTCTCCGGCGATGCTAAAATAATTGGTGTTGGCAATGGTGATCCCAGTTCACATGAGCCGGATAAATGCCGGGAAGGTGCTTGGCAAAGAAGTGCTTTCAACGGGAAATGCCAAGTAATTATTCAAGCGGGAAAAACAGTAGGGACTGTAAAATTTGAAGCCAAATCAAACGGGTTACAAGCTGCTTCAGCAATGCTAAACCTAGTAAAATCCTAAATGATATCTCTTTCATCAAAATGAAAAAAAAATTAATTGACTCGACTTCGGAACATTTTAAAACCATTTTTCAGCACGAACCCGAAGCCATGTTTCTGTCGCCGGGTAGAATCAATATTATTGGTGAGCATGTTGATTATAATGATGGATTTGTGTTACCGGCAGCCATCAACAAATACATTTGTTTTGCTGTTTCCAAATCAAATTCTGATGAATGTACCCTTGTTGCTAAAGATTTAAACGAGTCTTATAAATTCAATTGGAAAGACGATTTGAAACCTATTGACAAAATATGGGTTAATTATATTCTAGGTGTTTTACAACAATTGAAACAACGTGGTTTGCCTTTAGAAGGTTTTACTATCGTATTCAGCAGCACTATCCCAATGGGAGCTGGACTATCCTCTTCCGCTGCACTAGAATGCGGATTTGGTTATGCCTTAAACAAACTATTCTCTTTCCATTTAATCAAAGAAGATTTGGCTAAAATAGGCCAAAAGTCAGAGCAAACCTTTGTTGGCGTGAAATGTGGCATTATGGATCAATTTGCAAGTGTTTTTGGGAAGAAAAACAAGGTCATCAAATTAGACTGTACAACCTTAGACTATGAATATCACAAGGCAGATTTTAAAAAATATTCACTACTTTTATTGGACAGCAATGTCAAACATACCCATCTCACCTCCGGCTATAATACCCGAAGACAAGAAGTGGAGAAAGGTTTAGCTATCATTAAAAATCAATTTCCATTGGTTAAAAGTTTTAGAGATTGTACTGAAAATCAATTGGAAAAACTGAGGGATGAATTAGGTGAAATTCTCTTTAAACGCTGTCATTTTGTAGTAAACGAAATTAGACGAGTGAATGAAGCGGTTGCTGCTTTAGATACAAATGATTTCGAAAAATTGGGTCAATTGATGTATGAAACCCACGATGGATTATCTAAAGAATATGAGGTCAGTTGTGAAGAAATTGATTTTTTAGTTGCGTCGGTTCGCCATGAAAAATCGGTTTTAGGTGCCAGAATGATGGGTGGAGGATTTGGCGGGTGTTCCCTTAATTTAGTAGAAAAAGAAACAGAAGAAGCATTAATTACTAAAATTTCAGAAGCTTATTTAAAAGAATTTGGGCTTACACTTTCTGCTTATAAAGTAAAAATTTCAAAAGGAACAACTAATATATAAAATAATAGAGCCGTCCATAAATTGATCGTCTTTTTATTGATTTCTTGAACACCATACTATGGAAACTTTCAACACAAACGAACATCCCCACCGTCGGTTCAACCCTTTGATAGAGGAATGGGTTTTGGTATCGCCACACCGTACCAAACGCCCTTGGCAAGGACAAAAAGAAAAAAGTCATTCGGAAGAATTACCGGCCTATGACCCCAATTGTTATTTGTGTCCGGGAAATGAACGTTCAAACGGAACCAAGAACCCTCATTATACGGATTGTTTTGTGTTTGAAAATGATTTTGCCGCCTTGTTACAAGAAGAAGTTTTTAATGATGACCCTTCAAAATCCCCCTTATTTCAACTGAAACCCGAAAGAGGTATCAATAAAGTGGTTTGTTTTTCAACCCAACATAATTTGACCATTCCGGAAATGGAAGTTACTGATATTACAAAAGTGATTCAAACTTGGAAAGAGCAATATCTTGAATTGGGCAATCATGAATTTATCAATTATGTCCAGATTTTTGAAAACAAAGGTGCTGTGATGGGCTGTAGTAATCCACATCCGCATGGACAAATTTGGGCACAATCCTCCTTACCCACCCAAATAGAAAAAACACAAAAAAGTTTACAGAAATACTTTGATGCCATCAAAAAAAGCTTGTTGAAAGATTATATAGAAGAAGAATTAAAATTGAAAGAAAGAATCGTAATAGAAAATGAACATTTTGCAGTTGTCGTACCCTTTTGGGCGATTTGGCCTTATGAAACCATGATTATCAGCAAAAGGCATTTTGTTAGTATCATTGGGATGACAAAAGAGGAGACAGTCTCTTTTGCTGAAATAATAAAAGGAATTACGGTTAAATATGATAATCTTTTTGAAACCTCCTTTCCCTATTCTTCCGGAATTCATCAAGCTCCAACTGACCGAACAGCTCATCCGGAATGGCATTTTCACATGCATTTTTATCCGCCATTGTTACGAAGTGCCACCGTTAAAAAATTCATGGTGGGCTATGAAATGATGGGTGAAGCCCAACGTGATATTTCGCCTGAAAAAAGTGCAGCCATTTTGAGAGACTTGCCTACCTTGCATTATAAATTAAAACAATAACACTAATCCATTTCCTATGAATACAGGTTTTGTTACCTTAGACTATTATATTTTTATTGCTTACGCACTTTTAATTTTGGGTGTAGGATTGTACATGTCCCGAAGCAAAAAAGGGTATCAAAAAAATGCAGAAGATTATTTTTTAGCCAGTAAATCGCTGCCTTGGTGGGCTATTGGAACTTCGTTAATTGCTGCCAATATTTCTGCGGAACAATTTATCGGCATGTCGGGTTCAGGATTTGCAGTAGGTCTTGCCATTTCTTCTTATGAGTGGATGGCTGCTATAACCTTAATCATTATAGGGAAATATTTCCTGCCAATATTCATTGAAAAAGGAATTTATACCATTCCGGAGTTTGTGGAAAAACGGTTTTCTACTAATTTAAAAACTATTTTGGCAGTGTTTTGGGTCGCTTTATATGTTTTTGTCAACATCACTTCCGTATTATATTTGGGAGCCTTAGCGATGAATACGATAATGGGTGTCGAGATGATGTGGGCAATCATTGGCCTGTCGCTTTTTGCAGCGGCTTATTCCATTTATGGAGGTTTAGCTTCTATTGCTTGGACAGATGCCATTCAAGTTGTTTTTTTAATTTTTGGTGGATTAGCAACCACTTACCTCGCCTTAAATACTGTTTCAGACGGGCAAGGTATGATGGAAGGATTGGGAATTATTTATGATAAAGCTCCTACCAAATTCTCGATGATTTTAGATGAGTCCAACCCGGAGTATTTAAATTTACCTGGTATTGGGGTTTTAATAGGAGGAATGTGGGTAGCTAATTTATATTATTGGGGTTTTAACCAATATATTATCCAACGAGCATTGGCGGCAAAATCCTTAAAAGAAGCTCAAAAAGGGATATTATTAGCTGCCTTTTTGAAATTATTAATTCCATTTATCGTGGTAATTCCGGGAATTGCCGCTTATGTGATAGTAAATGATGCGGAAATGTTAGCCCGATTAGGAGCAGATGGTTTAATCAATATTCCTAGTGATGCTGCTGCAGATAAAGCTTATCCGTGGTTGATTCAGTTTTTACCTTCCGGTCTGAAAGGATTAGCTTTTGTGGCTTTGACTGCTGCAATTGTTTCTTCTTTAGCCTCCATGTTAAATTCAACTTCAACGATTTTTACGATGGATATTTACAAACAGTACTTCAATAAAAATTCAGATGATAAAACGACTGTCCGAGTAGGCCGAATAACTTCTGCGATAGCTTTACTGATTGGAGCAATCGTTGCCCCGCTGCTAGGTGGAATTAACCAAGCGTTCCAGTTTATACAGGAATATACCGGCGTAGTGAGTCCGGGCATATTAGCCATCTTCCTATTAGGACTGTTCTGGAAAAAAACGACTAATAAAGCTGCTATTTGGGGGGCTTTAGTTTCCATTCCTATTGCAATGTTCTTTAAAGTTGGGCCGAAAGGTTGGGCTGAAGGTACTGCGTTGGAAAATATTTTCCCTAGTGTCCCTTTCTTGGATCAAATGGGCTATACCACTTTACTAACCATGGCTATTATTGCTTTAATAAGCTGGAATCAAAATAAAGGCGTTGATGATACCAAAGGATTTGAATTACGCAGAGAAACCTTTAAAACAAGTTCTACTTTTAACATCAGTGCCTTTGCCATCATGATTGTTTTAGTATTCTTGTATGCTTTCTTTTGGAAATAAACCACTATGAACTTGAATTCAACGGTTTGGTTATCACTAAAATTTATTACCACAAAATACACGAATTTATTTTACAAATTTGTGTATTTCGTGGTATTAAAAAGGATTACATTTAAAAGAAAAACTATACCAATGTATAATCTTAAACAATACTTTAAACCAAAAAAAAACTCACAATTTGGGGATCGTAAGTTTTTTTTTGGGTTATTGGTATTTGTATTGGAAATTAATCCGGAGTACCTACTACTCCAGTATTGTCAGTAACCAACGGTAAACGAACCGCTAATCCTTTTTCGTTTAACATCGTCATTTGGAAAGTATCTTTTTTAGCTAATGTATACGATATTAATCCATTGAACTTGTTATAGGAAATATTCATTTCTTTTAATTTGCTTAAATTCTCTAACTCAAAAGGCACTTGTCCTACAAAGTTATTTTCAAATAAACTTAAGTTTTCAAGAGCTTTTAAATTTTCAACTTCATAGCTTAATTTACCAGAGAAGTTATTGCTGTTTAACATTAAAACTTTCAAATTTTTTAATCCAAATAATGATTTAGGCAATTCACCTTCAAGCATATTGTTATATAATGATAAATTTTCTAATTGAGCTAAATTCCCAATTTCATTTGGCAATCCACCTGTTAAAGAATTCATGTATAACACAATCGTTTTTAATGATTTTGCATTTCCTATCGTTACAGGAATTGAACCGGTTAAACGATTGAACGAAACATTTAATGTTTTCAACGCCTGTAATTCACCTATTGAAGCCGGCAAACTACCCATTAATTCGTTTTTAAATAAATCTAAAGTTTCTAAATATTTTAAATTAGAAATTTCTGCAGGAATTTGGCCTTTTAATTTGTTGTTTGGCAATTCAAGACCAACTACTTTGTTGTCTTTGATTTTCACACCATACCAAGTAGAAGTAGCCGCTTTTAAATCCCATGTTTTTTTCCATTGATTACCATTTGTTGCGTGATAAAATTTAACTAAAGCCTCTTTTTCAGCAACAGAAACCTCTGCTAAAGCGAGAAATGAAATGAAAAACACAAAGAATGTAGTAGTAATTGTTTTCATAAGTTTATTAAATTTGGGTTTGATGGAGTAAATGTAGTTACTTTTACGTTATAATACATATATAATCGATGAAATACATATTTTTATTAATTTTTTATAGTTTTTACTTACAATTATCGACAAACTGCACTAGGTACTTTCTGTTTTTTAGAAACCTATTTAAGTAAAAACAAAACCCACTCTTTATAAGACTATAAAAATTAACTAAATATTTTGTTAAATAACAATTAACCCTAAACCTTTGGTTTTAGAAAAGGTAAATTTGTAAGCTATAAATTTTACAAACACAAAAAACAAGCATAACCTTATGAAATTTAAAAACATCTTTATAATTCTGCTTTCAATGGGATTACTAGCGTTAATAGTTTATAGAATAACAAGCAATAAATCACAAAACGAAAAAAACAATAGCAAAAGTGCCGCTCCAAAAATGGCTACCAATGTCAAAGGTCTTGTTTTAACTCCTCAGAAATTTTCGAATGAATTAACTTTGTCAGGTACCATTGATGCTAACGAACAAATTGAACTTCGCAGTGAAGTTTCAGGCGTTGTAAAAGGTATTTTTTTTAAAGAAGGGCAAAGCGTAACCAAAGGACAACAGTTAATCAAAGTCAACGATATCGAATTAAGAGCTCAATTGTCGCAAGCCAAAACCCGACAATCCTTAGCTTCTGAAAACGAACGAAGAGCCAAATTACTTTTAGAAAAGGAAGCCATAAGTCAGGAAGAATATGATGTTGCCAAAGCAGAATTACAATCCACGCAAGCACAAACCCAATTAATTCAAGCTCAAATTGCTAAAACTTCGATTGTAGCACCTTTTTCCGGAAAAATCGGTTTACGGTCTATTTCTCCCGGAACTTATGTAACACCAACCACACTAATTGCAAAACTGGTGAACAATGCACAGGTGAAAATAACATTTTCCATTCCGGAAAAATATGCCACATTAATGAAGCTAAATTCGGATTTAAGTTTTACAACCTCCGGTTCCAATGAAAAGTTTTCGGGTAAAATTTATGCTATGGAATCTGCCATTGAACAATCCACCAGAACATTACAAATAAGAGCTTTAGCAGACAACAAACAAGGAAGATTAATTCCCGGCACCTATGCTAATATCACCTTGCCTTTGGATGACATCAACGATGCCTTACTTGTCCCAACGGAGGCTATTATACCGATTCAAAACGGAAAAAAAGTATTCATCTCTTCGAAAGGAATGGCTAAAGAAGTAATTATAGAAACAGAAGCTCGAACAGAAAAAGAAATTCTAGTCACTGCCGGATTAAAACCAGGTGATACGGTCATCATATCCGGAATCATGGCTTTAAAAGAAGGAACGCCACTAAACGTAACACTACCTAAAAACTAAATCGCATGAGTTTATCAACCTTAAGCATCAAGCGACCGGTTTTAACCATTGTGATGAATCTGATGATTGTCCTTTTTGGAATCATTGGTTACACTTATTTGGGCGTTCGTGAGTTTCCTTCCATTGACCCGGCACAAATTACCGTTCAAACCAATTATACGGGTGCCAACGCGGATATTATAGAATCGCAAATAACGGAACCACTTGAAAAGGCAATTAATTCCATCGATGGGATTCGAAACATTTCCTCTACTAGTGCACAAGGCACCAGTGTCATTTCCATCGAATTTAATCTGGGAAAAAACCTTGAAGAAGCCGCCAATGATGTGCGTGATAAAGTTTCGCAAGCCGTTCGAAATTTGCCGCAAGATTTAACTGCGCCACCTGTAGTTTCAAAAGCTGATGCTGACTCCGACCCGATTCTGACAATGACCATGAAGAGTGAAAATAAAAATGTTTTGGAGCTTACCGATTATGCTGAAAATGTTATTTTACAACGTTTGCAAACCATACCGGGTGTTAGTAGTGTTCGGATTTGGGGTGAGCGAAAATATGCCATGCGTTTGTGGATTGACCCAATTAAACTTTCTGCTTATGGTTGCACTGCTTCTGATGTACTAACGGCATTGAACAAACAAAATGTCGAATTACCCTCTGGAAAGCTGACAGGAAACAATACTGAATTAACCGTAAAAACACTTGGTAATTTATCTACTGAACAAGACTTTAACAACATCATTGTAAAATCAGAAGAAGATAAAATTGTTCGCTTGTCGGATGTTGCCAAAGCTAGCCTTGAAGCAGAAAACCTGGAAACCAGGTTGAGTGATTCCGGCCAAACCATGATTGGACTAGCCATTACACCACAACCGGGGACCAATTATTTAGATATTTCAGAAGAATTCTACAAACAATACGAATTACTGAAAAAAGATTTACCAAAAGATTTTGAACTGAATGTAGCGATTGATACAACCATTTTTATCAAAAAAGCTATTTTAGAAGTAGCTGAAACTTTATTTATTTCTTTACTTTTGGTAACTTTAGTAATCTATCTTTTCTTTAGAGATTGGGCCATTGCTTTTCGTCCATTAATTGATATTCCCGTTTCCTTAATTGCTACTTTTTTCATTATGTACATTTTTGGTTTTTCCATCAATGTACTTACCTTGTTGGCAATTGTTTTAGCAACCGGATTGGTAGTAGATGATGGTATTGTAGTCACCGAAAACATTTTCAAGAAAGTAGAAGAAGGCATGTCGCCAATCGAAGCCGCCATCAAAGGTTCCAATGAAATTTTCTTTGCTGTAATTTCTATTTCCATTACCCTTGCAGCAGTATTTCTTCCCATCATATTTTTAGAAGGCTTTGTGGGAAGATTATTCCGAGAGTTTGGAATAGTGATTGGTGCGGCAGTTTTAATATCGGCCTTTGTTTCCTTGAGTTTAACACCCATGTTGAATGCTTATTTGATGAAAGGCGGGAAACAAAAACGTTCGAAATTCTACGAAATGACCGAACCTTTTTATGAAAATTTAAATAAAGGCTATGCCAACTCGTTGGGTAAATTCATGAAGAGAAAATGGTTGAGTTTTCCAATTCTGATTATCTGTTTGGGATTATCAGTCTTGTTTTACAACATTCTACAAAAAGAAACGGCTCCGTATGATGACCGAAGTATGATACTTGTAAATGTTACCGGACAAGAAGGCGCCACTTACGATTACATGGATCGCTTTATGCAAGACTTGTCGCAATTGATAACTGATTCCATTCCTGAGAAAAAAATAAGTTTGATTGTCACTTCCCCCGGATTTAGTGCTGGTTCGCTTAACAGAGGTTTTGCCAGACTTTCCTTAGTTGATCCTGAAGATAGAGATGCTTCGCAAAAAGAAGTTGCTGACCGATTAACAAAATTGACCAAAGGTTTTACTGACACCAAAACATCCGTTTCCGAGCAACCCACGATTTCTGTAAACAGACGAGGAGGATTACCCGTTCAGTTTATCATTCAAGCGAAAAACTTTGAAATGCTAAGGGAAAAAATTCCGGAATTCATGGAAGAAGCCTCTAAAGAACCGACTTTTTCAATTACCGATGTAAACTTAAAATTCAACAAACCTGAAATCTATGTTACAATCAATCGCGAAAAAGCGGAATCATTGGGTGTTTCTGTACTCGATGTTGCCCAAAGCATTCAATTATCGTTAAGCGGGCAACGTTTTGGTTATTTCTTAATGAACGGAAAACAATACCAAGTAATCGGACAATTTGATAAAAAAGACCGCGACCAACCATTGGATTTAGCAGCAATCTTTGTTCGAAATAATACCGGTCAATTGATACAATTAGACAATGTAGTGACCATTGACGAGCAAAGCAGTCCGCCTCAATTGTTTCACAATAACCGCTATATGGCGGCAACTGTTTCGGCAGGTTTAGCTCCGGGAAAAAGTATTGGCGACGGAATTGAAGCCATGGAACGCATCAAAGAAAAAGTGCTGGACGAAACCTTTACAACCGACTTAGGAGGCGAATCACGTGATTTTGCGGAAAGTAATTCCAACACCATGTTTGCTTTTGGTTTGGCATTATTATTAATTTTCTTAATCTTAGCCGGTCAATTTGAAAGTTTTATCGATCCGTTTATTATCATTTTAACTGTACCAATGGCTGTTGCCGGAGCCTTATTCTCCCTTTGGCTTTTCGGACAAACGTGGAATATTTTCAGCCAGATTGGAACCGTGATGCTGATTGGATTGGTAACCAAAAACGGAATTTTAATTGTTGAATTTGCCAACCAACTTCGCGAACAAGGAAAAACAAAATATGAAGCGGTTATGCAAGCCTCTGAATCTCGCCTTCGACCGATTTTGATGACCAGTTTGACCTTAGCTTTAGGAGCGATGCCAATTGCCATTTCGTTAGGGGCTGCTTCTCAGAGTAGAATGGGAATGGGAATTGTAGTTGTTGGAGGAACTATTTTCTCGTTAATTTTAACCCTTTATGTGATTCCTGCCATTTACCTGATGTGGTCGCGTGAAAAGAAACACCGGACTGAATTAGACCAAGCTGATCAATTTGACCGTGAGTCTGTTTAATTTGAACTTATGAAAAATTTTAAATATATAATAATATTTCTAATAGGACTTCCTTTTTTTGCTGTTGGACAAACTGTTCTAACCTTAGAAGAAGCGATTGCCATTACTTTAGAGAATAATTTTGACCTTCGTATAGCAAAAAACGAAGTTAAAATAAATGAAGAAAATGTAAGCTTGGGAAATGCCGGAATGCTGCCAAGAGTGAATGGAATTGTTACTAATAATAACACCATTTTAAACACCAAGCAAACACAAGCTAACGGAAACGAAATTGAAATTGACGGAGCAAAAAATTTAAATCTAATTTACGGTGTTGGCTTAGAGTGGACCATTTTTGATGGTTTCAGCATGTTTGCACGGCACAACCAATTGAAAGAAATTCAAAAATTAGGTGAAACTGAATTAAAATTAAACGTGCTTACAAAAGTCAGTGAAGTATATGACACCTATTATATTTTGGTCAATCAACAACATTTGATTAGAAGTTTAGACAGTATTATCGCTGTTTCCGAATTCCGATTAAAAACAGCACAAACACGATTCACCATTGGTAAAGCTTCAAAATTAGAAGTGCTGAATGCCGAAGTGGATTATAATGCAGATGTTTCCGCAAAAATCAGGTTAAAGGAGCAATATGCCATATCAAAAATCGCTTTGAATCAATTGTTTGTTCGCCCCTCAGAAACAGATTTTAAGGTAACGGATGTTATTTTAATTGATGAAACATTAAAATTAACCGACTTGCTTGCATTAGCCCAAGAACAAAATCCGGAATTACAGATACAATACATCAATAAAAAGATTCAGGAATACGAACTTAAGCAAGTAAAAGCAGCAAGATACCCAAGTTTGAGTTTATCAACAGGATATAATTTCATTCGATCTGAATCTCCTTTTGGATTCATAACGCAGACTTCCGGGCAAAACTTTAATTATGGTTTTACAGCCTCTATCAATATATTTGACGGATTCAATCAAAATCGAAATGAACGAACGTCTAAAATTCAATTGGAAAATACCCAATTGCAGATTGATAGACAAAAGCTAGCGGTTAATGCACAAATTTCCGGTTTTTACCAATCGTATCTTTCCAATTTAGCCTTATTGGAAATGGAACAAAAGAACGAAAAAATTGCCCGTCAAAATTTAGAAATCACTTTAGACAAATTTAAAATTGGGACTATATCTCCAGTTGAATTCAGAACTGCTCAAGTGAATTATGCCAATGCGATAATTCGTTTAACCAATGCAGAATTGTTGGCAAAACAAACCGAAATCAGTTTAAAAGAAATTGCCGGAAACTTATCCTTTTAACTTTTTGAAATTCATTTTATTGCCAATTTAAAAACAAGTTATTCATTTATATTTTACATTTGATACACTAAACAATAACTTTTTAACTTATGGAAATGAATTTTTATGCTATTTTAGTAGCAGCACTAACCACACTTGTTGTGGGTTCAATTTGGTATAGTCCAGTTCTTTTTGGAAATGCTTGGATGAAAGAAACCGGTTTAACCGAGGAAGAATTAAAAAAAGGAAGTATGCTCAAAATATTTGGGTTAACTTTTGTTTTTTCTGTCCTGCTTGCGATGATTTTACAAGTTTTATGTGTGCATCAATTTGGTCCATTAGGAATGATTGGTGGCCCTGACTTCATTGACAGTGCAAAACCTTCGTATGCAGCTTTTATGGCTGATTATGGCACCGTATTCAGAACCTTTAAGCATGGAGCTTTACACGGATTTATGTCCGGATTGTTTTTGGCTTTTCCGATGATAGCCATCAATGGTTTGTTTGAACGAAAATCATGGAAATATATTTTTATTCACGCCGGTTATTGGACCGTTAGCATGACTATTATGGGAGCCATTGTTTGTGGTTGGGTTTAAGCCAACTTGTCAATTGCCGCTGCTAATTTAATATCTTTATCAGTAACCCCTCCTGCATCATGAGTTGATAAACGGAGGGTTACTTTATTATACAAATTCCAAATTTCAGCATGATGGTTTTGTTTTTCAGAAAGACACCCTATTTGAACAATAAATGCTAAAGCTTCTAAGAAATCTTTAAAAACATACAATTTCTCCAAATTATTATCTTTAAATTCCCAACGATTTATTTCCTTTATTTTTTTTTGAAGTGTAACAGTACTTAAAATCATAATCAAATATTTATATAAAGTTAAATAAGATTATTATTTTTTCAACATACTTTAACTTTATCAACTTATTTTTATAACAATTTGTCTTTGAATTCAGCGTATACTTTTAGCATTTACGAATCGGCTAAGCAATTACCATCCCAATGGAATAGCTTAGCTTCCTCGAATATATTTTTATCGACCCTCTATTTAGAAGTGTTGGAAGAATCAGCTCCTCAAAACATGAGCTGTTTTTTTATTGGTATTTTTGAAAACAAAAACTTGGTTGGTATAGCCTTATCTCAATTTTTAGATTTAAATAAGTTGGAATCGTTTGGTGAACGCGACAAGTGTGTTAAAACATTTTTTCGGAATATAATCTTCAGAAACTTTTGTTCACATGTTTTACTCCTTGGAAATAACATGTTGTCCGGTCAAAATGCTTATCTGTTTTCAGAAAAAATTGATTCCGCTAAAGGAACAGAAGTACTTTATCAAGCAATGGATGAAATCAAAAAAATACTAAAACAGAAAGGGCTCAGTGTGCATTTAACAACCCTAAAAGATTTTGAAGAAAAAGAGCAACTTCATTTTTCTGCACCGCAATTTCAATCTTTTTATCGTTTTACAACCCAACCTAATATGGTTTTTTGCTCCTGTGACCACTGGCATACCTTTGATGATTATATTGCCTCCTTATCAAAAAAATACAGAGACCAATACAAACGCTGTCGTAAAAAAGCAACAGGAATTCATAAACAAAAAATGGATTTAAAGGATATCATCGCCTCGGAAGAAACCATTTATGACTTGTATCATCATGTCGCTCAAAATGCTCCGTTTAACACTTTTTTCCTGGCCAAAAATCACTTTCGGGTTATGAAAGAAAAACTGAAAGACAATTTTTTATTTTATGGTTATTTTGAAAATGGCTCCTTAATTGGATTCAATACCTTAATTAAAAACGGGACCCAAATGGATACCTATTTTTTGGGTTATGATGAAAAAATTCAACGTGAAAAAATGTTGTATTTAAATATGCTGTATGATATGATTGCCTATTCAATCAACCAAGGCTTTAAAGAAATTGTTTTTGCCCGAACAGCTTTGGAAATCAAAAGTTCTGTTGGTGCAAAACCGTTAGAAATGTATGGATTTATGCAGCATTCAAATGTGCTAATCAACAAAAAAATGGAACAGTTATTCTGTTATTTGGAACCTAAAACAGATTGGCAAGAGCGAAATCCGTTTATATAGAATTTTTATATTTTCGGTATTGATATAAGGCAAAAATCGCTAAAATCAATTCGCCAATAATACCATAAGAAAAAGCCGGAGAAGGAATGCCATCCAAAATCATACTCAACATTCTACCAGCTACTAATCCAATCATAAATATAAAATTAGAAAGTGTGGCCATTTTCCAAAAATCAGGCTTTAGTATTCCCATAATCCAAAAAGTCGAAAAAGCCAAATACAATCCCAAAATAGCTCGAAACACATTCTTTAAATCAGTAGATTGAACTTCAAAATCAAATAAAATCGGTGCTGTTTCATTTGGGAATAATCCGTAAAAAAGTGCTGCGGGAATAACAATTAGCACTGAAATAATCAAATGTAAATTTTTAAGAATCATGTTGCCACTAGTTTAAAGCATCTATTTCACCCTGAATAACTTCCCAATCCTCTAATAATTTATCCAACTCCTGTTTCTTTTTATTATAGGCCATAAAAAAACTAGCGTCTTCAATATGTTTGTCATAATTTGACATCAATGCTTTATCATCATTTTGAATGTCAATTTCCAGTTGCTTGATTTGACTTTCAATTTTACTTAAGCGATTTTGAAGCGATTTATTCTTTTTTTGATCTTCATACAAAACCGTTTTATTTTCCTTATTGGAATTTAAATTCGCTACCACATCTTTTTTTTCAATTTCACGCATGTTCATGGCGTTACGTTGCTCTAAGAAAAAGTTTATGTCTCCTAAATATTCTCTGATTTTTTGGTCTTTGAATTCATATACCGTATTTGCCATTCCTTGTAAAAAATCCCTATCGTGTGAAACCAACAATAACGTTCCTTCAAATTTATTTAAGGCTGCCTTTAAAACGTTTTTTGATTTAATATCTAAGTGATTGGTTGGCTCATCCATCAATAAAACATTAATGGGTTGCAACAATAATTTGCATAATGCCAAACGGTTTCGTTCTCCACCGGATAGGACCTTTACCTTTTTTTCCACATCATCACCGCGGAATAAAAATGACCCTAACATGTCGCGGACTTTAGAACGATTACTGTCTTTTGCCGCATTCACCATGGTTTCCAACAACGTAATTTCGCCGTCTAAATATTCTGCCTGATTTTGGGCAAAATAACCCAATTGCACATTATGACCTAATTTGATTGACCCTTGGTATTTGAATTCGTTTACAATGGCTTTGATAAAAGTCGATTTTCCTTGACCATTTTGACCTACGAAGGCAATTTTACTACCACGTTCTACTAACAACGAAATATCTTTTAGAATGATTTTATCATCATAGGCTTTGGTCACATTTTCTGCTTCGATGACTACTCTTCCTGGTGTTTGCGAAACAGGAAATGAAATATTCATTACTGAATTATCGTCTTCATCGACTTCAATTCGCTCTACTTTATCGAGTTTTTTAATTAACGATTGAGCCATGGAAGCTTTTGAAGCTTTCGCTCTAAACTTTTCAATTAACTTTTCAGTCTCTTCAATTTTTTTAGCTTGATTTTTTTGAGTTGCCAATTGTTTTTCGCGAATTTCTTCTCGCAAAACTAAATATTGTGAATAAGACTTATTGAAATCATATGCTTTTCCCAGCGAAATTTCGATGGTTCGATTCGTCACATTATCTAAAAACATTTTATCGTGCGAAACGATGACCACTACTCCGGGAAAATTTCTAAGAAACCCTTCTAACCAAATTATACTTTCAATATCTAAGTGATTGGTTGGCTCATCGAGAAGCAAAATATCGTTGGATTGTAAAAGCAGTTTTGCTAATTCAATCCGCATCCGCCAACCTCCTGAAAAAGTATCCGTTTGATTATTGAATTCCTCTCTTTTGAAACCTAAACCTAACAGAATTTTCTCAGTATCACCCACATAATTGTAACCACCTAATACTTCAAAATGATGCGTAACATCACTCAATTCATCAATTAATTCAGAATACGTTTGACTTTCATAATCTGTACGGGTGGCCAATAGATGATTGATTTGATCTATTCTGACTTCCGTTTTCTTAATGTCTTCAAAAGCTTGGTAAGCTTCTTCTAATACGGTTCTTCCCAGTTCAAAATCGATATCCTGCCTTAGAAAACCCATCTTTACTTCTTTCTCTGTAGCGATACTTCCAGAATCAGGTTTAAAATCACCTGCTAAAATTTTAAGCATAGTTGATTTACCAGCACCATTTTTTCCCACTAATCCAACTCTGTCTCCTGAACCCAAACGAAAGGTTACTTCTTCAAATAAAAATGTTCCTCCAAAGGAAACCGATAAATTGTGTATGTTTAGCATAATTTTGTTACAAATGTTACATTGGTTAACTTGTGAAAAAGATACCTTTGTATAAAATTTTTACAAATGTTAAAAAAAGGATCCAAATTGAATAGCATTTTAACAGGAAGTTGTCCTAAATGCCAAGAAGAAAGTATGTATTTAGAAAAAAATCCATATATCGTGAGTAAAATATTTAATATGCATGAAACTTGTACTCATTGTGGCACTCGATATAAAATGGAACCTTCCTTTTTTTACGGAGCGATGTATGTTAGTTATGGATTGAGTATAGCTTTTGGTGTTGCTGCCTTTATAATTTCAAATGTTTTTATCGGATTAGGATTAATTGATTCTTTTATTGCTATTGTAATTACTTTAATTCTTACTTATCCACTTATTTTACGTCTTTCAAGAAATATTTGGATTAACCTGTTTATCCATTTCGATAAAGATTGGAAAAATAAGCAACGTTAATCCCAACAAATTTTTTTAAACCTTTTGATGTCAATTTCTTTTTCCAAAGGAATTTGATTTTCAATATTTTCAAATAACGCTTTAGCCATTGCCGGTGCCAGCATTACACCTCGGGTTCCTAATCCATTTAATACATGGAGATTTGGGTGTTTTGGATGAGTACCTACCATTGGTCTTCTGTCTTTCACCGTTGGTCTAACACCGGCTAAATGGTCAACAACTTCAAAATCGCAATGTACCAGTGCCTTCAAATTAGTTAATAATTCATTTCTTCCTGCTGCTGTGGGTGTTGGTGTTTTATCTTCCCAATTATAAGTTGCTCCTACTTTATATAAATCGTTTCCAATGGGCAAAATAAATACGGATGATTTAATGACTACATCGAGTTTCAACTCAGGAGCTCTAATGACTAATAATTCCCCTTTAGTTCCATCAAGTGGTAAATTAGAAAAAAATGGATTAGCGTGCATCCAAAATCCTTCCGCAAAGACAACCTGCTTGTATCTTACATTTTTATAGACAATAAATTCATTTTGTACATCTAAATCACCATAAACAAAGGATTCTTTGAGTAAAAAACCAAGATTCGCCAAATAATTTTGATATTCATTTAGTAATAAAGCAGTATCAACATATCCTGATTGTAAAACTTCGCCAAAACCAAATGGAGAATCAATTCCGTTGTATTTATTGTACTTTAATTCCGTAGCTAAAAAAGGAGCAAGATTTGGTTTATCAGTAGCAACAAACCAATTATTTTGTTCCTCGATGGAAAACAACTTTCTATAAATTGGCACTTTAAAATCAAGGTGCGTGTTTAATTTAACTTCCAAAACACCATAAAAATCTTGGGCTAATGAAATTTGCTCTTGTGCTTTCCATACTTCACTAAACCGTTTAAGAATAACAGGATTATATAAGCCACCCGCAACATGAGAGGAATTTTGTGAATAATTTTCAAAAACAGTAATCGTTTTATTGTTTTGAATAGCAAATTCTGCAAAAGCAATTCCGGCTAAACCGGAGCCAACTATTAAATAATCTTTCATTGTACAAAAATAAAAAACTCTTACCGTGAAGTAAGAGTTTTAATAGTATTTTATTTTATGAATTAATAATTCCACATATCTTGCTCAAAGTCTCTGATTTTTTCTTTCACTCTTTCAGATTCTAAAAGTTGATTTAAGGCATTATCCTTCATGTATTCCATAATTTGTCTGTCTCCGTATACATTCTCTTCTTTATAAATTACACCACTAAAACGGCGTGAATTTAATAAATGATCAAATGTCATTGACTGGGCAGAATTTTCATTATTGAAAACTTTCCATTCATGCAGAACATCACGTGTAGCAGGGAAATAAACCCAGAATAATTCAATTACATCCGGATTGTCAACACCTATTTCACGAGCCTCAGGAGATACCGGACAAATACCTAATAAACGGTATTTCATTTCACCTTGTCGTTTGTCAAAATACCAATATCCTTTAATTTTATAACCTGATACATCTATAGAACTTAATTCTCTTTTGTCAATGTACTGAAGATCTAATACTTTTCTACCGGCTTTATAATCATCAAAATAGGTGTTTATTTCTTCTCTACCGGCATTGGTTGTATCAATGTAAGTAAAAGAAGATGCCATATCTTTTAATGATTTTTTGGTATTAAAATAATCATCATAATATACTTCAGTAATTTTTCCGCTTTTGATTTCTTTAATAAACACATCAAATAAAGAACGTCTGTCTTTTCCAATATTAGCTGTATCAATAGGAAAATAAAGTGGCAAATTTACACGTTCATCTAAATCGATGATTTCCCAAACCATTTTACCCATTAATACGTCTCTATCATTCACGTAACCGTATTGAAGCGGTTTGTCGTTATCACTCTCTTCTTGAGCAACGGTTTTTTTGCCAATTTCACTTGGTGATTTAGCATTCAATAAATTGGATTGTGCAATACCCATTTGGGTTATCAACAAAACCGACATGCACGCTATAACTTTATTCATTTTCATTGTGTATAATTTGTAGGTTAATTAAGAAAATAACGAAAATCTTACCTAATTATTGTATTTCAAAAATTACTGGGGCGGTTCTTGGCAACATAATAGGAGAACCCACCAATTGTGTTTTGATATCAGAAATCGTAACTACGTCTCCTCTACCTGCTCTTGCTAAAGCTGCTTTACACTGGGCATTTACTCTGTCTCCGGAAACAATAACTGCTGCTTGACCGGGAACTTTGAATGTAAATGATGTTACGTTTAGTTTAACATCAAAATCAAAATCAGGTAATTTTGCAGTTACTTGAGAAACTTCTAATCTAGATTTAGCACCTTTTACCGTATACATTTCCCCTCCGATAGCTCCTACTGGTGCAGGAATACCTTTTACACGGAATGTTTTCTTTGAATTAGCAGTTTTTCCATCAGGTAATTTTGCTGTTACACTGATGATTGCTTCAGTACCTTGACCAGGACTCATATTATATTTACCTGGAGCTGATGCTTTAGATAAACCAGGAGCTGATGCAGTTACGTTATTATCAGAAATACCGGCGAATGAAATCGTCATTGGGTTAACAACCCCTCTGTAAACCACATTCATTTTATCTGCAGAAATTGTAGCTTCTTTTGGTTGAGGAACTACCACATAATTTCCTTCAATAGGAATTTCAATAGGTTTACCATCTTCCATAAAAGTGAATTTACCACCGATTTTTTGTTCTCCAATGCTACCGGCACCAAACTTAATCATTGCCATACCTTTCTCGATGTTTACTTTATTTCCGTTTACCACAACATTAGTAGGAACTGTAGATTCGTCATAACGACCCAATACCACACGACCTGTTACGGTTTCTCCTTGAAAGAAAGCAGACTTATCCAAAACAACAATAGCTTTGTATTTACTCATTGAAGATTGAGCGATAGCAGTATTCCCAATTAAAGCATTCAATACGTTTGACTCTGCATTTTTTGCATCAGATTGCATAGCTGTTAACTTAGTTAAAGATGCAATTCCAGGGAATCCTCTATAATGATAATCCAAAAACGGTTTAGTAATACCTTCTTTGTCTTTTACGTCAGCTGTGCTAAATTTTGATTCTAAATCCGCAATAATTGGAGCATATTTTTTATCTGTTCCTATAGCAGCTTTCATATCGTCTCTATACTTATTGATTGTAGCTACAACTTCTTTACCTTTATCGGTATAGTCGTCACCTTTAAACCAATTGTTGTCAATTGCGTCGGCTTTGTCCATAGATTCGTAAGGAAGTTTACCTGTTTCTTCATCTATTTCAACACCTTCAGTAATTGTAGATTTTAAACCTCCTACATAATCATAAAAAGTTTTTGTTAAAGAGGTTACTTTATCAGCAATTTTCTTTGGACCTGCGAAATTCGCGGCATCATCGGTAGCTTTTTGATTTAAAGCATCCATGATTTGTTGATTCGTTTGAACTGCTGAAATATTCGATTTTTCAAACTTTTCATTAAATAATCCAAAAGCAGATAAAACTTCTTTGGACATATTAAGTGCAAGCATAGCGATGAAAACCAGGTACATCAGGTTAATCATCTTTTGTCTAGGGGTTAATTTTCCTCCTGCCATTGTAATTAGTTTTTAAGTGTTTTTAAATTGATAAAACTAATTATCCTCTATTTCCCATTGCAGACAACATACCACCGTAAACATTGTTCAACGAAGCAATATTTGCTGTCATAGCTTGCATTTGATCTTTTAATTTTGCTGCATTATCAGCGATTTCTTTATTAGCTTCAGCATTTCTGGAAGCACTTTCTAATTGTACTTTATATAAACTGTTCAATGATTCCATTTGAGCGGCAGCCATTGACAATTCTTCGCTGTATTTTTTCTGACCTACCATTGAATCAACTGTAGGTGCAATTCCTTTAGCAGCAGATTCGAAATTTCTGATACTGTTTCCTAAACTTGACATTAATTCACCGTCAACTTTAGCTTCTTTAAGCATAGTATCTAATTTTTGTGATAATAAACCTTGAGCATCTTCTTTTACAGATTTGTTAGATTTAGCCTCGCCACCAGCTAATTCAGGGTATACTAATGACCAATCCAATTCTTGGTCAACCGGTTCAAATGCAGATAATGCAAAAATAATAGCCTCAGTAACAAGACCGATTGTTAACATTACGTTCCCTGTTAAAGGCCCGATTTCAAAGTGAATAATTTTGAATAAAGCACCTACGATTACAACCGCAGCTCCCATTCCATAAGCAAAATTCATTGTTTTTTTACTTAAAATTGCCATAATAATAAATTTTAGTTGATTAAGTTAATTATATAAAGTTGGTTAATAATTCTAATTATTTAGCTCTACCGGATTTTTTCGCATTTCCGGTGACTTGAGTTCCCATGTAATCTTGAACCGTTCTGAATCCGATATAACTTCTTGCAGAATCAGCATATTCATAATCTCTGGTACTCACTTGAAGGAAGTAAGCCACATCTTTCCATGAACCACCACGGATAACTTTACGTTTGTTTTTTGAATCACCTACCGTTGGGTTCATTGTTGACATATATTCATAAGATGCTGCATCATAAGACGAATCTGTCCATTCTGAAACATTTCCGGCCATATTATATAAATTATAATTATTTGGCTCATACGATTTTGCTTCTACTGTATACAATGCTTCATCAGCAGCATAATCACCTCTGTTTGGTTTGAAGTTAGCTAAATAACAACCCCTGTCATTTTTAGCATAATTGCTTCCCCATGGATAAGTTGCTGATTGAAGACCGCCTCTTGCAGCATATTCCCATTCCGCTTCAGTTGGCAAACGGAAGGTATTAATATAATTTTGTTTCTTTTTCTTTGATTTAATGTAGATGTTTTTATTTAAAGTTCTCCAAGCACAAAATGCTTTTGCTTGTTTCCAAGAAACACCTACTACAGGATAATCACCGTAAGCCTGGTGCCAGAAATAATCATTGTGCATTGGTTCATTATAAGAATAAGCAAAATCTTTAATCCAAGAAGTTGTATCAGGATATATTTTTACTTTTTCTTTTCTTATAAAATCAGATCTTTTGCCAGTTTTTGCTTTAGCCGCTGCTTGAATATCCATCCAGGAATAACTGAATTCTAATTTGTTTACATCAATAGTACGTAAACCATTGAATGATTCAGCTACCGGTAAATACATTGAATCCATTACTTCAACATAATATTCATCAGGATATTTTGAAGTTTCATTAATTAATTTCACTTTTCTGTTCAATCTTCTTCCCTCATAAGGATTATCATCAGTTCCAATACTGTAATAATTTTCATACATGTATTTGTCATAAGGAGTCATTTTTTCAGGATCTGCATCTGAAAACGCATAATCCCCAATGCTTCCTCCACCTTTTTTACCACCACCTTTTTCGCCTGCAGTAGCAGATGTTTGCCCTAATTCATCAGCTAAAACAGCTAATTTCATTCTGGTAACAGAATCTTTTACCCATTCAACGTATTGTCTGTATTCACTATTCGTGATTTCTGTTTCATCCATAAAGAATGAACGAACACTTACAGTTTTAGTTGGTGCATCTTGCACATTGGCGGGATCATCATCTGATTTTCCCATAATGTAAGCACCACCAGGAATTAATGACATTCCGTAAGGTTTCTCTGGATTCCACTTTTTACCTCGAACTCCTACAAGCTCTCCTTTGTCGCTGGAACCACAACTAACCAATACAACTAAAATAGTTGATAATGCGATAAACTTCTTCATATAAATTTGGGTTATCATATACTCGAATTTTTAAGGCCGTAAACCTATTTATAATTTTTTTAAAATGCAATTATTTCTTCTACTTTTTATTTTCTAGTCAAAACTAATAAGAAACATATTATCTGAAAAGAAAAAAATCGATAAAATACATAAATTATCGACGAAAAGCGCTTTTTTATTAAATATGTAATACTTATCTTTCGTTTAAATTAAGTTCTTTCTTTGAACTTTCCACCATCTATCAGGAATTTCTTGGTCGCAAGCTCGCAAATAATCTTCATGTGTACATGGCAATAACGCATTTTTTTTAAATTTATTATTAAAATTTGTAAAAAAAGGTATTTCAATCCACCATCTTTCCGTTTTAGGACTTTTAAAAAACACAAGTTCTAAATCATCGATAGGAACTATATATTTTAAAAAAGTATTTTGATTTGGAGATTCTAAAGACCTATAATTGTATCCTTCTATAAAATACCAAATAATTTGTGCGATTAACACACTTTCATTTTTTGAATTATGCTGATTAAAAATCCCAAATGATGTTACCTTATCACTTAATCCGGCATATCGGGATAAAGCACAAATTTCTTTCCCATTAAAACCATTCGGCGTAAATATATTGAAATTTCCTGAATCTGATGATTTAACAGCTGTTAAATCTAAAGAAACTAAATCACAATCACGAAAGACCGGCTCTGCAATTGCTGGACTTGTTGAAACTTCTCCTAAACGAAAACAATCAAAATATAATTTTTCAATTAAATCTATTTCTTCTTGCGAATTAAAATAGGTTTGAAATCCTACATTACTGTAATTAAATAAATTTGTTGGTTCATTAATGATAATTTTTGAGAGGAAAGATTCGGAAGTGTTTAATACCTCCTCTTTTCCAAAATCAAATTTACTATCTATTGCTACCAAATTTACCATTTGATCTAACTGATCATAACCTCTATACATGGCATAAGTCAAGTCCTGAGAACCACCTAATATTATTGGTAAAATTTGTTTCTTAATTAATTCCGAAACTATTTTGGCAACTGCATAATAGGTGTCTTCTTGGGTATTCCCTTGCGGTATATCGCCTAAATCTATGATTGATGATTCCCAATTACCTGAAAATAAAGCATAAAATTCTTTCCTAATAAAATCTAAATCTACGTTTAAAGCATTACTATTACCGCGGTTATCCAAAACACCAATTATTGCAATTTTGGCAGTATTCAAATCCGGAAAATCTTCTTTCGTATGAAAAACAACTTTTTTACCAAGTGATTGCATGTTCAGCTTTTTTACAAAATCTAAAACGACAGCAGAAACCGGTTCTAAAAAATCAAATGCCATGAATTATCTCTTTTTAATTGTTGTCTTTTTGGTTACAGCCTTTTTAGTCGCAGTCTTTTTGGCTGATGTTTTTTTGGCGGGAGATTTTTTCTCAATTAATTCATGAACTTGCGTCAACGTCAATTTTTCAGCATCAATGTCTTTACTCAATTCGATTTTTATTTTCCCTTTAGTAATAATTGATCGACCCCAACGTGCTTTCTCTACCTTTATTCCTTCGGCTTTCCAATCATGGATTACTTTATCAATTTCTTTTTGTTGTTTATCTTCAATCAACTCATTTAAATCTGTCTGTGCTAATTTATCAAAATTGTATTTTTTACTTACATTGATAAACATCCCGTTCCATTTAATAAAAGGTCCGAAACGCCCCACTCCTTTTTGAATAGGTAATCCTTCATAGGTTCCAATAGGAGCATCAGCTTGATTTTTTTCATCAATTAACTCTTGAGCTCTTTCCAAAGAGACGTCTAATGGGTCTTCCCCTTTTGGCAAGGAAATAAATATTTTTCCGAAACGAACATAGGGTCCGAAACGACCATTATTCACTTCTAATTCTTCTCCTTTATATATACCCAAATTTTTGGGTAACAAAAACAAGTTCAATGCATCTTCTAGAGTAATCGTTCCGATGTTCTGTTCTGTCCCTAAACTGGCAAATTGTTTATTTTCATCATCGATATCACCAATCTGTGCCATTGGACCAAACTTACCTAAACGAACAGAAACCGGTTTACCTGTTTTTGGATCATTACCCAAAATTCTTTCTCCGCTTTCTCTATCCGCATTTTCTTCTACATCTAATACATTCGGATGAAAATGATTGTAAAAATCACGCATCATTTTTGTCCAATCTTCATTTCCTATAGCAATTTCATCAAAATCCTGTTCCACTTTGGCAGTAAAATTATAATCTAAAATGGTAGCAAAATTTTTAACCAAAAAGTCATTTACAATTATTCCAATATCTGTTGGCACTAATTTTCCTTTATCTGACCCACTATTTTCAGAAAGAACTACTGATTTAATGTCACTTCCTTTTAATGTTATTTGGTTGTATTTTCGTTCTTGTCCTTCAAAATTACCTTTTTCAACATAATTTCTGTTGATAATGGTAGAAATAGTTGGAGCATAGGTTGACGGACGACCAATACCAAGTTCTTCCAATTTCTTCACTAAGGAAGCTTCTGTATATCGAGCACCCGGTCTTGAAAAACGTTCTGTTGCCGTGATTGAATTATTTATCAATTTCTCATTCACTTTCATGGCGGGCAAAATTCCTTCTTGTTCTTCTTCGTCATCGTCGCTACCTTCTAAATAAACTTTTAAAAAACCTTCAAACTTGATTACTTCTCCGGTTGCAGAAAAATGTTCGGAATGATAATTCGCTTCTATTTTAACATTCGTACGTTCCAATTCGGCATCACTCATTTGAGAGGCCAAGGTTCTTTTCCAAATTAAATCATACAACCTTGCTTGATCTCTGTCAATGTTTAAGGTATGCTTCGACATATCCGTTGGACGAATAGCTTCGTGTGCCTCTTGAGCTCCTTTGGATTTATTTGTAAAGTTTCTAGGCTTACTGAATTCTTTTCCATAGGAACGTGTAATTTCAGCCTGTGCAGCAACCATAGCTTCCTGAGAAAGGTTCACACTATCCGTTCTCATATAAGTAATATGTCCGGCTTCATATAAACGTTGAGCTATTTGCATCGTAATTCCAACCGGTAAATATAATTTACGAGCGGCTTCTTGTTGCAAAGTTGAAGTTGTGAAAGGAGCTGCAGGTGTTTTTTTAGTTGGTTTAGTTTCTAATTCCGACAACTTATAAGTAGAACCAATATTTTTTTGAAGAAAATCCTCTGCTTCTTTTTTAGTCGAGAAGTTTTTGGACAACTTAGCTTTTACTATTTTTCCTGCCTCAGTTGAAAATTCAGCCGAAACACTATAGGATGCGAGGGCTTTAAAATCTTGAATTTCACGTTCCCGTTCCACAATAAGTCTCACAGAAACAGATTGCACTCTTCCGGCAGAAAGTCCCCCTTTTACTTTTTTCCAAAGTACAGGCGACAATTCGTAACCTACTAATCGATCTAAAACTCTTCGTGCCTGTTGAGCATTAACTAAATTATAATCTATTCCTCGTGGATTTTCAATTGCTTTTTGAATGGCAGATTTAGTAATTTCATGAAAAACAATACGTTTAGTTTTTTTTGGATCTAATTTTAATTCTTCGGCTAAATGCCAAGAAATAGCTTCTCCCTCGCGGTCTTCATCACTTGCTAACCAAACCATTTCAGCACTTTTAGCTAATGTTCTCAGTTTGCTTACCAACGCCTTTTTTTCTGGAGAAACTTCGTATTTAGGTCTAAAATCATTTTCGACATCAACTCCAATTTCTTTCGAAGGAAGGTCGGCAATGTGACCATAACTGGACTCAACCTGAAAATCACTTCCCAAAAATTTTTCGATGGTTTTTGCTTTTGCAGGTGACTCAACGATTACTAAATTCTTTGCCATGTACGTTTTTGTTTGGTGACAAAAGTATGGTTTTTTTTTAATTATTAATTTTTGAAAAATAAAAACCAAATTTTAACTCGTCAATACAATCAAATTTTTGTTAAACTACAACTGCCATCTTGTCAGATTTTGATTTTTAGTATTATCTTTGCTAACAGATTTTAGACAAATTTGATTATGGGGAAGACAATTGAAGAAAACAAGCAAGGTACAAGCTTAGTTTTAGAACAAAAAGAAAGCAATAAGAAAAAACTATTTATAGAAAGTTACGGTTGTGCGATGAATTTTTCGGACAGTGAAATTGTAGCTTCTATATTAAATGAACAAGGATATAATACAACTCAAAATCTTGAAGAAGCTGATTTGGTTTTAGTCAACACTTGTTCCATCCGGGATAAAGCAGAGCAAACCATTCGCAAACGATTGGAAAAATACAATGCCGTTAAAAAAATTAACCCAAGCATGAAAGTTGGCGTGTTGGGTTGCATGGCGGAACGATTAAAAAGTCAGTTTTTAGAAGAAGAAAAGATTGTAGACATGGTTGTTGGACCAGATGCCTACAAAGATATTCCTAATTTATTGAAGGAAGTAGAAGAAGGCCGAGATGCTATCAATGTAATTCTATCAAAAGATGAAACTTATGGTGATATTTCTCCAGTTCGACTCAATAGTAATGGCGTAAACGCTTTTGTTTCTATCACACGAGGTTGCGATAATATGTGTACGTTTTGTGTAGTACCATTCACTCGCGGTCGTGAACGTAGTCGAGAACCTCAAAGTATTTTACAAGAAATAAATGATTTATGGAGTAAAGGATTTAAGGAAGTTTGCCTTTTAGGTCAAAATGTTGACAGTTACCTTTGGTATGGTGGCGGACTGAAAAAAGATTATGAAAAGGCATCCGCTATGGAAAAAGCCACCGCAGTTGATTTTGCTCAATTACTGGAAATGTGTGCTATACAATTTCCTAAAATGCGTTTTCGTTTTTCTACTTCAAATCCACAAGATATGCATGAAGAAGTTTTGCATGTAATTGCAAAATACTACAATGTCTGCAACTACATTCACCTACCCGTTCAAAGCGGAAGTACAAGGATTTTGACCGCTATGAATCGTCAGCATACCCGAGAAGAATATATTGCTTTGATTGACAAGATTAAAATGATAATTCCAAATTGTTCTATTTCACAAGATATGATAACCGGATTTCCGACGGAAACAGAAGAAGATCATCAAGACACTTTATCATTAATGAAATATGTAAAATATGATTTCGGTTATATGTTTGCTTATTCTGAAAGACCGGGAACATTAGCCGCCAGAAAACTGGAAGATGATGTGCCTGAAGAATTAAAAAAACGGCGATTACAAGAAATTGTTGATTTACAACAAGAATTATCTTTGGAGAGAACAAAGCGATTTGTAGGTCAAACAGTTGAAATTTTAATTGAAAAAGAGTCTAAAAAATCATCGGCTCATTGGAGTGGAAGAAATTCTGAAAATACAGTGGCAGTTTTTCCAAAAGAAAATTACAAAGTAGGTGATTTTGTTTTGGTAAAAATAAACGATTGTACAACAGCAACTTTGATTGGTGAAGCGGTTGGATATTCTGAAGTGATGAATTAATTTTTGTTTCAGGTTTCAGGTTTCAAGTTAATACCAAAACTTGAAACCTCAAACTTGAAACCTCAAACTTGAAACCTGAAACTTGAAACCTGAAACTTGAAACCTGAAATAAAACATGGAATCCGTACAAGCAATAAAACAACGGTTTGAAATTATCGGAAATGATCCGAAACTAAATCGTGCCATTGAAAAAGCTATTCAAGTGGCTCCAACCGACATTTCAGTATTAGTTACCGGAGAAAGTGGTGTTGGAAAAGAAAGTATTCCTAAAATCATACATTCCCTCTCGCACAGAAAGCATGGCAAATATATTGCCGTAAACTGCGGGGCTATTCCGGAAGGAACTATAGACAGTGAGTTATTCGGACATGAAAAAGGCTCGTTTACCGGTGCTACAGGAGCACGCGATGGCTATTTTGAAGTAGCCGATGGTGGAACTATCTTTTTAGATGAAGTAGGCGAATTACCTTTAACCACTCAAGTACGATTACTTCGCGTTTTAGAAAATGGTGAATTTATAAAAGTCGGTTCCTCTCAAGTACAAAAAACAAATGTTCGTATAGTAGCTGCTACAAACGTAAATATGTTTGCCGCCATTGAAAAAGGAAAATTCCGTGAAGATTTATTTTACCGATTGAGCACGGTTGACATCCCTTTGCCCCCTTTACGGGAACGAAAAGAAGATATTCATTTATTATTTCGAAAATTTGCTGCTGATTTTGCTCAGAAATATAAAATGCCCGCCATTAAATTAGATGACAATGCCGTTGATTTATTGCTTAAATACCGATGGAGTGGAAACATTCGTCAGTTACGAAATATTGCAGAACAAATCTCTGTATTAGAAACAAATAGAAACATTTCTTATCAATCGTTATATTCCTATTTACCTCAGGAAGTCTCTAATTTACCGGCATTAGTAAAGGATAAAAAATCTGAAAGTGATTTTAGTAATGAACGTGAAATTTTATACAAAGTGCTTTTCGACATGAAAAGTGACTTAAACGATTTGAAAAAACTCACGTTAGAACTGATGCAAAATGGCAGTTCTAAAGTACAGGAAGCAAATAAAAATTTAATTCAAAAAATTTACGGTCAAAAAGAAGATACCGAAATCGACTTTGAAGAACCCAGAACTGATGTTATTTCGTCACAAAATCTTTCACAACAAGTTGAATTTGATGATGACGACGATCAAAACTATTTATTTGCAGAAACAGTCGAAGAAGAAGAAACATTGCGATTAGATGCAAAAGAAATTGAACTCATCAAAAAAGCCTTAGAAAGAAACAAAGGGAAACGTAAAGCGGCTGCGGATGAATTAGGAATTTCTGAACGAACATTATACCGAAAAATTAAACAGTTTGATTTGTAAAAAAATATGAAAAATTCCATTCAATTTTGTTTATTGATAATTATTTTGTTTTCCATAAACGGTTGCAAATATTATAATTTTACCGGCACAGGAAAAATTGATGCTAATACATTTCAGGTTAATTATTTTCAGAATAATGCCGAATTAATTGAACCTGGAATAGAACGAGATTTCACCTTAGCATTACAAGATTTGATTCAAAATCAAACCAATTTAAGTCTAACAAATTCGGGTGGAGATTTAATTTATGAAGGCGAAATTACCGGTTTTAGAATTTCTCCGATGACAGCTACTGCTGATCAAAAAACAGCTCAAAACCGTTTAACCATGACCGTCAACGTGCGGTTTACCAATACAAAAAAAGAAGAAGATAATTTTGAAAAACCTTTTACTTTTTTTCATGATTATCCGGCAAGTAGTCAACTGGTTGGAAGCACTTTACAAGCTGCTAAAGATGACATTTTTGAACGCATTACACAAGATATTTTTAATGCCTCTTTAGCAAAATGGTAGTTTTTAGTTTTAAATTGCCAGGTATTTTTAATTTTTTCTAACTTTGAATATAAATCTAAAAGTTAACCAATAACAAAATTTGAATTTATCCGAATACACATATCTGCTCAATAACCCGAATGCGGTAAATGAAAAACAAGCCAAGGCATTAGAAACTGTGGTTGACAATTTTCCTTTCTTTCAAAGTGCTCGTGCCTTATATTTAAAAGGCTTATACAACCAAGACAGTTATAAATACAACTTTGCATTAAAGCAAACCGCTGCTCACACAACTGATCGAAGTGTTTTATTTGACTTCATTACATCAGATGAATTTACTATCATTGAAAAAGATATTTATGAGCAAAAATTGGCTCAACTCATGGGTATTGAAGTTGTTGAAAGCAATATTGGTTATGCTATTTTCACTGAAACCAATAACGTCATTGAAATTCAGGATTTTGAAGAATCCACTTTACCGACTATAGAATTTGAACCAATTGCAGATATTGAATTTGTAAAAGTGGAAGAGCTAGAAACTAATGTAAATGATAGCGAACTTGAAGAAAAAATAATACCGGTAGAAATAGTAAATGAGGTAATTTCTGTTGACATAACAAAGGACAAGCAAATTGCTGAAGAAAAATTACAACTTGGAAAACCCATTTCGTTTACTCAAAACGAGCAACATTCTTTTCAGGAATGGTTACAATTAGCAAGTATTAATCCAATTGAGAGAAAAACTGAGGTTACAAAACCTTTATTTTCGGCAAAACCAATAGAAAAAGAAGATCAAAAAGCAGAAAATATTTCAGATAAACAAAAGAAATTAGAAATTATTGACAAGTTTATTGAAACAAATCCCAAAATAACTCCTTCACGAGAAGTTGTTGAAACACCAGTGAAATCTATCGAAATTAGTGATACAACACACTTAATGACTGAAACATTAGCTCGAGTTTATTTAGAACAAAAAAAATTTTCAAAAGCAATTCAAGCTTATGAAATATTAATTTTGAAATATCCGGAAAAAAGTATTTTCTTTGCAGACCGAATTAAAGACATTAAAATTTTACAACAAAATAATCAATAGCAATGGGATTTTCAGTTTTTTTAGTATTAATAACAGTAGTATGTTTTTTACTTATCGTAGTAATTATGGTTCAAAACCCTAAAGGTGGCGGTTTATCATCTACTTTTGGCAGTTCACAACAAATAGGTGGCGTTCAAAAAACAACCGATTTTTTAGATAAAAGCACTTGGACATTAGGCATTATCTTGATTGCATTAATTATGCTTTCAAGTTTAGCTTTTAATGATGGTGATGGAACAGTTAAAATTGACAAAAGTTCTGCACCGGCTACTACAGAAGCAGCAAAACCTGCTACTACTCCGGCACCCGTAGAATCGACACCGGCTGAAACAACACCAAAACCAGAATAATATTATTTATTTATATAGAAAAAATCCCGGTAACTCGGGATTTTTTTTTGAATCTCTTTTATTTGAATTCACTGAAAAAATGTCAGTTACTAGCAATTGGCATAATTTCTGACTAATAGTAAAGCATTAAATTTAATTAAATTAAAAATAAATATTTATGTCAGTAAACATTAAACCCCTTTCAGATCGCGTTTTAGTGGAACCGGCAGCAGCCGAAACAACCACTGCATCAGGAATTATTATTCCGGACACTGCTAAAGAGAAACCTCAACGAGGAACAGTTGTCGCTGTTGGAAACGGCAAAAAAGATTATACCATGACCGTAAAAGTTGGTGACACCGTTCTATATGGCAAATATGCCGGAACAGATTTAAAATTAGAAGGCAAAGATTTCCTAATCATGCGTGAGGATGACATCCTTGCAATAATTTAGCAATAAGCTTTAAGCAGTAAGCCTTAGTCAAAAAAAGCAATGATTAAATGAAAAACTTCAAAAATTACGAAATTTGGGATTTAAGTCACCAGTTTACACTTGATATCTATCAATTAACCTCAACTTATCCGAAAGAAGAAATTTATGGAATTATGAGTCAAATTAGAAGAGCATCGGCCTCAATTCCAACAAACATAAGTGAAGGTTGCGGAAGAGACTCAGATAAAGAATTCAATCATTTTCAAAATATAGCTTTTGGTTTTGCTAGCGAATCGGAATATCTTCTAACATTATCAAGAGATTTGAATTACATTTCTAATGAAACTTTTGAAAGTTTAGACAATCAGATAATTATAATAAAAAAAGTAAAATTTACAAATTAAAAGAAAAACTTAACAGCTAAAACTTAAGCATTAAGCTTAAATCCTATAGCATAAAGAATAAAATTATGGCAAAAGATATTAAATTTGATATAGAAGCACGTGACGGTTTAAAACGTGGTGTAGATGCATTAGCTAATGCAGTAAAAGTAACTTTAGGTCCAAAAGGACGTAATGTAACCATCAGTAAATCATTCGGAGGTCCAACAGTGACTAAAGATGGTGTAACGGTTGCCAAAGAGGTAGAATTAAAAGATCCTTTGGAAAATATGGGAGCTCAAATGGTGAAAGAAGTTGCTTCTAAAACCAACGATTTAGCCGGTGACGGAACAACTACTGCTACAGTTTTAGCTCAAGCTATCGTAAAAGAAGGTTTGAAAAACGTAGCTGCGGGTGCAAATCCAATGGATTTAAAAAGAGGAATTGACAAAGCAGTAGAAGCCATTGTCGCTGATTTAGGCAAACAAGCCAAAGAAGTTGGCAGTTCTACAGAAAAAATCAAACAAATTGCCTCTATTTCAGCAAATAATGACGAAGTAATTGGTGAGTTAATCGCTACGGCATTTGGAAAGGTAGGTAAAGAAGGAGTTATAACAGTTGAAGAAGCAAAAGGAACAGATACTTATGTGGATGTTGTGGAAGGAATGCAGTTTGACAGAGGTTATTTATCCCCGTACTTTGTTACGAACCCTGAAAAAATGAATGTAGAATTAGATAATCCATACATTTTATTATATGATAAGAAAGTTTCTTCCTTGAAAGAATTATTACCTGTTTTAGAACCGGTAGCACAATCAGGAAAACCACTTTTAATTATTGCTGAAGATGTTGATGGGGAAGCACTTTCAACCTTGGTCGTAAACAAATTACGTGGAGCCTTAAAAATTGCAGCAGTAAAAGCTCCGGGATTTGGCGACAGAAGAAAAGCCATGTTAGAAGACATCGCTATTTTAACTGGAGGAACCGTTATTGCTGAAGAAAGTGGATACACATTGGAAAATGCAACGTTGGAAATGTTGGGAACTGCTGAAAAAGTGACTATCGACAAAGACAATACTACCCTAGTGAACGGAGCAGGAAATGGTGACATGATTAAAAATCGTGTCAACCAAATCAAATCACAAATGGAAACAACCACCTCAGATTATGACCGTGAAAAATTACAAGAGCGATTAGCAAAATTAGCCGGTGGCGTTGCGGTTCTTTATGTAGGGGCTGCTTCGGAAGTAGAAATGAAAGAGAAAAAAGACCGTGTTGACGATGCTTTACACGCCACTAGAGCAGCCGTTGAAGAAGGGATTGTTGCCGGTGGTGGTGTCGCATTATTAAGAGCCAAAAATGCCTTAGCATCTTTAAAAGCGGACAATGCAGATGAAGCAACCGGAATTCAAATTGTTTCTCGTGCGGTGGAATCGCCATTGCGAACCATAGTTGAAAATGCAGGATTAGAAGGTTCTGTTGTAGTAGCAAAAGTAGCCGAAGGAAAAGGTAATTTTGGATACAATGCTAAAACTGATGAATACGTTGATATGCTAAAAGCTGGAATTATCGACCCGAAGAAAGTAACTCGTGTAGCATTAGAAAATGCCGCTTCAGTTGCCGGAATGATTTTAACGACCGAATGTGCTTTAGTCGATATTAAAGAAGAAAATGCCGGAGGTGGAATGCCAATGGGTGGCGGAATGCCGGGAATGATGTAGCTTTCTAATTACAATCCAACTATAAATAATCCGTCATGAATTTGTTCGTGGCGGATTTTTATTTTATTAAATACTCAAATTCTGAAAAATTGAAAATGAAACCGTATGATTCATAATATCATTTCCCGCACTTGTGTTGATATACTGATTCAAATAACCCAACTCAATTCTGGTTTGTTCCTTAAATTTTATTCCTAAACCGATGAAAAGTCGGTTCTGATCAAACAATTTGGAATTGATTTTATTTTTTCCAATGTTTAAGAAAACTTCCGATTGAATAACTCCATACAACGCATTATTGGAATTTTTAAAATTCATCAAATAAATCAAATTTCTATTTAAATAGCGAAATCTATTTTGATAATGTGTAGCGACGACATCAGTGTTTTCATTTTCAATTCCTAATCTATCTACAAATCGTTGTTCAAGTCGAAATCGATGATTCATTAAATTTTTATTTTCCTTCCAATTATGATTGTAAATTAGTTGTTGCCATATTCTGTTTTCATTAAAGTAATCATCAAAAGTTGGATTATATGTTGTAATGAAACCATATCCTACAGCTAAATTTACTTTAGAATTAATATGATAAACTGCCCCAACCCGAAATAAATTTTGACGACTTAATTTCAACTCATCATCTAAACGAAATTGTGCTTCTGCATGAATTCCAACTTTTTCCGACATTTTTATTTGTCCTACATATGCAAACCAATTGGCTTGATCCTCCATAGGATTTTGAGAAAATGAATGAATTGAAATTAAACCTAACAAAAGCATGGTTAACTTTTTGCAAATCATAAGACATTTTTAAATTTATTGTTTCCTTTCAAACTTACAACAGCCGTGTAAGTCATTATAAGCTTCGTCCGTTGCTTTTACTTTTTCTGTATCGTGACCTACTTTTGCCACCGCTTCATGAACTTGATCTAGTGTGGTTTTAGTCTCATCTAAAACTAAATGCAAATCTTGGTGATCGATATGCCAAACGGCAGACTTCACTCCTTTGACAGACAAGGCTGCTTTTTCGATACGTTTTTTACACATCGCACAATTACCATTTACTTCAATGTCATATTTAGCATTTTTGTTTTTCTTTTCCTGAGCATTTAGGGAAACCCCTATCATTAAAACCATTAGTGTTACAATTATATTTTTCATTTTTATATTCATTTATGTGATTACTATTTATTAATTATTTTGAAGTGTTTTGCTATTTGGCACTTTTCTGAGAACTATCATTCAGAACGCTGAACACTATAAAATAATGTACTTGCGGTGGGTATAATTTAGAACAAATAATTAATTAATTCTCCACCTCAATCCTGCATAATACATCGCTCCAAATACCGGACCATAAATCATACTACTATCAAAAAAATCACCAAAAGGGTCTGTCGCAGCAATAATGGCATTAGGTTGGCGATAATTATTCATGTTCTCACCTCCAACATAAATTTCAAAATTTGAACTGAATACTTTAGTCACCTGAGCATTTAGCGTAAAAAAAGCTGGAGCCATAGTATTCCACTGAAATTCTGACGGATTTCCGGTTGACACCGGCATACGCTGTTTCCCTAACCAATTATAGGTGGCGTCAAATTTCCATTGATTTCCATTATCCTTTGTATTTGTTTCATATGCCAAATTGGTAAAAAATCGGTGTCTAGGTTGCAATACCCGTTGATCTAATCCGATCGAGTTAGTGTTTCGAACATCATAAAATTTATAAGAATTCCTCCATTCCATATGTTTTGCTGGTGTGATATTAAAATCCAATTGCAAACTCTTGGCAAATGACTTTCCGTTTAGATTATAAAAATTTACTTGTTGTGTGGAAGCGTCTAAATCAATCACCACCTGATTTTGAAAATCGGTTCGATATAAGTCTAAACCAATCTCTGCATCTTTACCGAGAATTTTAAATTTTTGTAAAAAACTCAGCCCATAATTCCAAGCGATTTCTGGATCCAAATTATAAAATCCATTATCCCCTTGAGGCAAAGTGGGTAACACAAAAGTACGATTGGAAGCAAATAAATTTTGATTTTCCATAAATACATTGGCTAATCTTTTGCCTCTTCCTATTGACGCTCTTAGGGTTGTTTGTTCTGCCGGCTGAAATCTAATATGTGCTCTAGGGGTAAAAAAAGCTCCTAATCTGTTGCTATAATCTGCTCTACCCCCAAGCGTATAACTCAAATCATCATTATTATTGTAACTGTATTCAAAAAAAGCACCTGCACCGATATCAGTTCGAGAAAAATCATTAAATTGATATAATTCTTCAAATCGGTCCCACTGAAATGAAGCACCCGTGGTAAATTTATGTAATGTATTACTAATAATAGTGGCAAAAAGCAGATTACTGTACCAACTTTGGTGACGTACAAAATAATCTCTATTGCCATAATATCCATCCTGACGATAATCCGTGAATTGGTTTTGAAAACCGATACTTTGATAATCCATATCAGGAAAAACATACCCGACTTTTGCACTAGCTAAAAACTGACGCGTATTAATTTCAGAACCCCAAAACGGATTGACAGATCTAGGAATACTTGGATCAAACGCTACTTGACCAGATTGTTTCTCATCAATAAAAAAACGCCATTTGAATTCTGCAGAAATACCTTTTTTTCCACAAATACCATACTTCCATTGATTCATTACATTAATTTGACGCATTAATGGATTGTCTAAGAATCCATCTTTATTCATATCGTTTTTTTCATTACGGAAATTACCGTGCACCAAAACACCTGTAGCCCAATGCTCGTTTAAAATAGTGTGATAGTGCGTGTTTAGTTCATAACGACCGCCCATTGCTCCAAAAACATTGATAAAAATGGTAGGTTCTTCAACTGGTTTTAAAAACTCATAATTAATTTGCCCTGAAATACTTTCATAGCCATTGATAACGCTTCCGGCACCTTTAGTAATTTGTATACTATGAACCCAAGGGCCAGGAATATATGAAAGTCCGGAATATTGTGACCCGCCTCTTAATCCAAGAATATTTTCCTCTGTCATGGTAATATAAGGACTGGTTAGACCTAGGATCCTGATTTGTCTGGTCCCGGAAACTGCATCAGAAAAATTCACATCAATACTGGGGTTCGTTTCAAAACTCTCCGAAAGGTTACAACACGCCGCCTTGGTTAATTCCTTGGCAGTCATGGTTTGTACATTGGCTGTAGAGCCAAGATTTCTTTGAAGTGAGCTTTTCAATTTTGTGAGCGTTACTTCATCTAAAGTAGTGTCAAATTCTAAATTTTGAGTAATTGATTTGGGTTCAGTAATTGTTAAGTAAATAGTTTTAAAACCTACATAACTGATTACTAAAACCGAATTTTCGGCAGTAAAAGGAATCGAAAAATTTCCTTTGTCATCTGAAACAGCACCGATTTGTGTGTTTTGCCAATAAATATTTGCTCCTTGAAGCGGTTGATTATTATCGTATATTATTTTACCGGTTACTTTTTCTTGAGAAAAAAGCACTGTAGAAAACAATAAAAATAATGAAATTATAAGTTGTTTTTTCATTAAAAATGATTTTAAATTAAACATAATTTTTTCACTAAATTGAAATTCAGTATAATCTAAAATCAGTCGTAAAAAACAAATTGAGAATACAATTGATAAAGTGGCGGAGCATTTGCATCACAGTAATAATCGAACAATTGCTTGTTGACTAACGCTGCTCTATTTGTATAAAATGGGAATTCAAATGTTGGTAAAACAGAAACATAATCGAAATCAAATTGCAATTGTTTGATTACTACATCATCAAAATCGGCTTGAATTGTTTCATCTGAACAACAACCATCATGATTTTCTAACGAAGCTGCACAACACGATTTTTCCTCCGGATGAACGTCCATTACACAAGTTTCTTCTGTATTAAAAACTGAGGAAACTGAAGCAATCGTATCACCACAATAATGCACATTAAAAGCAAATCCGCTGGAAGAAATCAGCAGATAAAAAGCCATAATTATACTTGTGCATTTTTTGAAATTCATAGTGCAAAGGTACTTTTTATTGATTACTAGCATCCAAAAAATCTGTTAATTGAATTAAATCTCAATAACTTGACCCAAAAGCGGAACGGTTGCATCAAATCCGTATGTGTCAAAAATCTTTGTTCGCAATGCGTCTGCCGCCTCATTTTCACCATGTACTAAAAATATTTTTGCAGGCTTTTTTTCTAATTTATTAAGCCAACTAAGCAAGTCATTCTGGTCGCCATGTGCAGAAAGACCTTCCACTAAAGTTACCTGAGCTTCAACATGGTAATATTTTCCGAAGAATTTGATTTCTTTAGCTCCTTCTAATAGTTTTCTGCCTCGAGTTCCTTCCGCTTGATAGCCAACGAGCATGACCGTGTTTTCTGGTTTATCAATATATCTTTCTAAATAAGACAAAACTCTTCCGCCAGTAATCATTCCGCTTGCCGCAATTACAACCTTTGGTTTTTTATCATAAATTGCACTGATTGAATCTTCAAAATCAGTTATCATCGAGAACATTCTACACATTTCTTCGCATTCATGCGCTGCCAACTTATGCCATTGATGATTATCATTAAACACATCCAATACTTTTATTCCCATCGGTGTATCAATAATATAAGGAATGTCGGGAATTCTATTTTGTTTTTTTAATTGCCACAGTAGAAACATCAAGGTTTGGGCCCGTTCAACAGCAAAACTGGGAATAATAACATTCCCGCCTCTATCAATAGTTTGGTTGATAATCAATTCTAAATCAAAAAGCACATCATTAGTTGGATGAATTCGATTGCCATAGGTACTTTCTAAAAAAACATAATCCGCAGTAGTTGGTTTTTCCGGTGGATACATCAATACATCATCGTCTTGCCCAACATCACCGGAGAACACTAATTCTTTGCCATCAATATGTAATGAAATTGAACAAGCTCCTAAGATATGCCCAGCCTGAAAAAATTTAAAATAACAATTTTCTGTGAGTTCAATTTCAATATCTTTTTCTACTGCTCTAAAAAAAGGAATCACATTTTCAGCCTCAACAACAGTGTATAGTGGCTCTGCCGGTTCGTGTTTAGAATAATGTTCTTGGTTTGCTTTGGATGCTTCTTCCTCTTGAATTTTAGCACTATCTAATAAAATAAGTTTTGCTATTTGCTTAGTAGGACTTGTACAAAATATTTTACCGCGAAAACCTTCTTTTACTAACCTGGGTAACCATCCACAGTGATCCAAATGGCCATGTGTGAGCAATACAAAATCAATACTGGAAGAATCTACTGCTAAGGTTTCCCAATTGAGTTCTCGCAAAGCTTTTAACCCTTGAAACATACCACAATCAATCAGAATCCGAAGTTCGTTATGCTTTACAAGTGTTTTTGAACCGGTTACTGTTCCAGCACCTCCTAAAAATTGAATTTTCATGGTTATTTTATTAAATTACACAATTGATTTGCTTCAAGCAATACGTTTTTAATCCGGCTTGGACTTAACTCAATTTTAGAAAGCCAATCAGCATGTTGAATTAAATCGAGGGCGGTAATTATATCTTGAACTAATAATTTATCTTTTTCAGCCATTGTTAGAGTTGTTAAACAAGTCACAGGATAAATTTGGTTTAAATCAATTTTATTTTTTAAGCTGTTTCCTTTCGGATAATCCCAACTTAATAAACTCAACTTTGAACAATTAGCAAATTTTACAGCATCATCTGTAAATCTATTATTAGTAGTTATCCAGCAATTTTGAATGGAATAATTGTTTTTAAACAGTTGAAAATCTCTATCTTTTAAGTCATTAAATCGGGATAAAATATACATCGGAACTTTCACATCCGTTTTAGCATCTTGACTTCCATGAAATTTACATTCAACCATGGAAACACAATTTTCTTTTTTAAGCAATACATCAACTTCATGTGACACACACTTTCCTTCCAAAATGAGATTTGTTTGGGTTTGATATCCTTCACATTCAAAAACTTTAGCTATAAATTTTTCGAAGAAAAAACCTGCCGGTCCTAACGACTGAATAGCCGTTCTTAGATTATACCGAGCAGCATGAACGTTAGAAAATTTTTTTAAAAGCTGAAAGGCTAATTTGTAGATTTTTTTAGTTGGAATTCCTTCGTATAATTCTCTTTCAATTTCATGAATTACCTGAAAAACTGCTACTTCATTCGCTCCTGATTTTCGTAACGAATGAATTAATTTATCTTTATCAAAGTTGACAATTTCACCTGAAAATTTAGTGACTTTCATACCCTATTCTTTAGTCTTATAAAGATACGAAAAATTGAGCTATAATTGTTTCTTCTGAAAATAAAATGCCGGAATAAAGAGCACTAAAAACAAAGGTTGTATTAGAAATCTTCTAACATAAAAAAGTAAAAAATTACTTTGCTCGTCGAAAAAAGATAGGATACCAAAAAAGAGAAAAATTAAAATAATGAAGAAAAAAAAGTATAAAAATGAGGCAAATTTTGTAAGCTGAAAATCCTTAAACAAAAGAAAAATGATTGCCAATGAAAAGAACGTATTGAAAAAATACCTTAAAATCAAATTTGACAATAATAAGAAATTGTCATATTCAGGAAAAGGTAAATTAAGATAATCATTTTTGAAATAAACTAAAAAAGGATCATAAAAAAGTTGGGTTTCATATAATCTAATAAGTATCAAGGCAACTAAACAGAAACCAACTAACGAATAGACAATCCAATTATTAGTTTGCTTTAGTTGCATAAATTGAAAATTTATTTACCCAAACTATCCATAAAACGAAAACAACACCATATATAATAAGCGGAAAAATGACACCATGAATCAAATGTTCATATGCCGGAAATTTATACAAAGCGATTGAAATTAATGCAATTCGAATAATATTCAATACATAAATCAGAATTGAACCGAGTAACACAAAAAACAACGTTTGCTTTATTTTTCCTTTAAAAGCAATTACAAAAGCAATAAATAAAATAATGACACTGATTGCATTACATCCTTCAACTACCCGAGCCACATATTTTTCTTTGACAAAAAACTTAACAGAACTTTGCTCAAGATTATCCGCAATTTCTGAATGATAACCAAAAAATGTAGTTGTTTGTTGTGCTTGACGGGCAACAATTTTAGTTATTGCATCCACTTCAAACTGAGTTGTGTCATATTTATTAAGGTAAATTTGATACAAAAAAGTAAGAATGGCATAGCTTAAAAAGAATTTAAGCAGAAAAATCAAAAAAGGTTTATACTGTACAAGGTATTTTTTCAACACTTTATTTTTAACAAAAATATAGAATTTTGAGCAGTTGTGATCTTTTACCTTTGTAAAAAAATAATACCATGACCTTAGATGCCCTAAAACCTAAAATTACTGAAATTGTCATTCAATTTGATATTTCCACCGATGAAAAACTGGCAAATATTTGTCAATTACTTCATGATAAAGTTGATTATTACAATTGGGTTGGATTTTATTTTGCCAACCATGAAACACAAACCCTACATTTAGGACCATATGTTGGTGCTGAAACAGACCATACCGTTATTCCTTTTGGAAAAGGCATCTGTGGACAGGTAGCCGTTTCTAATCAAAATTTTGTTGTGCCGGATGTTTCCGCTCAAGACAATTATATTGCCTGTAGCTTTACGGTTAAGTCTGAAATTGTTGTCCCTCTTTTTGTTAATGGTAAAAACATAGGACAACTTGACATCGACAGTCATGTTTTAAATCCGTTCAGTGAAACTGACGAACGCTTTTTAGAATTTGTGAATGAAGAAGTTGCAAAGTTGTTTTAGAAAAAACTTGTACTTTTAAAAAATAAAATTACCTTTGCAACCGAATTAGGAAAACCCTGGTTCATACATAATAATCATTTAATATAATATTGGAATGTATTTAACTAAAGAAACAAAAGCTGAAATCTTCGCTAAACACGCAGGAAAAGCTGAAAACACAGGTTCTGCTGAGGGACAAATTGCATTGTTCACTTTCAGAATTTCACACTTAACAGAGCACTTGAAAAAAAATCGTCACGATTACAATACCGAGCGTTCATTAGTATTATTGGTAGGTAAAAGAAGAAGTCTTTTAGATTACTTAAAGAAAAAAGATATCAACAGATATCGTGAGATTATTAAAGAATTGAATATTAGAAAATAATCAATAGGAAAGAGGTGCGAAAGTGCCTCTTTTTGTTTTATAGATTTTGACAGAAAAAAGTTTGGTTTTTCATTGGGTTACACAACAACTACACACAACAACACAACAACACAACGAAACCTAATATTAATACCAAATTAGAATTTTTATGATTCCAAATGTAACAAAAGAGGTTATCGATTTAGGAGATGGTAGAACCATTTCTATCGAAACCGGAAAATTAGCAAAACAAGCAGATGGTTCTGTGGTGGTTCGTTTAGGCGATTGTATGCTTTTAGCTACAGCCGTTTCTGCCAGAACAGCAAATCCAGCAGTAGATTTTTTACCATTAACAGTAGATTATCGTGAAAAATTTGCCGCAGCAGGACGTTTCCCAGGTGGTTTTTTCAAAAGAGAAGCACGTCCGAGTGATAGTGAAGTATTAACCATGCGTTTAGTAGACCGTGTTTTACGCCCGCTTTTCCCGGATGATTATCATGCTGAAACACAAGTGATGATTCAATTAATGAGTCATGACGAAAATGTGATGCCGGATGCATTAGCAGGTTTAGCCGCTTCTGCAGCCTTAGCCGTTTCAGACATTCCTTTTTACAACTTAATCTCTGAAGTACGTGTAGCACGTGTGGATGGAAAATTCGTTATAAATCCAAGTAGAGCACAATTAGAATTGTCTGATATTGATATGATGATTGGAGCTTCTTTGGATTCAGTTGCCATGGTTGAAGGTGAAATGAAAGAAATTTCAGAAAAAGAAATGGTGGAAGCCATTAAATTTGCTCACGAAGCTATTAAAGTTCAAATTCACGCTCAATTGCGTTTACAGGAAGCTTTTGGCAAAAAAGAAATAAGAACATACGAAGGTGAGAAAGAAGACGAAGCCGTATATGCTAAAGTAAAAGCCTTTGCTTATGATAAATGCTATGCTATTGCTAAAGAAGGAACAGCAAAACACGAAAGAATAGCTCAATTTGCAACCGTAAAAGAAGAAGCAAAAGCATTATTTTCTGAAGAAGAATATGCTGAAAATGCTGACTTAGCAGGTTTAGTTGGAAAATATTTCTACAAAACCAATAAAGAGGCTGTTCGTAACGTAATCCTTGAATTAGGAATTCGTTTAGACGGAAGAAAAACAACTGAAATAAGACCAATTTGGTGTGAAACAGATTATTTACCTTCTGTTCACGGTTCTTCTTTATTTACTCGTGGAGAAACGCAAGCGTTAGCAACCGTAACTTTAGGAACCTCAAGAGAAGCCAATCAAATTGACTCGCCATCTGAACAAGGTGAAGAGAAATTCTATTTACACTATAATTTCCCTCCTTTCTCAACGGGTGAAGCAAAACCGTTAAGAGGAACTTCAAGAAGAGAAGTTGGTCACGGAAACTTAGCTCAACGTGCATTAAAAAATATGATCCCGGCTGATTGCCCTTATACTATCCGTATTGTTTCAGAAGTGTTAGAATCAAATGGTTCTTCTTCCATGGCAACTGTTTGCGCAGGAACAATGGCTTTAATGGATGCAGGTGTTCAAATGGTAAAACCGGTTTCCGGAATTGCAATGGGCTTAATCACTGATGGACAAAAATTTGCAGTTCTTTCAGATATCTTAGGTGACGAAGATCACTTAGGTGATATGGACTTTAAAGTTACCGGAACAAAAGACGGAATCACTGCTTGTCAAATGGATATCAAAATTGACGGTTTACGTTATGATATTATGGAACAAGCATTAGGCCAAGCACGTGATGGTCGTATGCATATTTTAGGTAAAATTACCGAAACCATTGCTACACCAAGAGCTGATGTTAAGAAACATGCTCCAAAAATCATTATGCGTACTATTCCGGGAGCATTTATTGGTGCTTTGATTGGACCTGGAGGAAAAGTAATTCAAGAATTGCAAAAAGCTACAGGTTGTACTATAGTTATCAATGAAGTAGACGAACAAGGTGTTGTTGAAATTCTTGGAACTGATCCGGATGGAATTGCAGCTGTATTAGCTAAAATTGATTCGATTATTTTCAAACCAACTATGGGTGAATCTTACGAAGTGAAAGTTATTAAATTATTAGATTTTGGTGCAGTGGTAGAATATACTTCAGCTCCAGGAAATGAAGTCTTACTTCACGTATCTGAATTAGCTTGGGAACGTACAGAAAATGTAACTGATGTTGTTAAAATGGGTGATGTTTTTGAAGTAAAATATTTAGGAATAGACCCAAAAACAAGAAAAGAGAAAGTGTCAAGAAAAGCACTTTTGCCTAGACCTTCAAGAGAAGAAAATAAAATTGTTCCGAAAAAGGATTAATTTTTTTTTACTATATTAACCAACCCGATTCAAAAACTGAATCGGGTTTTTTTTATAATTTAATTTGTAATTTATCTACTACAAAGCATTGTGGTCTTAACATTTATTTTATATTTGCAGTAGAGCGATTCAAAAAAAAGTATGAGATTTTCAATTTCGAGAATTTTTATAATAATTAATCTATTATTATTAACAACTGTTTCCGGTCAGGAGTTTTCCGTTTCCGGTACCTTAGTCGATGAAAATAAAGTTGCCATTGAATCTTCAGAAGTTATCCTTTTAAAAGATGGAAACATCATCAGTTCAACTTTAACTGATTCCAAAGGAACTTTTAATTTAAAAAGTACAAAAGGAACCTATTCCCTTCGTTTTTATTTTGTAGGCTCAGTCATTTATCAAACGGACTTTATTTTAGACAAAAATATTTCCTTGGGCACATTGACATCCTTTGATAATGCCAACCAATTAAAAGAGGTAGAAGTCACCTCCAAGAAAAAAATAATTGAAAACAAAGTTGATCGTACCGTTTTTAATGTTGAAAACAGTGTTCGGGCTTCCGGAAGTGACGGGCTAGAATTACTAAAAAGTACACCTGGCGTTGCTGTCTCTGCTAATGCTATTGGGATTGTTGGAAAAAGTACGGTAAGTGTAATGATTGACGAAAGAATTATCAATCTGAGCGGAGATGAACTGAACAATTATTTGCGAAGCATCAATTCTGATAACATTAAAAGTATTGAAGTAATTACCACTCCGCCTGCAAAATATGATGCCCAAGGGAATAGTGGATTAATCAATATCAAATTGAAGAAAATTCAAGAAGAATCTTGGTCCAGTACTATTCGGGCAAATTATATTCAAACTACTTATCCATCTATTTCATCTGCTATTAACTTTACTTATAACAAAAATAAATTGAGCTTATTTACCGATTTTGCAAAAAGAGAAGGCTATGATAAAATTGTAGAGAACACAGACACTTACTATGAAAATGAAACATGGGATGGAGCGACAAAACGAAAAGAAAAAGCGGACATTTACAGAGGAATACTTGGTTTTGATTATAAATTATCTGAAAATGCCAAAATTGGGGCAAAATATGTTGGCCTATTTGATAAACCGGATATGACCGACAGTAATACCTCTAAAGTTTTTGATAAAGTCACCGGTAATTTGATTTCTACATTCGAAACAACAGGGAGTAATGATTCCAAAAATATGAATAATACCTTTAACGCCTATTATATCCAAAAGCTAGACACGTTAGGAAAACAATTCACTGTTGATTTAGATTATTTTAATTATGAAGATACTAAAATCAGAGACTTTACTACACAAAACTTCAATCCAACAAACAATCCTATAGGCCCGGCGACTATCGCTCAAAATTCAGGTATTCAAAATATTGAAAATTATAGTGGAAAATTTGATTTTGATTTACCAACAAAATGGGCAACTTATGGTTTTGGCGGAAAATTAAGTTGGATAAAAAACAAAAGTGATATAAGCTATTATGACTTATCAACCGGTGTTCCGTTATTGGACATTAGTCAGACTAATGTTTATGATTACACAGAAAATACTCAAGCAGCCTATATTAATTTTTCTAAAACATTAAGTTCAAAATGGCAAACACAAATTGGTTTGCGTTATGAAAATACACAAGTAGTCGGTATCACAACTTCACCTGATGTTACTCAAAATCAAGAAAATAAATTTGATTACAGCAAGCTTTTCCCTTCTGCTTACCTTTTATATATACCTAATGAAAACAATAGTTTTTCAATTAATTACAGCAAAAGAATTGACCGACCTGTTTTTTGGGATCTAAATCCATTTAAATGGTATTTAAGTTCTTTTATTATCGTAGAAGGCAACCCATATCTACAACCCTCTTTTACAGATAATTTTGAAATTAATTACAGTTATAAAGAAAATTTAACTTTCAAAATTTATTATTCATCCACAACTGATGGAAATCTCCAAATTCCATTTATAGATTTAAATACGGATCCACAAACCATTCGTTATCAAAGAGGCAACTTTTATGACAAAGATCAATATGGAGCTACAATCACCTATTTATATAATACTTTTGAATGGTGGGAAAGTTCTAATACTCTGAATGGTAATTACAATGCAACCACATTCAATCAAGAACTCCCAACTGCGGTTCAAAACGGATTCTTGTATGTTTTTTACACCAACAATACTTTTACCTTGAATAAAAATAAATCATTTTTTGCCGAGTTAAATTATGAATACCACAGTCCGAGAAAAGATTTATTTTATGAGGCCACGCAATATTCAAAACTTGATGCCGGATTACGTTATTCCATCAAGGAAAAAGGTTGGAGTTTCATTTTATTAGGAACCGATATTTTCAGAACATATATGGCCTATATCTCTACAGAAATAAATAACACTCCACAAAGACGTTCACTTTACCAAGATGAACGTATGTTACGAGTAGGAATTACTTATAAATTCGGAAATAAAAAACTCGCTGTGAACCAACGAGAATCGGGCAACGAAGAAGTTCAAGATCGATTAAAATAATTTTTTTGCGATATTTTGTAACTTTTTATGAATGCTTTGCGTATAATTATTCGAACCTATTATTCAAATAGAATTAAATGAGACAACTCAAAATCACAAAGCAGGTAACGAATCGTGAAACTGCATCCCTTGACAAATACTTACAAGAAATTGGAAAAGTTGATTTAATTACAGCCGATGAAGAGGTTGAATTAGCACAACGTATCAAAGCAGGTGACCAACGAGCTTTAGAAAAATTAACTAAAGCAAACTTACGTTTCGTTGTATCGGTTGCTAAACAATACCAAAACCAAGGATTAACCTTGCCGGATTTAATAAACGAAGGAAATTTAGGGCTTATTAAAGCAGCTCAACGTTTTGATGAAACGCGTGGATTTAAATTCATTTCCTATGCCGTTTGGTGGATTCGTCAATCGATTTTACAAGCTTTGGCAGAACAATCACGTATTGTACGTTTACCGTTGAACAAGATTGGTTCAATCAATAAAATCAACAAAATGTACGCTTTATTAGAGCAATCTAACGAAAGACCACCTTCTGCTGAAGAAATTGCAAAAGAACTTGACATGACTGTCAATGATGTAAAAGAGTCCATGAAAAACTCCGGTCGTCATTTATCCATGGATGCTCCGCTAGTGGAAGGTGAAGATTCCAACTTATACGACGTTTTACGCTCAGGAGAATCACCAAATCCGGATAGAGAATTGATTCACGAATCACTTCGTACGGAAATTGAACGTTCGCTAGAAACCCTTACACCAAGAGAAGCAGACGTAGTCCGTTTGTATTTTGGATTAGGTGATCAACATCCGATGACGTTAGAAGAAATTGGCGAAACATTTGATTTAACACGTGAGCGTGTTCGTCAAATTAAAGAAAAAGCTATTCGCAGATTAAAACATACTTCAAGAAGTAAAATATTAAAAACATACCTTGGTTAACCTATAAAAAGTAACAACAGTTAATAACTGTTCGTTTTTTGATTGATGATTGAAACTCCGGCTGATTACCGGAGTTTTGCTTTTTTAGGGCAAGCAAAACCCACGGTCAGTTCGCTACGCTCGGGTTTCCGGAGTTTTGCTTTTTTAGGGCAAGCAAAACCCACGGTCAGTTCGCTACGCTCGGGTTTCCGGAGTTTTGCTTTTTTAGGGCAAGCAAAACTTTTAGTCCTTTAAACTTTTAAACTTTTAAACTAAAATCTATCTTTGCAACCAACAACACCACTCAAAATGAAAAACACGCTTATTGCCCCATCTGTCCTAGCAGCCGATTTTGCCAACCTACAACGCGATATTGAAATGATTAATTCCAGTAAAGCCGATTGGTTTCACATCGACATTATGGATGGTGTTTTTGTACCCAACATTTCTTTCGGAATGCCGGTTTTAGAAGCCATTTCAAAACATGCCAAAAAAACAATCGACGTTCATTTAATGATTATCGATCCGGATCGTTATATTAAAACTTTTGCTCAACTTGGTTCAACCAACCTTACTGTCCATTACGAAGCTTGCACACACTTGCATCGAACACTTCAAGCCATCAAGGCGGAGGGAATGAAAACAGGAGTTGCTTTGAATCCGCACACGCCGGTTAGCTTATTAGAAGACATTATTAAAGATATTGATTTAGTTTGTTTGATGAGTGTAAATCCAGGATTTGGCGGACAATCATTTATAGAGCATACCTATACTAAAGTAAAGCAGCTAAAAGAAATTATTTTACGCAATAACGCTTCAACTCTAATTGAAATTGATGGTGGTGTTACCAATAAAAATGCGCAACAATTAGCAGAAGCGGGTGCAGATGTTTTAGTAGCCGGTAATTATATATTTAAAGCCCAAAATCCAATTGAAATAATTAAAGATTTAAAGAAGATTACACAGTAATTTTTCAGGCGTTTATTTTTCTTAATATTGGTCGATTAAATATTTGATAATATCTGTTGTAGTTACAATACCGACTAATAATTCCCCTTCAACTATAGGAAGTGCGTGAAATTCATTCGTTGCTAATATTTCAGCCACTTGTTTAATTGTTGTATCAGGACTTACGGTGACTAATTTTTTAGCCATCACTTGTTCAACGGTAAACATATTATAAACCGTTACATCAACAACTTCGTCTTCGTCATCAACTGCATCAACAAAGGAAATACGAAGCAAATCAGTATAACTTAGCATTCCAATAATTTTGTTGCTATCTACGACCGGAATATGACGGATATGGTGTTTCTTGAATAGCATTTCAGCCTTTGTCAAATCATCTGAAAGATTTAACTTAATCACATTTTTGGACATTATTGTCGATACAGGAACTTGCTTTTTCATTTCAATAACTTTTAATATATTAAAACAAATTTCACCTCTTTTTAGCTATAATAAGATGACGACTATCAGTAAAAAATTGAATTTATTTTAGTATATTGTGGGTAATTAAAAATTTATCATTTTTCTTACTTTTTGAAACAATTCCGGAAATTCAATTTCAAATTGTTCCGGAGTTTCAAAAAAATGTTCCAGCAAAACGGCTATAAACTCAAAAGAATTCGTGTAAGCATAAATTCTAAAATAATTGGAGGTAATTAGTTTTGTCCGAATTTCCGGTTTGGCAGTATAAGAAATGATTTGTTTATAAGTTTCAGCAAAAATTATGGCACTAACATCCGAAGATTTCAACCCGTGAAGATGATAAGCATGAGCAAATTCATGCAAGCCTAAATTTAAATTATCATTATCATGTTCATAACCTGCTAGAAAATCTTCCCACGAAAACACAATGGCTTTCATTCTTGGGTTAAATTCACCTTTGTGCCATACTTCGTTTACCATAGAATAATATGATTCTGGGTAAATAATAATTTTATCAAAAACCTTAACCAGATAATTTCGCATCCCAAAAGATAATTTAATGGCAGTAGCCGCTATTAAAATTTTCATTTCAGTTGATATTTCAATACCTTCTTTTGGGATAAATTGATAGTTCTGTATAAAAGTAGCTACACGATGTTCAAAATATTTTTTCTTTCGAGGAGATAAATTTGAATAATAGTGAAAATTAGCATTCAATATTTCAAGCTCAAAAGGTTTTAATTTTTTTGGAATAGGGTAAAAATGAATAAACAACGGTTTTCCATAAAAATAGACATAGACAGGTTCTATTGCTTTTCCAACAAAAACACCAAAAAAAACAGATAGAAGAATAAAAGGATTCAATACTTATATTTTATTTTTAAATATAGATAAAAACTACTTCTTATCCGTAATTTCAAAATGAAAATAAAAAAACACCCAAAAATTATTCGGGTGTTTCAAGGTGACCTCGGAGGGGTTCGAACCCCCAACCATCAGAGCCGAAATCTGATATTCTATCCAGTTGAACTACGAGGCCAATGATTGCATCTTCGATGTGCGAAGCTACAATAAAATATATTATGCTAAAAGTTTTTTTACAATTGTTGAAATCGTTTTACCATCAGCACTACCTCCTAATTGTTTTGACGCAATTCCCATTAACTGCCCCATAGAAGCCATTCCGGAAAACCCATTATCAGCAATGATTTGAGCAACTACAACTTCTACTTCATTTTCGCTTAATTGTTTTGGCAAAAACTTTTCGATTACGGCAGACTGAAGTAATTCCGGTTCTGCTAAATCTTGTCTTCCTTGTTGAACATAAATTGCCGCACTGTCTTTACGTTGTTTTACTAAACGCTGTAATAGTTTAATTTCATCTTCCTGTGCTAATTCATCATTTGCTCCACCTTCAGTTAAAGCTAACAAAATAGCTGATTTAACTGCTCTTAACGACTCTAAAGCGATTGTGTCTTTTGCTCGCATTGCATTTTTAATTTCCTCGTTTATTTGGCTTTGTAAACTCATAGTAGTTGTTTTTTTATATAACTATTTATAAAAAGAAATTCTTAATCTATTATCTAAGATTCTTGTTTTAATGGATCGCAAAGATAAAAAAATAACCCGAAAATTAGATTCTAATTTCCGGGTTAAATTACGCTTGTTTGAGTTAGTTAATCCACATTATCATGAAGAAATGAATTGTTAGAACGCAACTGGGTATCGTCGTTGCTATCTGTTCCTAAAGACATCCTGGATTGATTATTTAAAGGTGCATTTGTTGGTAAATCTACACCCATTCTTTTGTATGCCGGTACTTTTTCCATTTCATCTAAACGAGATGAATTGGTATGGAATTTATAATTAAATTCTTTTAGTTTTTTTCTTCTATCATCCGCACGCATTTTTAATGTTTCTTCGATGGTCATTTCCGTTGGATTTATTTCATCGAAGGAAGAAGAAAAAGCAATAGGAGTCTCCACTTTTTTTACAGTAATATTCATTTCTTCATTAACCGGCTCCTCAACAACATTAACCACCGGTTTAGAGTTAAGAAGTTCTGCTTCAACTTCCATGTATTCTTCTAATGAATACCGAATTACACCGGTCTCATTTACTTCAGTCATTGGGATGACTTGCATAGGTTCATTTACAATAATTTCGTTTGTGGCAGTAGGATTGAGGTCAAAAAGGATGGTTTTTTCAGATTCTATAGGTTGATTGATTCCTAAATCAAACGAAAGTGTCACTTGTTCTTTTTCAACAATTACAAACTCAGGATCTTTCACTATAATTTCGCGAACTTCGGGTGTTGTTGCAAACAATTGATTTTCTGTAAAAGGAGCTACAATTTCATAGGTTATTTCAATGTTTTTGATTAACTCAGAAGTAGGAATCAAGTCTGATACCATTTTTGGTTCTACGACTTCCATTTCATCAATTAATTCAAAAACTATTTTATCTTCAATATTACTAGAAGGTGTTTCTTTTTCAATCACAAAATCTAAAATTGGCGAAACCACTTTTTGTGATAAATCAATCGTGTTGGTTTGGTTTTCTTCTAAAGAATGTATGATTTTTTTAGGCTCAGCATTCACGATTTCTTTTTGTTGTTCCACATTAAAACCCGTTGCAATGATTGTTACAGCGATAGAATCTCCTAAAGATTCATCTTCACCAACCCCCATTATAATATTTGCATTGTGTCCGGCTTCAGCTTGAATATGATCATTAATCTCCCCTATCTCGTCAATTGTAATTTCAGAAGAGCCGGAAACGATAAGCAACAATACGTTTTTAGCCCCTGTAATTTTATTATCATTCAACAAAGGAGAATCTAATGCAGAAACAATAGCGTCTTTAGCTCTGTTTTCTCCTTCAGCAGTTGCAGAACCCATTATTGCTGTTCCGCTGTTAGACAGAACCGTTTTAGCATCTTTCAAGTCAATATTTTGTGTATAGTGGTGCGTAATTACCTCAGCTATACCACGAGAAGCAGTCGCTAAAACTTCATCCGCTTTAGAGAATCCGGCTTTAAAGCCAAGATTTCCATACACTTCTCTCAATTTATTATTATTGATAACGATAAGTGAATCAACTTGTTTTCTTAAACGCTCCACTCCTGACATGGCTTGTTCTGAACGAACTTTGCCTTCAAATTGAAATGGAATTGTTACAATACCAACCGTTAAAATATCTTTTTCTTTAGCCATTTGAGCAATTACCGGAGCAGCTCCTGTACCTGTTCCACCACCCATTCCTGCCGTGATGAAAATCATTTTGGTATTGCTGTCCAATAATTTATCAATGTCTTCCATGCTTTCTAAGGCAGATTGTTGTCCTACCTCAGGATTAGCTCCGGCCCCTAATCCTTCTGTCAGGTTTACACCCAATTGAATTTTATTTGGCACAGGGCTATTTTGAAGAGCTTGTGAGTCGGTATTACAAACTACAAAATCTACTCCTTTAATCCCTTGTTTAAACATGTGGTTAATGGCATTACTTCCGCCACCACCTACACCAATTACTTTAATTACATTTGATTGGTTTTTAGGTAAATCAAATGAAATACTTCCAAAATCTGAGTTGCTTATCATACTATTTGGTTTTTCTAATTCATTTATTTTTAAAACTTTACAGAACTTAGGTTCTATTCTGCATTGTCTAAAAATTCTTTAATCTTTTCTACATATTTATCAAAGAAAGAACCTCTGATTTTATTCTCGGTACTTTCATTTTTTTGCTCCGTTGTTTTTGGGGCTTCTGCAATGGGCTCGACTTTAGGTGCTTCTATTTTAGCCTCTTTGTCTTTCGATTGCTCCATTTCAGACATTAAAACAGCACTTTTTGTATTATTATTAATGCTATTCATCATTAATCCAACAGCAGTAGCATATAATGGACTAGACATTTCTTCATCGGAATTTCCGGCTAAATGTTCATTAGGATAACCTATTCGGGTATCCATTCCGGTAATGTATTCTACTAATTGTTTGATATGCTTCAATTGTGAACCACCTCCGGTCAAAACGATTCCGGCAATCAATTTCTTTTTAGGATCATCGTGTCCGTATGATTTAATTTCATCAAAAACCTGTTCAATAATTTCTACCACGCGGGCATTAATTATTTTAGAAAGATTTTTAAGCGAAATCTCTTTGGGTTCACGGCCTCTTAATCCGGGAATAGAAACAATTTCATTGTCTTTATTTTCACCAGGCCAGGCAGAGCCAAATTTTACTTTTAATAATTCTGCTTGTTTTTCAATAATTGAACAACCTTCTTTGATATCATCCGTAATTACATTTCCACCGAATGGAATTACAGCTGTGTGCCGAATGATGCCATCTTTAAAAATAGCTAAATCGGTTGTTCCGCCGCCAATATCAATTAAAGCCACCCCGGCTTCTTTTTCTTCTTGACTCAAAACAGCATCAGAAGAGGCTAATGGTTCCAATGTTAAACCGGATAATTCAATTCCGGCACTTTGGATACATCTTCCTACATTTCTGATTGAAGCAGCGTGACCAACGACCACGTGAAAACTGCTTTCTAATCGTCCACCATACATTCCGATAGGTTCTTTAATTTCAGACTGACCGTCAATTTTAAATTCTTGTGGTAAAACATGAATAATTTCTTCCCCGGGTAACATGGCCAATTTGTGCACTTGATTGATTAACTGCTCAATATCCTTACCGCAAATTACCTCTTCCGGATTACTACGACTGATATAATCACTGTGCTGAATACTTCGAATGTGTTGACCAGCAATTCCAACCACGACATCTTTTATCATGTAGCCTGAATTTTCTTCTGCTTCCGCTACAGCGGTTTGAATAGATTGGATAGTTTGCGTAATATTATTGACAACTCCTCTGTGAACACCCAAACTTTTGGATTTTCCCACACCTAAGATTTCGAGTTTACCATACTCGTTTTTACGGCCAATCATGGCCACAATTTTTGTGGTACCAATGTCTAAACCTACTGCGATGTTTTCGTTTTTCATGTGATTCTATTTTGTGCAAACTACCTGTTGCGTGAACTTCAGATTAATATTTTTGTAACTGTAAATCGAACTATCTAAAACTGCTTTTTGTAAAAATGCTTTATAATTTTTGAATTTTCGCTCCATGTTGATGGTTTTTCCAAATTCAATGTCATATTCAAAATTTCTATTCTTCATAATTAAGCTTCCACTCGGCATAATTTGTATTCCAATGATATTTTTTTTCAAAAACTCATCGTTGTGGATTATTCGAAATAATTCGTCTAATTTTTTACTGTTATTTACATTTATTTCCCCTGAAACCAGCGGTACACGTGCCGTGTGAATACTTGACAATGTCATCTTAGTGCCCTTGTAGTCAATGTAGTAGGAATCATGACTTTCAAACACTCTGGCTACCGGTGTTTTTTGTATAACAACAGCTTTTAAATTCCCATCAATACTCACAAAAACCTCTGCATTTTCAACCATTTCGTGTTGGTTGATGGCATTCTCCAAATTATTCAAATCTAAAGCAACTTTCTGTATACTGGAAGCATCTTTTTTATTTTCTATTAACAATTTATTAACCGTTTCGTGCGTAACAAAAAGTTGTTCCCCGTCTAAAAATTCTACCGTTGCTTTTTGCAATTTTCGATTCTCATTTCTTTTTGACATGAAAGAATACAAAAAGCAAACTACCAGTAAAATCAACAGCAAGCGAATATTTGTCCAACTAAAATACTTTTTCATTCAATCGTTCTTTTAATGGTTTAACCAGTTCACCTATATCTCCTGCTCCGATAGTGACAATCACAGTAGCTGTACTTTTCAAAACTTCATCAATCAATTCATTTTTTAAGACTAATTTTTTATTGGAATTCTCAATCTTTGACAACAACCAAGCAGAAGTAATCCCTTCCATTGGTAATTCTCTAGCAGGATAAATATCCAACAAAATAACTTCATCAAAATGCGAGAGACTTTTTGCAAAATCATCTGCAAAATCTTTCGTTCTACTGAACAAATGCGGCTGGAAAACAGCTAACACATTCTGTTGGGGATACAATTCTCTTACGGCTTGGTGAACCGCATTTATTTCAGTAGGATGATGAGCATAATCATCAATAAAAACCAATTTTTCTTGTTTAATCTGATAGGAAAATCTACGTTTAATTCCTTTAAATGTTCCCAAGGCTCTGACGATACTATTGGATGGGGAACCATAGGTTATAGCCATCGCCAAAGCCATGAGTGCATTCATTAAATTATGTCTTCCCGGTAAATTGAATTGTATATTTTTAATCGTTTCTAATGGTGTTTTAACATCAAAAACGTAAGCACTATTTTCTACTCTAATATTAAATGCTGTAAAATCTGCTTCTACATTAATAGCAATTTTGATTCCTTCCAATGGTAAATTTTTAGGAATGAACAGCAGGTTTTTATTCTCTACTTTATCAGCAAATTCGACAAAAGTTGCTTCGATAGAAGCTTTATCACCGTAAATATCTAAATGATCAGCATCCATTGAGGTAATACAAGCCATATCAGGATACAACTGTAAAAACGAACGATCAAATTCATCAGCTTCAACAACTGTGACTGTTTTTCCGTTCCCAATTAGGTTTGAATTATAATTTTCAACAATTCCACCTAAAAAAGCGGTTACGTCAACCCCAGATTCATAAAGAATATGTCCTAAAATACTGGAAGTAGTTGTTTTTCCATGTGTCCCTGCTACAGCAAAACAATAAGTATCTTTAGTAATTATCCCTAAAACTTCAGCTCTTTTTTTTATAGAATAATCGCGTTCAATAAAATAAATCCATTCCGAATGAGTAATTGGAATAGCCGGAGTGATAATAACCAACGTATTTTCAACATAAAAATCAGATGGAATCAAACTAATGTTATCTTCAAAATGAATCTGCATTCCTAACAATTGTAATTCTTTGGTTAACTCCGTTTCCGTCTTGTCATATCCGGCAACTTTTTTACCTAAGCAATTAAAATAGCGAGCAAGGGCACTCATTCCGATGCCTCCGATTCCGATAAAATAAACATTATTGATTTGATTTAGATTCATATAACTCATCCTAAAATTTTAGGATTTTATCATTTTAATTAAATTAATTATTTCATTTACAATCTCTTTTGTTGCATTAGGCTTGGCTAATTTTTTGATTTGAGTCCCCAATTCATTTTGAAGTTTCTCATTTGAAATCAAATTAGAAAAAGTGGATTGAAATTTTTCATCTAATTCATATTCCTTTAAAAGAATTGCACCTTTTTTCTCGACTATAGCATTTGCATTTTTTGTTTGATGATCTTCAGCAACGTTTGGTGACGGAATAAAAATAACCGGCTTACCTACCAAACAAAGCTCTGAAACTGATGATGCTCCGGCTCTGGAAACAATCACATCTGCCGCAGCATAAACCAAATCCATTCTATCAATAAACGATACTATCTTTACATTTTTCTGTTCATTAAAATGACTATATTCCTCAAAATACAATTTGCCACATTGCCAAATTACCTGTATGTTTTGACTTATTATAAAATCTAATTCTTTTGCGATAAGCTGATTAATTCTTCGAGCTCCTAAACTTCCTCCTAAAACTAATAGCGTTTTTTTAGTAGCATCAAGCGAAAAATAGGTCAACGCATCAACTTTTTTATTATCGATGGAAATCAAATCCTGACGAACAGGGTTACCTGTCAACTTAATTTTATTCTTTGGAAAATATTTTTCTAAATTTTGATAAGCCACACAGATTACAGAAGCTTTATTGCTCAACAATTTATTTGTTATTCCGGGAAAAGAATTCTGTTCTTGAATGACCGTTGGAATTCCCATTCCGGAAGCTGCTTTTAACAATGGTCCTGAAGCAAAACCACCTGTTCCAATTACCACATCCGGCTTAAACGATTTCAAAATACTTCTTGATTTCAACAAACTATCGATGACTTTTAAAGGAAACATTAAATTTTGCAGCGTCAGTTTTCGTCGGAAACCTGCAATCCATAAGCCTTTAATCTGGTAACCGGCTTGAGGCACTTTTTGCATTTCCATTTTGTCTTTGGCTCCTACAAAAAGAATTTCACAATCAGGAAACTGAACTCTCAATTCATTTGCAATAGCAATGGCCGGGTAGATATGTCCACCGGTTCCGCCACCACTAACAATGAATTTTAAATTTGTCATTTTATTTAATTACTAAGATTCTAAAGCATTTAGCTTCTTCATTTTATTTTTTTTCAATACTGCATTCATTGGATTCTCTTCAACCGAACAATCTTCAGAAATTGACTCTTCATCTTCATTAATTTGTTTGTCTATCATTTTTTGAAGAGCAACTTCCCGCTTTGCCTTTTCTACATTTTCAGCAGCAATTTCTTCTTCCTTTTTGGTAACATTCAAGATAATCCCAACCGCTAAACAAGTTACCCAAATAGAACTACCGCCACTACTGATAAGCGGCAATGTTTGCCCTGTTGTTGGTAATAATTCAACCGCAACACCCATGTTAATCAATGCTTGAAAAACAATGGGAAAGCCTAGTCCGACTACCACTAATTTTCCAAATAAAGTATTGGCGTTATGGGCTGCTACAATAAACCGGAGAAATAATAACAAGTAAATCAACAAAATAGCTAAACCTCCGAACAGACCAAATTCTTCCACTATAATTGCAAAAATAAAATCGGAGGAAGATTGTGGTAAGAAATTTTTCTGAATACTTTTACCTGGCCCTAATCCATAAACACCACCAGATGCGATAGCTGTTTTTGCTCGTTCAATTTGATAAACTTCATCTAAATCTGTAACATCATCTTTTACGAAACGTTCAATTCTAGCTTCCCAAGTATTTACACGCGTTGTCAATGGATTTGGAAATGCTTTTGCTATTAAAACAAACAAGGTTAAGGCTACAAGACCAATTCCTAAAACTGTGGCAATATATTTTAAAGGATATTTACCTATAAAAACCAACATCAAAATCATTGCAAATATCAAAGCGGCTGTTGAAAAGTTAGCCGGCAAAATAAACATTAATGTAATACCAACCGGTAGCCATAAATCAATAAAAGAGGATTTAAATGTAATAGGTTCTTCTCTTGTTTTAGACAAATAACGTGCTACAAAAATCATCAATACAATAAAAGCAAATGCTGAAGGTTGGAATGAAATTCCAACAAAAGGAACTTGAATCCAACGACTGGCATTTGCACCAGCTATTACTGTTCCCTTAAATAATGTGTAAGCCAAAAGCACCCAAATAAAGGGCAAAACTATGCGGGATATACTTCTAAAATAGTGATATGGAATTTTATGAACACGATAAATAATATAGAAACCGAGAGCTACATGAACCAAATGTTTCACTAAATAACTAACTGTATTTCCGGTTCCTTTTCCAGCATAAGCCAAATTACTGCTTGCACTAAAAACCGGCATAAAAGAAAAAAGAGCCAATAGAGCAACCAGTGCCCAAATGACTTTATCTCCTTTTAAACTTTTGATTAATGAAAGCATTGTTCTTTATCTAATTTTATAAATTTCTAACAGCTTGTTTAAATTGTCTTCCTCTGTCTTCGTAATTTTCAAATAAATCAAAACTGGCACAGGCCGGTGATAATAAGACGGTATCTCCTTTTTCAGTTAGAAGTTGAGCTGTTCTTACTGCATCATTCATGGAAGAAACCTCTACCATCACATCAACAACATTTCCAAAAGCATCAATAATTTTTTTATTATCTTCACCCAAACAGATAATTGCTTTCACTTTTTCACGAACCATTGCCATCAATTCAGCATAGTCATTTCCTTTATCAACCCCCCCAACAATCCAAACGGTTGGTGTTTTCATACTATCTAAAGCAAAAAAAGTTGCATTTACATTCGTTGCTTTGCTATCATTAACATATTGCACATTTTGAATTTTCAAAACACGTTCTAATCGGTGTTCAACTCCTTGAAAATTAGACAAACTTTCTCTAATGGTTTGCTTTCTGATTCGCATCAATTGAGCAACTGAAGTGGCAGCCATAGCATTTTTCATGTTATGTTTCCCCTCCAGAGCCATTGTTTTGGTTTCCATTGTAAATTCTTCTTCGTTAATGTACATTTCCATAGTGTCGTTGTTTATAAATCCTCCTATCTCATCCTTTTTTGTCAGTGAAAAAGGAATTAATTTTGCTTTTGTTTTGTTGTTTTGTAACCAATTATTAATTGCTTCATCGTCGGCATCATAAATCAAATAATCCTCTTCCGTTTGATTCATTGTAATTCTGAATTTAGAAGCAATGTAATTTTCATACTTATAATCATATCGATCTAAATGATCTGGGCTGATGTTTGTTATTATTGCAATATGTGGCTTGTAATTGATAATTCCATCCAGTTGAAAACTACTTAATTCCAACACATATACATCAAAATCTTCATCAGCCACTTGCCAGGCAAAGCTTTTCCCAATATTTCCTGCTAATCCAACATTTAAACCTCCTGATTTTAGGAGATGGTAAGTAATCATTGTTGTTGTTGTTTTACCGTTACTTCCTGTAATTCCAATTGTTATAGCCTTGGTAAATTGAGATGCAAATTCAATTTCAGAAATTACTGGTATTTGTTTTTCATGTAATTTTTTTACTATTGCAACTTTGTCAGCAATCCCCGGACTTTTCATAACTACATTGGCATTTAAAATCAACTCTTCCGAATGTTTTTCATCTTCCCAAGCAATATCATTTAATACCAGAACTTCTTTGTAATTTTCTTTAATCTTTCCAAAGTCAGACAGAAAAACATCATATCCTTTTTTCTTTCCTAAAATGGCGGTTCCTACCCCACTTTCTCCTCCACCTAAAACAACTAATCGCATACTATCGTAGTTTTAGGGTTACAATGGATAGAATGGCTAACAATATTCCCACAATCCAAAAACGGGTTACTATCTTACTTTCATGGTATCCTTTTTTCTGATAATGATGATGTAAAGGTGACATCAGAAATATTCTTTTTCCTTCACCAAATTTCTTCTTGGTATACTTAAAATAACTGACTTGTAAAACCACTGATAAATTTTCTGCTAAGAAGATTCCACAGATTACGGGAATTAAAAGCTCTTTTCGAATAGCGATTGCAATTACAGCAATAATTCCACCGATGGTTAAACTTCCGGTATCGCCCATAAAAACTGCTGCCGGATAACTGTTGTACCACAAAAACCCGATGAGAGACCCCACAAAAGCAGAAATGAAAACTGTCATTTCACCCGAATTTGGAATATACATAATATTCAGGTAATTAGAGAAAATAATATTCCCGGAAACGAATGTAAAAATTCCTAAAGTGAGCACAGAAATAGCGGACGTTCCGGCTGCGAGGCCATCAATTCCATCCGTTAAATTAGCTCCGTTTGAAACTGCTGTGATTATAAAAATGACGATAGGTATAAAAATTAACCATGCCCAAGTTTCATATCCATCGCCTAAAAAAGACAACATAACTGCATAATCAAATTCATTATTTTTAAAAAACGGGATAGTTGTGGCCGTTGATTTTTCTTCTAAAGGGACTGCAGACAGAACTGTTTCAGTAGTTTGTTGCAATATATTAGTTCGTTGAGTGTCTTTTCGAACGGTAACACCAGGGTGGAAATAAAGTACAGATCCAACTATTAATCCTAATCCGACTTGTCCTATTACTTTAAACCTTCCTTTTAAACCTTCCTTGTCTTTTTTGAAAATTTTGATATAATCGTCTATAAAACCGATTGTTCCCATCCACAGCGTGGTCACAACCAATAAAACAATATAAATATTGTCTAATTTGGCAAGTAAAAATACCGGAACTAAAGTGGCCAAAATTATGATTAATCCACCCATTGTTGGTGTACCTGCTTTTTGCGTTTGACCTTCTAAACCAAGTTCACGAACTGTTTCCCCAACTTGCTGGTTTCTTAAAAATTCAATGATTCTTTTACCGAAAATAGTTGACAATAAAAGAGACAATAAAACCGCCAATCCAGAACGAAATGTAATGTATTGAAACACTCCTGTTCCCGGAACGTCGAGTGATTTGTCTAAATAATCAAATAAATAATACAGCATACCGGTTCTATTTGTTTTGTTCGTCTAACATTTCTTTAACTATTTTCATATCGTCAAAATGATGACGCACTCCTTTTATTTCCTGATACGTTTCATGTCCTTTTCCGGCAATTAAGATAATGTCGTTAGGTTGAGCTAATTGACAAGCAGTTTTAATCGCTTGTTTTCTATCTAAAATTGAAAGTGTTTTGCGGTGATTTTGAGGCTCCACTCCTTTTTCCATTTCCAATAAAATTAATGTTGGATCTTCACTTCTTGGATTATCAGAAGTAAGGATAACTTTATCGCTCAAAGAAGTGGCAATTTTTGCCATAATCGGACGTTTAGTTTTATCTCTATCGCCTCCGCACCCAACAATTGTGATTAATTGCTCATTTTTGGTTCGAATATCGTTGATAGTTCCTAAAACATTTTCTAACGCATCAGGTGTGTGGGCATAGTCAACAATAGCTGTGATTTTGCTGTCAGAGACAATAAATTGAAATCTACCGGAAACGCTTTCTAATTCCGATAACAACCGTAAAACTTCCAAAGTATCAAGGCCTAATTCTACAGCAGTACCGAAGATAGCCAATAAATTATAGGCATTAAAAGTTCCTACTAACTTGACCCAAACCTCATTCCCATTTATTTTTAACAACAATCCGTTTAGTTGATTTTCTAAAATTGTTGCCTTGTAATCAGCATATGATTTTAAAGCGTAAGTGAGTTTTTTTGCTTTTGTATTCTGCAACATTAAAGTGCCATTCTTGTCATCAGAATTGGACAAGACAAAAGCAGTTTTTGGTAAAAAATCAAAAAAAGACTTTTTTACATCACGATATTCTGCAAAAGAGCTATGGTAATCCAAATGATCATGCGAAAGATTGGTGAAAATACCGCCGGTAAAATGCAGAGCTTCTGTGCGTTTTTGATGTATGCCGTGTGAACTCACTTCCATGAAACAATATTCAACTCCTATTTGTTTCATTTCATTCAAATAATGATTGATAGTCAATGAATCCGGAGTAGTATGTGTAGCAGGATATTCCGTTTCATCCACCAAAATCTTCACTGTTGAAAGCAAACCTACTTTAAAACCGGCTTTTTTAAATAATTGATATAATAAAGAGGCAATAGTTGTTTTTCCATTTGTTCCAGTAATACCAACTAATTTTAAATTTTGTGATGGATTATCATAAAAATTAGCCGCTAAAAAAGCAAGTGCTAAATTGGTATCTTTTACCAGAATATAAGTTACTCCATTAACAATAAGTTCAGGAAAAGTATCACACACAATTACGGAGGCTCCTTGATTCAATGCTTTTTCAATAAAATCATGTCCGTTTGAAATTGTCCCTCTAATAGCCACAAAGACATCATTTAATTCCACTTTTCTGGAATCAAATTCGATTTTATTGATAATAGCTTCCGTTGAACCTTTCACTGCTTCAATGTTAACTTTATATAATATGTCTTTTAGCGTGATCACGATAATTCTAAAATAATTGTTGTATTATTTAATAAGGGTTGCCCGGGTTGTATGGATTGTCTTTTTACTTTTCCTATTCCGATAACTTTTACTTTTACTTTCAAATTTTCCAAAAGTGCAACAGCATCCATTCCCGGCATTCCATGAACATTAGGAATAGTTTGCATATTTTTTGATGAGTTTGTAAAATAGGTTTCATAATTTTGATCCTGAACCAGATTACTTTTCTCTAAGTTTTTGATTTCATTGGTGGAAGGAACATCGGTGTAAACTTTTTGAGCAATTCTTTTAAATACCGGTCCAGAAACTTCAGCGCCATAATATCCTTTCGATTTACTTGGTTTATGCACCACAACAATACACGAGTATTTTGGTTGATCTGCAGGAAAATAACCAACAAATGAGGAAGCATAATACAAATTCACTTTGTCTGAATACCCCATCTGAGCCGTTCCGGTTTTCCCGGCCATTGAAAAATCTTTGGAATACAATTTAGAACCAGTTCCCTTTTTAACAACATTTTCTAAAACAGCTTTTAATTTATTAATCGTTTCTTGTGAAGCTATTTTTGGATTAATCACTTCTTTATCAAACTTTTTAATGGTTTTATTCCATTCTTTAATTTCTTTAACAAAAAGAGGTTTGACCATTTCACCGTTATTAGCCACCGCATTATAAAGCGTTAACGTTTGAAGCGGTGTCATGGAAACTCCATACCCGTAAGCCATCCAAGGCAAGGTTGTACCATACCAATTTTTTGCTCCAGGTTGTGGAACAATTGGTTTGCCTTCACCTTTTATTTGTAAACCAAGTGGCTCGTGGAGTTTCATCCGTTTTATGTGATCTACAAATTTTTGAGGATTGCTTTTATAATTGTTATAAACCGCTTGAACTAAAACGGTATTGGATGATAATTCGAATGCTCTTCCAAGTGAAATTTTACCATAACCCCCTTTTTTAGAATCACTTACTTTTCTGTTGTAAAAAGATAATTCTCCCCCTCTTGAATCATAAACACTACTGGTATCGGCCAATTTATCTTCAAAAAGAGCAATTAAATCAATCAATTTGAAGGTTGATCCCGGCTCATGTGATTCGATAACAGCATAATTAACAGTTTCGGTGTAATTCCCATCTTTGTCTCTTCCTAAATTAGATATGGCTTTTACTTCGCCGGTTTTGGTCTCCATTACCACTACACAACCGTGCTCTGCTTCGTAATATTCTAACTGCTTCAACAAGGCATGATGAGCAATATCTTGAATATAAACATCGATGGTAGAAATAATATCATAGCCATCTTGTGGTTCTACTTCATTTTCATCACGAATAGGCTTCCACTGTCCTTTGGCCATTTTTTGCATCAACCGCTTACCGTCTTTCCCTGTCAAATAATCTTTAAAAGCCCATTCAATTCCTTTTCCATCCGGTTTTCCATCCGGTTTAATTCTTTCGTAACCAATAGTTCTTTCTGCTATTAACCCTATTGGATACTCACGAATGGTTCTTTGTTCAGTAATAATTCCACCTTTATAAGCTCCTTTGTTAAACAATGGAAAGCTTTTTATCTTCATGTATTGCGTATAACTCAAATTTCGGGCAACCAAATAATACCTGTTTTTATCCGCCCTAGCTCTCAGCAATTCCGTTTTATAAAATTGGTTGGGTTTTCCTAAAAGTTTGGCTAAAGAATCACAAAGCGGTTGCAAATTTTTATCAAAATCTACTTTATTTGGAGCGATTGCATCAAATCGAACTTTGTAATTTGGAATAGAAGTTGCCAACAAACTACCATCTGAAGAGTATATATTTCCTTTATTAGCTTGAATAACAAAATTTTTAACACTTCTTTCTTTCGCTAATTTTCGATAATATTCTCCTTCTACCCATTGGATATTAGTCAATTTAACAGTAATAGCGATTGCCAACACTAGAATGGCAAATGCTACTAAATAAATTCTGTAAGAGATATGTTTATCTTCTACTGCCATATTTTTTCTGTCAAGGTTTTCTCATTAGGTTTAGCTACTTTTATTTTTGTTGGGGGCACTGTGGAGGGAAAAATTCCTTTTTCTTCCATTTTTTTGGATATGGTGCTTTCCATTTTTAATTTCATTAATTCAGATCGTCGGTCAACGAACTCGGAACGCAATTCCTTCACTTCCTTACTCATTTTAACAATTTGAAATATTTTTTTTTCATACCAATGTATGTTGGCAATCATAATCATGGCTAAAGCAATTAGAAAAACAATGAATTTCCAGTTTTTAGCTGCATCTTCATTGATTAGAAATTTTGCTTTTAGTATGTCATAAATTCCGGCTTTCATTTATTTCTTTTCAGCTAATCGCAACTTTGCACTTCGGGCTCTGTTGTTGATTTTTATTTCTTTGTTATCAGGTACTATCAATTTACCGACGGCCTTAAAGGGAACAGAAAAATTTCCAAAAAAATCACGTTCCGGTTCTCCTTCAAAAAGACCATTCTTCATAAATCGTTTCACTAATCTGTCTTCTAACGAATGGTAGGAAATGACACTCAATCTCCCTTCCGGCTTCAAAACATCTAATGCTTGAACTAAAAACTCTTTCAACACTTCCATTTCCTGATTCACTTCGATACGGATTGCTTGATAAATTTGTGCTAATATTTTATGACTTTTGTGAGCCGGTAAAAACCTTGACAATATTTGTTTAAGCTGTTCTGTATTTTTTATAGGAGAATCTTTTCTGGCATTTACGATGGCATTTGCAATAGCTCCGGCATTAGACAATTCTCCAAACTCCTTAAATATTTTTTTTAATCGAACTTCTTCGTATTCATTGACCACTGTAAATGCATTTAAGCTATCTTTTTGATTCATTCGCATATCGAGTTCCGCATCAAATCGGGTTGAAAAACCACGCTCAGCTACATCAAATTGATGAGAAGAAACGCCTAAATCTGCTAAAATTCCATCCACTTCTTTCACACCATAAAAACGCAAGAACCGCTTAATATTTCTGAAATTCTCATTAATCAACTTAAAACGTTCATCCGGTAGAGCATTGGCTAACGCATCTTCATCCTGATCGAAGGCAAACAGTTTTCCATTAGGCCCAAGATGATTTAAAATTTCTTTAGAATGGCCTCCACCACCAAAAGTCACATCGACATAAATACCATCAGGCTTAATATTCAAACCCTCTACGGATGCTAGTAACAGAACCGGATTATGATATTCCATTGTCATCGTTATTTACATTCCCCATAACATCTTCAGCCAAATCAGCAAAATCAATAGTTGCATCATCAATTGATTTTTCATATAAATCTTTATCCCAAATCTCCACAATATTTACAGCCGATGACAACACAATATCTTTCGATACAGAAGCAAAAACAACCAAATCTTTTGGAACCAAAAGCCTTCCCAAAGCATCAATTTCAACGATTTTTACTCCAGCAGTAAACCTTCGGATAAAATCATTATTCTTTTTTACAAAACGATTAAGCTTGTTCACTTTATTCATCAAAACATTCCATTCCGCCATGGGATACAATTCTAAACAAGGCTGAAAAACAGAGCGTTTCAATACAAAACCATCTTGCAATGAAGAAGCCAATTGCTTTTTTAAAGGAGCCGGCAAAAGTAGCCTTCCTTTAGCATCAACTTTACATTCATATGTTCCTACAATGGTATTCAACGGGTTACGGTTTTCGTGGTTTGATAGCAAATATAAAAAGTTTTTACCACAATTTACCACAAAATACCACTTTGTTAATAAGTTTTACCACTTCGTTACCCCTTACATTTAAAAATCATTTGCTGAATTTTTACATTTTATTTAACAATCCCTTTAGAAATATTAGGTTTGCAATAAAAAATATAACGTATTAACAAAAAGAACATGCTTATATCCTCTTTTTTAGTAGAGAGGATTGCCTTTTTTATCTATACAAAATTGTTGATAATTAGAATTTTAGAAACTCCTATTTATTTTTTGACAGATCAACCTAAATTCCTCGCAAATAAACTTTCGTATACTTCTTTTTTATAGATAAAATCATATATTTGTGAGAAATAGAAAGAGTTCATTTTAAATGGAACAACGTTTTAAAAAAGAGGAAAAGTATACTTATTTTGAATCGGGAGAAGGTATTCCGATAATTGTTTTGCATGGTCTTATGGGAGGATTAAGTAATTTTGGCGGAGTGGCTGATTTTTTTCCGAAACAAGGGTACAAAGTTGTGATTCCTGAACTTCCTTTATACACTCAAAACATTTTAAAAACCAATGTAAAAGCCTTTGCAAGATTTGTAAAAGATTTCATCACTTTCAAAGGATTTGACAAAGTCATTTTATTAGGCAATTCCTTGGGTGGACATGTCGCTTTATACCATACAAAAATGTATCCTGAAAAAGTTATTGGCATGGTACTAACCGGAAGTAGTGGATTATATGAAAGTGCCATGGGTGATACTTATCCAAAACGTGGAGATTATGAATACATTAAACTAAAAACTCAAGGTGTTTTTTATGACCCGGAAATGGCCACTAAAGAAGTAGTTGATGAAGTATTTAATATTGTTAACGACCGTATTAAAGTAATCAAAACACTTACAATTGCTAAAAGTGCTATTCGTCATAATATGGCAAAAGATTTGCCTAAAATGACTATTCCAACTTGCCTTATTTGGGGTAAAAATGACAAAGTAACCCCGCCGGAAGTTGCAGAAGAATTTCATAAATTACTTCCAAATTCAGATTTATATTGGGTAGATAAATGTGGTCATGCCGCTATGATGGAACATCCAACTGAATTTAACCGGATATTATTAGAATGGTTGCAAAAAGCTAAATTTTAAAAAGTCCGAATGGACTTTTTTGTTTTTAAATTAATTCTATGAAAATTACAACAGCCGAATTTATCATCAGTAATTCTGAAGTAAGCAAATGTCCGAAAGACCCTTTGCCGGAATATGCTTTTATTGGTCGTTCCAATGTTGGAAAATCATCTTTGATTAACATGCTTACCAATCAGAAAAGCTTGGCAAAAACCTCTTCAAAACCAGGAAAAACTCAGCTTATTAATCATTTTAAAATCAATAATAATTGGTTTTTGGTTGATTTACCCGGTTATGGTTATGCTAAAGTTTCCAAAAAATCAAAAGATGTATTTCAGAAATTTGTAACTGATTATTTTGAGAAAAGAGAACAATTGGTTTGTGCTTTTGTACTAATAGACATCCGACTCGAGGCTCAAAAAATCGATTTAGAATTTATCACTTATTTGGGCGTAACGGAAGTTCCTTTTTGCATCATTTTTACCAAAGCAGATAAAATAGGAAAAACAAGAATTCAATCGCATATCACGGCTTACAGAAAACAAGTTTTAGCCAGTGGCTGGGAAGAAATGCCACAACATTTTGTAACCTCTGCAACTGAAATGACTGGTAAAGAAGAATTACTTTCTTTTATTGACAATATCAATCAAGAAATATTTAAAAACAATTTGTTATAAAAAAAGGTTAGCAAATGCAAACCTTTTTTATGAAGAATAAGTATATCTTAATTATGCGTTTTTAATTCTAATTTGAAAAATCCGGCATCTTCCATAATATTTCCAACCTCATCATTTTGAAGTGGAAGAACTATCATCATCACTACAACTTATTATTCCAAATAGTACAAAAGCTATTGCAAATTTTGTAATTTTTTTCAAAAATAAATGTTTCATTTTTGTTGAGCGGCAAATCTACTCTTTATTTTTTCAATTCCAGTTTTTCAGCAAAATAATCACAAAAATCACGCATGGTATCACCCATTTTATCCTCTCCGGTAGCTTTTTGCAAAGAATCAGCCATTGCCAAAAGTGTATGATGAAAAAAAACTTTCATTTCATCTACAGGCATTTCTTTTGTCCATAAATCGATTCGCAAAGATTCTTTAGATTTAGCATCCCAAACCGATAACATAATTGCTTTTGTTTCTTGGTTTACAATGCCTCCGTCTTTGGCAGTCCAATGCATTTTTTCAGGGATTTTATTATCGTCTAATTCAATATCAAATTTGATTTCGTATTTACTATTTGCCATTATTTTTTTGGTTTATATTTTGAACGTGTGAATATTTCTTTGGCATCCATCGCCATTAAATCCGCTAAAGACACTTCATTATTTTTCATAAAAGAACGCACAATTTGCCATCCAATCCAAACTCCGGTTCTTCCTGGAGATTCATTATCAATTTCGAGATAAAATTTAGAAAAAGGTGCCGGTGCAATAAATCGCTGAATTAATTTACTGTCAGAATCATATAAAAGATTGTCTTCGATAAAATAACGCCAAATTTCATTTTCATTTTCTTCACACCAAATTTGTTGTTCTTTTGAGTAACCCATTTTATCAAAATCTTCAACATTCGGAAGCAATAAATCTTTTAAATATTGCTCTTTTCCAAAATAAATCATTTGAGCTAAAAAGCTTTTATCTCTAGGTTGGGCAATTACTCGGGTTGAAAAATCAGTAACTATGTCAGGCATAATTTGAGAACGTTCGAATGTTTGTCTGAAATAATCAGGGAATTCATAAAATTTATGCTCCTTCCCCAAATATAAATCCAATGAAATAATTAATAACGAATCGGTATAAATAACTTTGTTTTGATAATCCATTTCAGAAATCACTGTGGTAATTTTTTGAGGTAATTTTTGAGTTGGAAAGTAATATTTTATATGACGGAAAACGTCTTCAATTTCAGTCTGAACCGGTTGAAAGTTGGCGTATTCTTTTTGAACTTCATCATACAACTCACGGTACAACGGATTTTTAATTTTATTAATAAAAATACTGTCCGGATATTGTGTTGGGAAAAAAGCAACATATTTTTTCCTCATTTGTTGAAAATCAGATATCGGTGTTTCATAAAACACTTTATCAAAACGTTCAATGGTCAAGCTAAGCGGAATTTCTTCAACCTCTTTTTCAACTATTGATTTTTTATCACATGAAATGAAGAAAATGAGCAAGGCAATTAAAAGATATTTTTTCATTCTATGAGTTGCATTATGATAAGATTAATTCGTCCTGAAAAATCAAATGGTTTTTATTATTTTTACATACTAATTTTGGTTTGCAAATATACAGCACCAAATGGTATAACTTAAAAATATGACAAAAAAAAATACTTCTCTACACGTGGAAAAAGTGAATGAGCACATTGTGCAATGGTTAAAAAACTATGCTTTAAACGCAAAAGTAAACGGATTTGTTGTGGGAGTTTCCGGCGGAATAGACAGTGCTGTTACTTCCACTCTTTGTGCTCAAACCGGATTAAAGACTTTGTGCGTGGAATTACCCATTCATCAAGCAGCATCACATGTGAGTCGAAAAAAGGAACACATAGCTCAATTAAAAAAGCGTTTTTCAAATGTTGACAGCATTTGTATTGATTTAACAGAAACCTTTGAGCTCTTTAAAAAAACGGTTCCTTTTTCAGAAAACGAAGCAAAATTTAATTTATCTCTTGCTAATACCAGAGCAAGATTACGGATGACAACCCTATATTATTTAGCAGGTATTCATGGTTTGTTAGTGGCCGGAACCGGAAATAAAGTAGAAGATTTCGGCGTTGGTTTTTACACAAAATACGGTGATGGCGGAGTAGATTTAAGTCCGATTGCAGATTTAATGAAATCAGAGGTATATGCTTTAGGACACTATTTAAAAGTTCCGGATTCCGTTTTAAATGCTGCTCCAACCGATGGATTATTTGGAGATCACAGAAGTGACGAAGACCAATTAGGAGCCAGTTATGACGAATTAGAACAAGCCATGAATGCTGTTGAAGCAGGAAAAACGGCCGCTGATTTTAAAGGAAGAGATTTAGAGGTTTTTAACATCTATAATCGGCTAAATTCTGCTAATAAACACAAAATGAATTCTATACCGGTATGCAAAATTCCCAATGAATTAAGACAAATCTAAAATTTTTCTTAATTTTTTTTGTCAGAAATACATTCCATTAGAAAAAAATGTAGTATCTTTAACTGCCCTAAATAATTGATAATCATTTTTCAACCAAAATACCACTTAATATGATTAAAGTTTGTTTAGCCGATAACCAACCCGTTGTACATTTCGGGGTGAAATCGTACTTTAAAGACCATGCAGAAATAAGTGTTGTAGGCCACGTTGGTAATTACAACATGATTTTAGACATGCTTAAAATTAAACCTGTCGATATCTTAGTTTTAGATTTAGAGTTAGAGGGTTTAACCAGTATTAATCTGGTCAAATACATTTTAAAAGAATTTCCGAGCACAAAAATTATTATCTTCAGCAATTTATCTGAAAATATTTATGCTCCAAACTCTTTAAAAGCAGGTGTTTCTGCTTATTTACACAAAACATCCAAATTAGAAACCCTTGGCAATGTAATTGTGAAAGTTCATAATGGAGCCATTATATTTAATGATACCATTAAGAAAAATCTAGCTTTAATTGCTAAGCAAAATAAAAGTGAACGTCTGTATCGCAAACTTTCTAACCGTGAAATTGAAGTTCTCCGCTTTTTAAGCGATGGTAAAAAGAACAACGAAATCTCTAAAATTTTAGGATTGAATGAAAAAACAATCAGTACCTATAAATTGCGATTGCTCACTAAATTGAATGTGACTAACTTGGTTGACTTAGTTAACAAAGCAAAAACACTGGAGATTGTATAAAAATACTTAGAAAAATGTCTCAAAAGTTATTATTTTGGGGCATTTTTTAATTTTAAAAATTGGTATCTACTTTAAATCGAATTTATCAATAATATACATTTTTTTAATGCCATTCATTTCTTCGATAGATTCTGAAATTTCCAATGGATAATATTTTTGAAGTATAGTTTTATACTTTAGAACCGGATGATAAAGTGATTTAATGTTTTCGGTAACCCATAATTCTTTTGTTTGCTTTTTTGAATTCACAAAAGAAATTTTGAATTTTTACATCTAATTCATCTTTGAAAATTATTTCAAAACTAATTTTTCTAGTTCATACTTAATGACAGATCCTTTTAAAACCTTATTAGATTCTTCTATTTCCAACGGATAGTATTTGTCTAAAATAATTTTGTACCAAACTATAGGATGAAAAGAACATTTTATTCTATCAGTTACATACATTGTATATTCTGTTGTTAGGTTTCGCAAAAATTCGGGCATTTCTTCATCATCTACATTATCCTGTGCTATTACAAGAATTTTAAAACACTCAATATCGTGAATAATTTTCTTTTCATTTCTAAATTCATTAATTGTCAACTCTTTGTCATTTTTATATTTATAAGGAGTATTGTTATAATAAGCAGTTGTTGAATCAATTTTTGCCAAGTAATGAAATGTGCTTTTATTTGTATTGATTATTCTGTAATCACCATCAATTTTGTTATTTATGGTTACGTAGGATACTATTAAAGAATCCTGAAATTTAAAATGATTGAATTCATTGTTAGAAATAAACATTTCAGAAGACATCATTTCTAAAAAAGGATTCAAAGAATCTATTTTTTGATTCATTTCTTCTAGATTAATATCTTGATTTTGTTCTTTGACTTCTTCTGTTATAGAATTCTTTAATTCAACGATTAATTTTTCATTAAAATCTTTCATCGATTTACTTAACAAATCTTTATCATTTGTTGTTGATTTTTTAAAAACAACTTCTTTTATTTCAATAGGTTTATCTTTTAAAATTTCTTTTTGGGGATTACAAAACAAAAAAAGGTTAGTTAATATAAGTAAAAAAAGTAGTTTTATTAAAGTTTGATAATTATATTTTTTCATGTTTAAAAGTATTTTCCATAAACTTGTTCTCTTTCTCTTCCCGGAGCTAATTGCAAAAAGATTTTTTTCATGATAAATATAGTAATTGGTTAATAAATCTTTGTTTGGCGGTTATCATTTATCATAAAATGTAACTCTTGACAATTTTATGATTTTATTTTACACAAATCAATCCCTACAAATGGGGATTTTTTATTATAATTTAAAAATAATAAATTTTTGGTTTAACTCTACTATTCAGCACAAAAAAATCCTGAAGCAAAAACTTCAGGATTAGTTTGATTTTATCAGCATGACCAATTATTTGTCCTTGACTTATTACCATGGAATATATTCCTTTCAAATTTAAATTCATTTTATAAAACAAAAGCAATTTGAAATTAATAACCAACAGTACCTTTTTCTCTATACTCAGATTTGGCAATTGAATCTAAATATTTGCTGTTATAAAGTTTTAAACAATGTGATAAATAATAATTTTGACCTTCTTTATAGTCATCAAATTTATACTCTACTTCACCTATTTTTTTACAATGTTCAAATGCTATTTTTTTTGAATTTTTATAGCTCTCTAAATGTAAATTAAAATCATCATAACTATTAAATAATTCCTTTTTAGAAATTATCTTAATTAACGAGTCACCATAAGAACATTTCAAACAATTAAATAAAACACTTTCCTTAAATATAAAAACATAATTTTCCTCTTCTTTTTGAACTTGATTTTTTTCGGTTATAATGTTTTTATTTAAGCTTTTACACGAAAATAAAAATATACAAATTAAAAATGATACTTTTTTCATATGTGATCTAATTTAAAACCCAAATATCTATTCTTTGAAAATTTGGCATTTGATAATTACAACCTCCTAAACAATCCGCACAGGGTCGTAAAATATCAGGATGATCAATAATTTGTTCTTTACCTCTTACTATGGAAAATTTTATATGCATTATTCGCTATTGAATCAAGTTCTTTACTTTTATAGTAATTTAGACAATTGAATAAAATAAAATTTTTCGTTTTCAATTTTTCTTCTCCTGAGTCTATTTTAATATATACATCAGGCATATCACTAATGATTTTTTTTCCTTTCTCTCTTGCATTATCTATGGTTGAAAAATCTAAATCAGAATTTGGATTAAACAAATCTTTCTCCTTCAAAATGATTCTTAAACTATCATTACCCACACCTTCTTTAATACATCCATAAAATACTTCATATTTGTAACTGTTTATCCAAAAATCTTTTGATTTATAATCATATGAAAAACAATCTCGCTTATTTGAGCTACATGAACAAGTAAGTAGAATTACTAAAATAATATTATATATTTTCATTTTAAATAAAGTTTAATTATTATTCTAAAACCCATATGTCAATAAAATCTATTGGTGCAGGAGGTGTGTCCAGAAAATGACAACCAAAAACACATAAACCGTCTTGAATTAAATCAGCATGACCAGAGGCCCATTGAGGATTAGTGGAAACCATTGAATAAATTCCCTTTAAACCAGAGACTAAGCCAGGAAAATTTATACCATTTTCTCCTCCTTCACTACCATCAATATGAATATGATTTTCATTATAAGGAGCAGAAATTGTTGCTGGATTTGTGCCAAATGTTTTCTTCATCCACTTATTCAATGCTTTGGCATTTAAAAAGTAATACATCTCGTCATTTCCTTGAATTGTCCCAGGATTATTTGCAGTTGTAGTAATTTGCGGGATTGTTATTCCAGAATAATTTAATGCTCTTGAAACTTTTAACGCACAATACCCTCGAGATAGACTTGGATAATCATTATAAGCTTGTTGTACTGCTCCTCCAACTATTAGCACCAAATCTGCACCGTTATCTCTAGGATATGCCAAATCAAAATCATCCCATGTTGGCAAGTCTTGCTGAGGGAAACTTAAATTTGGATTCTCCCAAAAAGTTGCGTCATAAAAAAAATCCTGACCCTCCCTTGGAGTAAAAAACCAATTAATCATTCTTTCAGATGTATAAATTGTAGGGTTTTGAATGGCTAAAACAATCAACTCCCTAGCAAAATCTTGATTGCCACCTTGATTTACAAACTCTTCTATCAAATCCTTTATTTCATCTGACGCACCTTGAGGATAAGGTTTTGTTAGCCAATTTTTTAAATCTGTAGGCAAATTAAACACAAAATTCATAAATGCAGAAGAAGGCTCAATTATTCCAATACCGTCAGCTGGTGGACAAGGGTCTCCATCACCTGTGTCTCCATCTGACTCGGTGTTATAATTTTCATTTTTCCCTGTCTTATACAATTGTACAAATGCTCCATTACACGAATCTACTAAATATGTCGCTCCTTTAAAAGGTCCATTACACCCAGCATAGCTTCCATCATGTCCACCTCCCCCGTTACATTGTATTATTACAATCAACCATCCACAGTCAAACTGTTCTCCTCCTCCACCTCCCGGGGTATCATTACCGTTATTAAATCCACCCCCTGACACAGGATTACTGTCATTAATACTAGAATCATTAGGTATTGTAGAAGTCTCTGATCCACCATTTTGGATATCATCCCCTGGATCAATTGTAACCTCTGGACATGGAAAAGAATTTGTTATTACTGTACTATTAATTGTCCCTTTAAACTGTGCGATACTTTTAATTTTATTATAATAATCCTCTTTAAAATCTTCTGCCATGGTAAATTCTAAAAGAGTCACACTTTCTTTTTCTTCAAAAACAGAATAAACTAGATTGAAAAATTTACTGTCTGAACTTAAACTGGAATTTACTAAATAGGTATAATTTGTTACTCCATAATCATTGGTAATTTCAAGCACTTTAGTCAAATCTACTTCACCAATTGCAGTACTTAACGTTGTGAAATCATACGAATCATTTTTACCAAATGGTTTGTTAAGTTTTGAAGCTAACTTGGAGGAAATATGTCGAGATTGTTTACTATCTAAATACCTAACTTGTTTTTTGGTAACAGGAAGTTCTTTGCCAAATTGTTTTAAAACAACTTCCTCTGTTTGGCAGGAAATAACCAAAGAAAAAATAGAGAGCAAAAAAAGAAAAAATATTTTTGTAGTGAAATTTCTCATGTGCTGTAAATGTAAAAATTAAAAATAATATTTTGATTAATCTTGTTAAAATTGCAAAAAAACATTCTCACAATTTTTCTGATTAAATCAACATAATTTTAACGGTTATGGAAAATAAAAAATCCTGAAGCAAAAACTTCAGGATTAGTTTGATTTGGTATTATTTTAACCTCTGAAAAAATATTAGTCATCGTTTTAACTTTTTTACGATTATGATTACTGAAATTATCAACAAAAACAATATTGCTAAATAAAAATAACTTATCAAATATTATGTTTCATATAAATTTAGAGTGAAAAACAAATCTTCATTAAAAAACAAATACAATGATAATAAACAAGTAACAAAAAATAAAAAAATTAATTTTTTTATAACTTTCATTTTATAGAGCATTCAAACAATCACTAAAAAATTATTATTTATTTAATCTCTAACTATTTTAGGACTATTTTTATCATTCCTCTTTTTGAGTTTTTCTATTTTAATCCCTTTACATTTACACTTTTTAATTTTATACATTAGTTCTCTTGATACATAATAAAACTTTTTATTATCAGTATTTCGAATTAAATATATTTCTTCTTCGTGCAAATTAATTTTTGCAATATATTTTCCATTGACATAATCCGTTATTTTTCCGTCAATTAATCTATCTTTAACTTTATCACAATCTATAATACTATCTTTTGATACTAAAGTTTGACTATAAAGGCTGATACAACCTATAGTAAAAATTATAAACAAAATTTTCTTCATCAATTCAAGTTTGATTAATTAGCTTTTATAAATACTACATCATGATTTTCATCAAATTCAAAATAGCCTCCTTGGTAGATAGCTTCAAACAATTCTCCTAAATCTTCATCATTATTTCCTTGCATCAAACCATCAAAATTAAAATCTTCAAAATGTACAAGTTCATGTAAACAAACACTAAAAACTATCAGCCCATTTAACAATTGAACTTGAGAATCATTTTCTCCATTTTGATTTGTTAGATTTTCCAAATATTGTACCAAATCTATGTCAATAAATATTTTATCAGGATATAAAGGATTGAACATACCTTTGTATTGAGTTCCATCAGGTGCATTTCCTAATTGGACTACATTAATTTCAGCCCCTCTTCCCCATGTTAGATGTTCTATTATGGTTGAATTTGATTGACCTGTCAAATCAGAGATAGTATTAATCAAATTATTATCATTTCTTAAGTATTCCATGTAATCTTTAACAAGTGATGTAAAATTAGGATATAGTGTTGCGTAATTACTATTAGGAGGATATTTGAAAAAAGGTTTGGAGGAAATTAAAGTTCCTTGTAGGGCTGAATCAATCAACTCCTCCGCAAATGCTAAATCCGCATTAGCAGAATTTACATAATTCTCAATCATATCTTTAATTTCATCTGACGCACCTTGAGGATAAGGTTTTGTTAGCCAATTTTTTAAATCTGTAGGCAAATTAAACACAAAATTCATAAATGCAGAAGAAGGCTCAATTATTCCAATACCGTCAGCTGGTGGACAAGGGTCTCCATCACCTGTGTCTCCATCTGACTCGGTGTTATAATTTTCATTTTTCCCTGTCTTATACAATTGTACAAATGCTCCATTACACGAATCTACTAAATATGTCGCTCCTTTAAAAGGTCCATTACACCCAGCATAGCTTCCATCATGTCCACCTCCCCCGTTACATTGTATTATTACAATCAACCATCCACAGTCAAACTGTTCTCCTCCTCCACCTCCCGGGGTATCATTACCGTTATTAAATCCACCCCCTGACACAGGATTACTGTCATTAATACTAGAATCATTAGGTATTGTAGAAGTCTCTGATCCACCATTTTGGATATCATCCCCTGGATCAATTGTAACCTCTGGACATGGAAAAGAATTTGTTATTACTGTACTATTAATTGTCCCTTTAAACTGTGCGATACTTTTAATTTTATTATAATAATCCTCTTTAAAATCTTCTGCCATGGTAAATTCTAAAAGAGTCACACTTTCTTTTTCTTCAAAAACAGAATAAACTAGATTGAAAAATTTACTGTCTGAACTTAAACTGGAATTTACTAAATAGGTATAATTTGTTACTCCATAATCATTGGTAATTTCAAGCACTTTAGTCAAATCTACTTCACCAATTGCAGTACTTAACGTTGTGAAATCATACGAATCATTTTTACCAAATGGTTTGTTAAGTTTTGAAGCTAACTTGGAGGAAATATGTCGAGATTGTTTACTATCTAAATACCTAACTTGTTTTTTGGTAACAGGAAGTTCTTTGCCAAACTGTTTTAAAACAACTTCCTCTGTTTGGCAGGAAATAACCAAAGAAAAAATAGAGAGCAAAAAAAGAAAAAATATTTTTGTAGTGAAATTCTCATGTGCTGTAAATGTAAAAATTAAAAATAATATTTTGATTAATCCTGTTAAAATTGCAAAAAAACATTCTCACAATTTTTCTGATTAAATCAACATAATTTTAACTTTTAATTTTAATAAAAATAATCTTTTTACTAGGTATAATCCGACCGCATTCGACCGATTCGGCGGGTGATGCTTACTTTAAGCTTATTGTAATCATTAATCATGGTGATGATTTCTTCCGTTGAAAGTTCCGGAGTTTCTTCTTGCATTTGCAGCATTAATTCCCGATTCAATTTATTAATAAGGTATTCTCTGAAAGTTATAATCGTTTCAGAAACCAATCGGGAAAGTATTTCTAAATCATCTTTTTCTTTTACAAAAACCTGTTTTTTATCAATCCAACCATGCAATTGGTATTTTTCGTCATTCATTACTATATCTGTAACAATTTCGGCATGTTCCGGAAGCAAGTTATTGAGGTAATGATTTTTATCTAATGTTTCATTTTGATGATATTGAGAAACTAAATCAACATAAATGGCATTGAAAACAGGATTTGCCAATTCAATTTCATCTTCTTGTAAACTTAAATAAATCCGTTCATAAATTTTGTGCTTTACTTTTTCAATAGTTTCAATTTCTTTTCCGTTTTCATCAAATTGAATAAAGACATTTTCAAAATCCACTTCATGATGACCATACAATAACAAAATTTCAAGAATCGTTTTTTCTAATAACGTGATTATATCTACTTTGGAAAGTACTGCTGCTGTTTCATTCTTGACAACTTCAAATACTTTTTGTTCCTGTTTGAATTTTTTATTGGCTTCTGATAAATCTTTTTGAGCCATTTGAGCTAAAGTACTGAACAGCACTTCTTCTGAAATATCCATAATTCGGGCACATTCCTGGATATAAATCTCTTTTTTAATTCGATCCGGAATTTTAGAAATGCTTGTCACCATATCCCTAATCAAATCCGCTTTTTTGATTGGGTCATTTTTGGCATCCTTCATTAACAAAGACGCTTTGAACTGAATAAAGTCTTTTGAATTTTCTTCTAAATACTTTGCCAATTCTTCATAAGGTGTTTTTTTGGCAAAACTATCCGGGTCATCCCCATCAGGAAAAGTACAAACTTTTACGTTCATCCCTTCTTCCAAAATCAAATCGATTCCACGAATAGAAGCTCGTAAACCCGCAGCATCACCATCAAAAAGGACAGTAATATTTTTTGTTAACCGATTAATTAATCGAATTTGATTTGGTGTTAATGCCGTTCCTGATGAAGAAACTACGTTTTCAATTCCGGCTTGATGCATTTGAATAACATCGGTATAACCTTCCACCAAAAAACAATTGTCGAGTTTTGCGATGGATTGTTTGGCATGAAAAATTCCGTAAAGTACATTACTCTTATGGTAAATTTCACTTTCGGGAGAATTCAGATATTTGGCGACTTTTTTATCATTCGTCAAAATTCGACCACCAAAACCAAGCACTCTTCCCGACATACTTTGAATGGGGAACATAACACGACCTTTGAATCGGTCAAATTGCTTGTCTTCACCAACAATGGTGAGTCCGGTTTTTTCAAGAAATTCTAATTTATAGGCTTTTCCGAGAGCTTCTTTTGTCAAAGCATCCCACGTATTTGGTGAATACCCTAAATTGAATTTTTTGATAGTTTCATTTGAAAAACCACGTTCTTTAAAATAAGACAAACCAATTGCCTTTCCCTCTTCTTCTTCCCACAAAACATGTTGAAAATACTTACTCGCAAATTCAGAAACCAAATACATGCTCTCTTTTTCATTGGCAACCAACTTATCTTCGTCGCTTGAAACCGTTTCTTCAATTTCGATATTGTACTTTTTTGCTAAATAACGAATGGCTTCCGGAAACGAAAAATGTTCGTGTTCCATCAAAAAAGTAACTGAATTTCCGCCTTTTCCGGTGCTAAAATCTTTCCAAATCTGCTTTACCGGGGAAACCATAAAAGACGGCGATTTTTCGTTCGAGAAAGGACTCAGCCCTTTCATATTACTTCCGGCACGTTTCAGTTGCACAAAATCACCAATCACCTCCTCAACACGGGCGGTTTCAAAAACTAAATCGATGGTATTTTGTGTAATCAAGTAAAAAAATTAAGATTTCAAAGTTACAAAGTTTTTAAATAGAAAACCCTTTCAAAGAAGAAACTCTGAAAGGGTTTAAAAAAACTAATTCAAGTAATTAATTAAAATCGAAACGCAATCCTAAAGAAACGTTGTTTTGATCTACCGGATTATTTTTAAACAACTCATTCAAGTTGTATTTAACATAAATGGTTGTGTCACGATAACCCACATAGCCACTCAAACCGTATACAAAAGTATTGACATTGAAATCACCTTTTTGTTTATATTTGATTCGAATATCATCTTCTTCCCATCGTAATTTTTGAGTTGTTTGGAAATTTAAACCCGCAAATCCACCGATTCCTAATCGTGCACTTCTGTGCGATTTAAATCGGGTTACTCCATCATCGCCGATCGATTTTGGTGTAAAATCAAACTCTAAATGCAAAGGCAATACAATCATGGAATTTCTAAATTTATTTTCACACAAGTCATGGTCTTCAAATGTTTGCAATTCGGTTACATCTCCATTTTTTACATAATAACGATTGTCGGTGGCTCTCAAATTATTGTACATCACTGACAATCCGTATTTTAAGTGTAGCAGATTATGGTTTTTCATCAAACGGGTGTTCATCGTAAATCCCCATTCAAAGAAATTAGAACCCCATGTTTTAAAGTCGCTGTTTTCCAGCGAATCAAAATCGCCATCGGTTATTAAATTATTCATACCAAAAGCAAAAACAAATTGAGAAGTAGTTCTTTTTTCTGATTTTGATATAGATATTTTCTTTAATATACTTTTCATATCTTTTATGATATCTTTAGAATCCGTTACTGTATATATTATTTCGTATTTTTTTCCATTGATTTCAATACTATCTTTTTTAATACCTTTTGTTTTAGGATTAAATTCTCCATTAACTTGATCTTTTACTAACTGATCGAGTTTTGCTTGTTCTTGAGCCACTCGTATTTCAATGCTTCTAGCTCGTTCTTCTGCCGCTTTAATTTTTCGTTCGTCTGCAACAGTCGGAGAAATAGTGCCGGCTTCAAGTAATTTATTAATTTCTTCCACTTCTTTTTTCAAAGCCTCTTTTTCTTCGGCTGTGATTCTTGAAATATTTTGAGCGATTACTTTCGCTTTTTCTTCAAAAGTACTTTGGCTATACATTTGGGTAACAAATGAGCATAAAAGTACGGCTACATAAAAAATAATTTTTTGCATAATTTTAAAATTTAAATGTTCTTATTGATTGATTTACTCGTAATTTCGATTAGCCAACGTTGACTTAACCGAATTGTATTTTTTATTAATCGATTGAATAACTTTGTCTCTAAATGTTTCCTCAACTTCTTTTTCTGCCGAAGAAAGTAAAGCATTAGCATCTACTTTTACAGATGGATTTTTTGAAAGTGTTGGTATTTCAAATTTTTCTCCTGTTTCGATTTCAGCCAGAAGTGATTTTGTATTGACGTATTTATTTATTGCTTCTTTTGACTGATTTTCAACGATTACTTCTTCTGTTTTGGAATGGTTATCTAATAAAAAATCTTTCTTGGGATTGATTGCAACAGGTTGTTCCTCCATTTTTTTCTTTGATTGATTTATTATGGCTACTTCTTTCTGATTTTCTTCGGATGAAATAGTATTTTCTTTTTCGTTCAGATTTTCAACTTTTTCTGTTTCGTTTTCCAAAACAATTGGGTTAGACGGAATTACATTTTCAATAGGTTTTTCTTTATTCAATATAAAAATTCCAATCAATGTGAATCCAACAAAAACAGCCGCAAAAGAAAGCCATTTAAAATTTCTTTTTGGTTTTTGTTCTGTAACAGAGAGCATCGCATCTAAACGATCCCATGCATTGGCTGACGGTTGAATTGTTCGCTGATTCAACTTTTCTTTCATTTGTTTTTCTATATTATTCGGTTCCATTTTCGTAATTTTTTAATTTGTTAATCTGATTTTGAAGCATCTTTCTGGCGTGAGATAATTGCGATTTGGATGTTCCTTCATTAATTCCTAACATTACTGCTATTTCCTGATGTTTGTACCCTTCTATTGCATACAGATTGAAAATCATACGGTAACCATCCGGTAAACCATCAATGAGAAACTGAATATCATCAACCGAAAATTTGCTTTCAATATCATTATGCCTTTCCTCAAAAAAAGCTTCTTCTTCGATGAATTTGACTTGTTTTTGAACTCTTATAAATGAAACACATTCATTAATCATGATTCGGCGAATCCATCCTTCAAAACTTCCCTTGTGTTCAAAATTTTTAAGATGTGTAAACACTTTCATAAACGCTGTAATCATCACATCTTCTGCCAACTGAAGATCTTTGATATATTGCCGGCAAACACTCAACATTTTTGAAGAATACTTAGTATATATCTGTTGTTGTGCAAATCGATTTTGGTCGATTGCCATTTGGATAATAGTTTGCTCCTCTTGATGTAAGTTGATTACCTTCATAAAAATGTTTCAAGCAATCGGGAAAAAACACAAACTTCAACCGATTTCTATAAGTATAGACGACAGTTGTCTCAAAATCGTTGCATGTAGGTATAGAAAAAAGAAAAAATAATTTCAAAATTAGCCTTTACTGATTGATTATCAATAATATATGAAAATTATTTTTTTCGCTCAATGACGTAATTTACCATTAATGTTAAGGCATCTTTATAGTCGGAAGCCGGAAAATCATTTAAAATTTGATGAGCTTCTTGTTGAAACTGTACCATTTTTTGTTCGGCATAAGCCAAACCACTGTTGTTTTTGACAAAAGCGATGACTTCTTTCACGCGTTTTTTGTCTTTATTGTGGTTTTTTATGGAGTTGATTAACCAACTTTTTTCTTTAGAAGAACAATTATTCAACGTATAAATTAAAGGAAGCGTCATTTTTTGCTCTTTGATATCAATCCCCGTTGGTTTTCCGATAGATTCTTCGGTATAATCGAACAAATCGTCTTTAATTTGAAAGGCCATTCCAATCAATTCACCAAATTTTCGCATCTTTTCAACTACTTCGGTATTTTCAGGAACAACAGAACAAGCACCTAAGGAACAACAAGCCGCAATTAACGTTGCTGTTTTTTGTCGGATGATTTCGTAATAAATGTCCTCAGTAATATCTAAACGACGGGCTTTTTCAATTTGAAGTAATTCGCCTTCACTCATTTCACGGACGGCGACAGATATTATTTTCAATAGATCAAAATCGTTGTTATCAATCGAAAGTAACAATCCTTTGGACAATAGGAAATCGCCAACTAAAACCGCAATTTTATTCTTCCATAAAGCATTGATGGAGAAAAAACCTCTGCGACGGTTGCTATCATCTACCACATCATCATGCACTAAGGTTGCCGTATGAATTAATTCAATCACAGAAGCACCACGATACGTTCGTTCATTTACATTTCCGCCTGAAACCATTTTTGCAGTTAAGAAAACAAACATCGGACGCATTTGTTTGCCTTTTCTGTTTACAATATAAAAAGTGATTCTGTTGAGTAAAGCGACTTTTGAAGACATCGAATCGTAGAACTTTTGTTCGAAAAGTTCCATTTCTTTGATGATGGGTTGTTTAATTTGTTCGGTGATTTTCATGAAAGTCCAAAGATAGGCAGAATGTTAGAAAATCACAACATACTACTGTTAGGAAACCGATTCGTTTTTGTTAGCTAATTGTCCGCAAGCTGCGTCAATATCTTTACCACGACTGCGACGAACTTTAGCAATTACACCAATCTTAGCCAAAGCAGTGACATAATTTTCCAAAACCGCATCTGAGGCTTGCTGAAACAAACCGTCGTCAATGGGATTGTATTCGATTAAATTGACTTTACATGGCACATATTTACAAAACTTAACCAGAGCATCAATCGATTTTTTATCATCATTGATTCCTTTCCAAACCACATATTCATAGGTGATTTTGCTTTTGGTTTTTGAATACCAATATTCCAGACTTTCACGTAAATCTCTTAATGGAAAATTTTTAGAAAAAGGCATAATTTCCGAACGAATTTCGTCATTAGCTGAATGCAATGAAACGGCTAATTTGAATTTCACTTCATCATCTGCCATCTTTTTTATCATTTTGGGAATACCTGATGTAGAAAGTGTAATTCGTTTAGGCGACATTCCCAATCCTTCCGGCGAAGTAATCATTTCAATCGCTTTGAGCACATTGTTGTAATTCATCAACGGCTCACCCATTCCCATAAAAACAATATTGGAAAGTGGCCGATCAAAGTACAAACGGCTTTCGTTATCGATGGCAACTACTTGGTCATAAATCTCATCCGGATTGAGGTTTCGCATGCGTTTCAAACGAGCTGTTGCACAAAAATTACAATCTAAACTGCAACCCACTTGACTTGAAACACAAGCCGTTGTTCGAGTTGGCGTTGGAATCAAAACGCTTTCCACCACCATTCCGTCATACAAACGTACAGCATTTTTCACAGTTCCATCTTCACTGCGTTGCATTTGATCGACTTTGATGTGATTAATCACAAAATTATCTTCAAGCATTTGACGGGTTTCTTTAGAAATATTAGTCATATCATCAAATTGATAGACTTTTTTACTCCACAACCATTCGTAAATCTGATTACCACGAAAGGCTTTATCGCCTTGAGAAAAAAAAAATTCTCTAAGTTGTTCTTTAGTTAATGCCCTAATGTCTTTTTTGGTGGTATTCATGGTGCAAAAATAGGAAGTATTTGTGGATTAGGTAAGTTAATAATTTGTAATTTTGACCAAAATAAATTTTATATGCATTTCCTCTCCGAAGATTTAGAAGATTACGTTGCCTTTCATTCGCAAAATGAGCCTGAATTATTAGCCCAACTAAACAAAGAAACATATCAGAAAATTTTACTGCCACGCATGTTGAGCGGTCATTTTCAGGGAAGAGTTTTAAGTATGTTATCTAAATTAATTCGGCCAAAAAATATTTTGGAAATTGGTACTTATACCGGTTATGCTACCTTATGTTTATGTGAAGGTATGCAGGAAAACGGAATGGTTCACACCATTGATATTAAAGAAGAATTAGTAGATTTTCAACGAAAATATTTTGATAAATCGTCTTGGGGAAATCAGATTGTGCAACATTTAGGCGAAGCGATTGACATCATTCCCAAGATAGAAACAACATTTGATTTAGTTTTTATTGATGCAGACAAAGAAAATTACCTCAATTATTACGAATTGATTGTGCCAAAAATGAATAAAGGTGGCATTATTTTATCTGACAATGTTTTATGGTCAGGAAAAGTAGTTGAACCCTTAAAAGAAGGAGATTTAAGTACACAAGTTCTTTTGGAATACAACAAACGACTCAAAGATGACATTAGAGTGGAGACGGTGTTATTACCTATTCGTGATGGCCTAACTGTTAGTCGGGTTCTTTAATTCAACGGGAAATATTTCGCTTGAAAAAGAATGTAAATTCTATAAAAAAGTGTTCCTGTAAAAAGACCAAAAATATAGCCTGCTAAAATATCACTTGGGAAATGTAATCCTAAATAAATTCTGCTATAAGCGAAAACCAAAGGAAATAGAAATAACAACAATCCAAATTGATAATATTTTCTGAAAATCAAAAAAAAGAAAGTTGTAGAAGCCAAGGAATTCGAAGCATGACCTGAAAAAAAACTATGAGAAACGCGTTCTTGAACGACTCGAATATACTCTTTTACGGCCGGATCATTACAAGGCCTAAGTCGTTCAAAACTAAATTTAAACAAATTTGTTATTTGGTCAGTTGCTAAAATGAGTAACGCGAGAAAAAGCACAAAAAAACCAAATTGTTTCCATCCAATTTTTTTAATTAATAAATAAAATAATACTGCAAAAAAGGGAGCCCAATACAATTGTTTGGTAATCACTAGCCAAAATCCGTCCCACTGTTCAGAGCCTAGGTTATTGAGAAAAAAAAGTGCTTTTTTATCGATTTCAATTAATTTTTCCAAAACTATAATTGTCTTTTAATTGGACCGGTAATTTGTTCAATATCTTCCTTTGTATTTTCAATTTCAGTTTTGAAAGCAGTATCTAAATCAGTTGGTTTAACAATTTCGTTAAAATCTTGTTTTACTTTTTGTATTTCCTGAGAAATTCCGGAAGATAAACTTTGTGAATCTAATCCATTTGCATCGGCACTTTTTTGGATTTCACTTTTAATGTCATCCGTTGCGTGTTTAAGTTGCCGCATCATCTTTCCTAATGTTCTGGCAATTTCAGGAATCTTATCAGAGCCAAAAAGCATAAGAACCATAAAAATGATGAGAATAAACTCTCCTCCTCCAATTCCAAACATAATTACAATATTATTTTGAGCAAATATACGAAGAATTTCAGTTTTGAATAAACCCGTTTATTTCGTTTTTTCTGCTTCGTCAAATTTAGATTTTAATACTTCTTTTGGCCACATATTATTGCTCACATCAATATCAGCTGTTTCTAGTTTTGGATCTAATTGGATTTTCTTAACCTGTTTTTCTGTTGCAAACACTCGGGTTGCTGATTGATTACTTCTACGCCAAATTTGTTCAGGAAATTTAAAGGTTTCGGAAGAACCATCTTCAAATTGCAACTCAACTATAATCGGCATAATCATTCCACCGGGTTTGTCAAAAGTAACTTCATAAAAGTACTTTGGTGTTTTTAAATTACGTTGTTCTTCCGCATTAAATTTAGTGGTAACAAAATCATTCAAGGGTTTAACTTCTGAAATGGTTAAATCTTTTTTATTTTTTTGATTGAGTTGTGTATTATTTCCTTCCACTAAATACACATAAGGTCCATTTGCTGTGCCAAATCTACCTCTTCGGGTTTTAATGTCTTTTAATTCCGCCGTAGGTTCATCGGTTACAAAGTATTGTTTGACTTCTTTGATTCCAATGTCCACATAATCGGTGGAGAAAAACCAGCCTCTCCAAAACCAATCTAAGTCAACCGCTGAAGCATCTTCCATTGTTCTAAAAAAATCTTCCGGCGTTGGATGTTTAAATTTCCATCGGTTAGCATACGTTTTAAAAGCATGGTCAAACAATTCGCGACCCATGATAGTTTCACGCAGAATATTCAATCCGGTTGCAGGTTTAGAGTAAGCATTAGCTCCAAATTGGTGAATGCCTTCAGAATTAGACATGATTGGTTCTAAAAACTTTTGGTCTCCACTCATATAAGGGACGATTTTGTGAGCAGGACCGCGACTTGACGGGTAATTTTCCATGAAATCTTGTTCAGCTAAATATTGTAAAAACGTGTCTAAGCCTTCATCCATCCAAGACCACTGGCGTTCATCAGAATTGACAATCATCGGAAAATAATTATGTCCAACTTCGTGAATAATTACGCTAATCATACCGTATTTGATTCGGTCTGAAACATATCCGTTGGCATCTGGTCGACCATAATTCCAACAAATCATTGGGTATTCCATTCCTTGATCTTCAGCAGAAACAGAAATTGCTTTATGATAAGGATAATCAAACGTATGTTTAGAATATGTTTTTAATGTTTGAGCCACCGCTCTGGTAGAATATTGTTCCCACAACGGATTGCTCTCATTAGGATAGAGAGAAATAGCCATTACATTTTTGGTTTCTAATTTAACTGCCATGGCATCAAAAATGAATTTTCTGGAGGAAGAAAACGCAAAATCTCTCACATTTTCAGCGCTGAATTTCCATGTTTTTGTTTTATCAGAAAACCCTTTTTCAGTTGCTTTTGCCTCGTCTGGTGTAATAATTAAAACGGGCTTATCAAATGTTTTTTCAGCTAATTCATATCTTTTTACTTGTTCGGGCGTAAAAACTTCTTTTCTATTCAATAAAACTCCAGTAGCTTCTAACACATGGTCTGCCGGAACAGTTATATTTACATCATAATTCCCAAAAGCCAAGGCAAACTCTCCTCTTCCCCAAAACTGCATATTTTGCCAGCCCTCTACATCATTATAAACCGCCATTCTTGGAAAAAACTGAGCAATAACATACAATCTATTTCCATCTTTTTCAAACTCTTCATAACCGGAACGGCCACCATCTATTCTATAATTATTGATATTGTACCACCATTTAATTGAAAAAGAAACTTTTTCCTTTGGTTTTAATGGAGATGGTAAATCAATTCGCATCATGGTTTGATTAATAACGTAGGAAAGTGGTTTCCCATTAGCATCATTCACATAAACCAAATTAAATCCACCATCAAAAGCTTGTTGCATGTAATTTTTCACAAATCCATCAACAGGAACTGAGCCCTCTATTTTTTGACTTTCAATTAATGGCGTTTTCGATTGTCGGGCACTCATATTTTGGTCTAATTGAACCCAAAGATATTCTAATGTTTCAGGCGAATTATTGTGATACGTGATCGTTTCAACCCCATCAATTCGTTTGTTTTTATCATCTAAAACAACATCCATTTTATAATCTGCCTGTTGCTGATAATAAGCCGGCCCTGGTGCACCGGAGGCCGTTCTGAACATATTGGGTGTAGCAAATAAATCATAGAGTTGGCTAAATTTATTCGTGTCGTAATGACCTGATTCTCTTTTTGTTTCAGTTTTTTCTTGTGCCAACAATAAGGCTGGAAATAATCCGAAAAATAGCAGCTTCTTCATCTAAATTTTTTTTTGAAAGAACTAAAATAAACATTTTAAAGTAGCAGAAATTTTTTTATCAGTAATTTAACAACTCGTTGGGATTATCAGGAGTTAACAGAGCACTTTGTTTCTTGTTTAAAACTTGGGTGTGAATGATGTTTTGTTGTTCAGTAATAAAATCAAATAAAAGAGTGTTTTTAACTTCTATAGAATTCACTTTGGAAACATTGCTTACTTTTAGATAAATGATAAATACATCATCTTCTATTTCTTTTTTTACAAATTGAATCTCTTTAAATTTTGCATTTACTTTAATGGAAAAATTATCTGATATATACTTTTTAAATTGTTCCAATTGAACTGCTGACTCTTTAGAAGAACCCAAATAGAACTTAGTTTTATGACTTTTTTCTAACGCATTATTCAAATCATCAATAAAAAAACGAGCTGTAATTTGTATTACTTTCTTTTCAGGAACAAAATTAATTTGTGTCACAGAAACATAAAATTTATGTATCGTGAAAGAACATAATCCTATAAAAAAAATAGCTATAAAAACAATTTTTATCTTTTTTCTCATTTAAATTAATCCTTAGGAAGGTTTTTATATTCTTTGCTTTTACTGATTAAAAAGTCTATTAAATCAATTTCTCTATTTACAGCTAACAGCTCTTTCACCTTTGGGTCTGAATCACAATAAGCTAAAAATAACCCGATTTCGTCTTTGTTTAGTTCAAGTGTTTCCGTAAAAAAGTTATAGGTAAATTTATCTTTTACTGCTTCTTGAAAATTCTTTGAAGAGGTAAAAACCATTTCTTTGGGTTTATCTTTTACGAAAATTTTTCCAATCATCTTACCAATTTTAACAAAGTCCATACCGTAAGTAATTGTTCCATCATAAATACCCGGGTTTTTAGGAGTAGAACTGGCATCTTTTTCAAATTGTAAATCAGTAATTTGTCCACTATCAAAAGCCGGATTCATGTCGGTCACTTTCATATTTTTAACATCTTTGACTAAATCACCTGTTAACGTTTTTGGTGTCACGACAACTTCATCTAATTCATTAATAAATTCCTCTAATTTGACATAAACAACTTCAACTTTAAAATCAATCTCAGCTAGAATCAATTTTTTGGATTTAAAAACTACACTGGAAAAAACTAATGTATCACTTGGTCTGGCATACAAAGTAAAGTAGCCCAAATGATCTGAGATTGCTCCTTTGTTAGAAGATATATTAAAAACAGTTACATTATCAATAGACAATGATTCAGCAACAATTTTTCCTTTTAATACAACTCTTGGCACAAATTGACTATAGGAAAATTGTATTATAAAAAAGGTGGCTATTAAAAGAAAATTATTTTTCATAAGAATTTAAAAAAGTTAAAAATTCTTGCGACAACTCACCTAAAATAAAGGTGGCTCTCACTTTGTTTTTTGAAGTTAACGCTTCTGCTAAGTCAATATCTTCTACCACATAAAATTTAAATCCATTCACATATTCTTTTGGAATCTTAAGTGAATTTATAAAAAATGCATCTTCAAAATAACTTTCCAAACGAATAATTAATCGCTCTCTTTTTTCAACTTCCAGCTCTCTCTTTAAATTTTTCGTTCTACCGGAAACCCAATTTAACAATGGATCTAAAAAACCTGTTGTTGCCGTTCTAATTCTTCGTTCTGCAGGGGTATAACTTACCGGTTTGTAAGTGATAATTCCTAAATTTTGTGCTGTTATTTTAGTGTTTTCAGAAACTACCACTTCCTCTAATTGATTAACTTTTGAAGTCATGTTAATTTCTACAAAACCATCGTTAATCTCTTTTTTAGTGATGATTTTTCGCCAATAATTGAGATGAACAGCTGAAAAAACCAATAAATCATCTTCATTTACCTCTAAATAAAATTCTCCTTTTGCATTAGTAATCGTTGCTTTTTCAGAAACTAAATTTAAAACATGAATCCCTTCTACCGAAGCATTTTCAACTTTGATAACGCCACGAATTTGTTTTTCATTTTGTGAAAACACTTTGGCTGATGAAAAAATGAGCAATAAAAATAGTACCTTATTCATATTCTTCCAAGTAGATTAAAAAATCAGTTGCCAGTTTCGAGATTCGAAAATTGCCCTTTATTTTATTATTTGACTGTAAATAACTCATTAATTCATCGTCATAAATGATATAATATTTAAATCCATCAACAAATTCCTTTGGAATTTTCAGTTGATTTGCATAAAACTCATTGTCATTCCAATCGTTCAACTTCCTTAAAAGTAGTTCTTTTTTTTCAATTTTCAAATCGTTTTTAAGCATTTTTGTTCGTCCCGTAGCCCAATACAATAATGGATCTAAGGGTAATCTAAAAGCCATCAGACCTATTAAATCCATTTGTGTTATTTTAGTTGGGCGTAACTTTCGTTCGGCAGGAGTATATGCTTTAGGTTTATAGTTAATTATCCCTAACTCTTGTGCATTAATTTTGGTGTATTCCGTTAATACCACTTCATTTAATTTCACTTCTTTGGGAGTCATTGTCACTTCTAAAAATCCTGTTTTAAAATCATTTTCTTTCACACTTTTTCGCCAATAGTTTAAATGAACCGCCGAAAAAACTAACAAATCACCCTGTTTAGCTATGATTGAAAAATGTCCATTTCGATCAGTAACTGTTGATTTTTCGTTTACTAAATTTAAAACATGAACACCTTCAACCGAATTTGAATCACAAATAATTGTTCCGTTGATTACTTTTTCAGTCATATCTTGAGCATGAATAAAAAGGGAATAAAAGAAAAGCAACATTTTGACAAAGTAAAATTTTCTCATAAACTATCTAAGAAATTCAATTGCATTTAGAACTGATAATTATTTATACTCTTCATCAAATTTATTTTAAAAAAATAGCACTTCATCAAGCAACCACTGAAGATTAACTTATTTATAACAAGTTGTATTTACGTACATACTTATACAGGCATCCGATTTAGACCAAGTTGCCATAGATTTATCTCTATTGTACATCGTAAAATAAGGCAACATTGCCGCATAAAACGCAAAACGCCAATTTTTATCATCCCTTTTTTCGCTTTCCAACCATGTTAAAGTAATCGCTACTTGTTCTAGTTCCTTTTCTAAATAAATTTCATAAGGTTTTAAATCAAATTGAACCCAGTCCGTTTGACCATTCTTCACCTCAATTATAATATTCTTTTTGAGGATATTTTCATACGGCATTCCGTCTTTTAAATTGTAAATATTCATTCGGAATTTAATCGATCTAAATTCATTACCGCTGATGCAAAAATTTAGATTGTCTAATCTACAATCATTTTTTATATCGAAAAGCATCCCTCTCTCACGACCTAATTCTACATTGATTTCTTTTTCGTAGGTAGAGTAAAAACTAATATGCATCATGCCTGCACCTTTTGCAGTGCGACCAATCTTTTTTGTCCATGTTTTAGGTGGAATTAAAACAACTTCATTCAATTCATTTACTGAAGGAACAAGCCAAATTTTGTTTTGTTTGGATAGATTTTTCAAACTTAATTCAATCGTTTCAAATCCAATGTGCGAAAAAATCACTAGCTCATCCAAACTGATATCTTGATTGATGGTTAGTACAAAATTACCGTTTTTATCAGAAATGGTTCCAACTTCTTTATTTCTTATTCCAATATTTACATAGGCTAATAGCTCTTTTGTTGAAAAATTGGCAACACTACCTTTAAAAACTACTTGTGAAAAACCTTGAGTTAAAAAAAGTAAAAACAAAAAAAAGATTAGTCCCTGATTTTTCATAATTGAATTTCTTAATTGAAAAACTAATGGTAAAAATATTGTGTTTTCTTCCCAATATCCTCCCAAAGACTTTGTAATTATTTGTTAAACTGAAACAGTTTCTGAAGAGATAAACCCTTACTTTTGTATAAATTCCAATGAAATGAAAAACCTAATTATTGCCAGCACCTCAACTATACACGGAGGAAGTTACCTTGATTATTTATTGCCAAATCTGAAAGTACATTTTGCTGCTTGCCAATCGATTCTATTCATTCCTTATGCCCGACCGAGTGGAATTTCTCATGAAGCATATACTCAAAAAGTTGCATCTGTTTTTAACTCCATTGGTATTTCCGTTAAAGGAATTCACGAATTTTCAAATCCAATTGAAGCCATTGAGCAAGCGGAAGGAATTTTCACGGGAGGCGGAAACACTTTTTTATTGGTTTCGCAGTTGTATGAAAATAAAGTGATGGATGTTTTAAAACAAACCATCGAAAAGGGGACGCCTTATTTAGGCACAAGTGCCGGTAGTAATATTTGTGGATTGACCATGCAAACAACCAATGATATGCCTATTATTTATCCGCCAAGTTTTGCAACGTTGGGAGTTATTCCTTTTAATTTAAATCCGCATTATTTAGACCCTGATGTGAATTCCACACATATGGGCGAAACACGTGAAACCAGAATCAAAGAATTTCATCAATTCAATACTCCTGCCGTTTTAGGATTACGCGAAGGCAGCTGGTTGGAGGTAAAAGGAGACTCCATTTTATTGCGAGGAACTTTAACCGCTCGCTTATTCAGACAAAACCAAGAACCGGTTGAGTTAGAGAGTGTAAGTGAGCTGAATTATTTATAGTAGATTATAAAAAAAGAAAACCCCAAACTTACGTTTAAGGTTTTAGCAGAGCGGAAGACGAGGCTCGAACTCGCGACAACCAGCTTGGAAGGCTGGAGCTCTACCAACTGAGCTACTTCCGCATTTGTGAGTGCAAATATAGATAATTACTTTACTTTGATGCAAATTTTTTATGAAAAAAAATATCTTAAAGCTAACTTAAATTGTAATGGTTTTATTCTTAAATTGTTATATCTTTAGATTAATGTAATTAATGCTATTGAATCATGCTTACGATTAGAGAAATAACTGCATTAGAAACCTATTCTGTCAGGCATCCTGTTTTGAGAAAAGATAAACCGCTTGAAAGTTGCCGCTTTGAAGGCGACGAACTTCATTCCACTATTCATTTAGGGTTGTATATTAATTGTGCTTTAATTGGTGTAATTTCATTATTTAAGAACAAAAATGTCAACTTTACAGATAAAAAACAATTCCAAATACGTGGAATGGCGGTTTTGAAACACCATCAAAAAATGGGCTACGGCATTAAACTCGTTAAAGAGGCTGAACATATCATTCAAAAATACAATTGTAATTTACTTTGGTTTAATGCCCGTGAAACAGCAGTTGATTTTTATAAAAAAATGGGATATACAGTTATTGGTGAATCTTTTATTATAAATGACATTGGCACCCATTTTGTAATGTATAAAAAATTGATTTAGCCCATTGTTTTATGAAAAAAAATTTCCTTTTATTTCTTGCATTAGTATTAATTTCTTGTAATGACGACAAGAATAAAAAGGCAGATAAAGACACAACCCCTATTGTTACTCTTACTAAAGAAGGTAAAATTTTAGCAATTGATTCAACTGTACTTCATAAAAGTAAAGATTCGACCGTAATTGATTTTTATCATTCAAATAACAACAAAACTTTTTGGTTAGCCTTCAATTGCAGAGAATCACTTATTGATGAGCTTAAAAATGTAGAAGACGAAGGATTGAATCGTGCCGATTTTGATTTGAAAAAAATAATCAAATTTGAAAATACTATTGGTGCCTTGTCGGACAAAGCATTAATAGAATATGATATATTACTAACCGAAAATCTTAGTAAATATGTCAAAAAAGTTGCTAACGGAACTTTAAGTCCAAAAGAACTATACAAAGATTGGGATTTAAAAGACAGCAAAATTAATCCTAAAAAATTATTTTTAAATTTTCAACTAAAAGATTCATTTGATTATGCTTTGCATGCTGTAAAACCAAATCATATTATTTACAGAAAACTTAAACACGCCTTAAAACTCATTAACCAATTTCCTGATAATAATTTTGAAGTATTAGAAGCAAAAGATAAGATAGTTTATAAAGACACGCATGATTTGCTTCCTGAAATTAAAAAACGATTAATCTATTGGCATGATTTGAAAATGCAGGATTCGATAACTTCCATTTACGATGAAAAAACCTTGATAGGCGTGAAAAAATTTCAATCCCGCCATGGATTAGTTCCTGATGGCGTGATTGGAAAAGGAACTCTTTCTGCTTTAAACTATTCAAAGAAAAAAAGAAAAGAGCAAATCATTGTCAACATGGAACGTTGGAGATGGTTTCCTAAACAATTTGAAAAAGAATATATTCTAATCAATATTCCTGATTATAAACTCAACGTCGTTAAAAAAAATGACACTATCCGAACGCATCGGATTATTGTTGGAAAATCCAGTAGAAGCACACCCATTTTGTATTCCAAATTGAGCTATGTTGTCTTTAATCCTACATGGACAATTCCTCCCACCATATTAAAGGAAGATGTTATTCCGGCTGCTACTAAAAACAGAGGCTATTTTGCCAGTAAAAACATTACAATTTATGATGGCAATATTGAAGTCAGCTCAGCCGATTGGAATCCTGCTAAAGCAAAGTCCTATCGTTATGTTCAGCCACCGGGGCCAACAAATTCATTGGGTTTAGTTAAAATTATGTTTCCAAATAAACATTCGGTTTACTTACATGATACCAATTCTAGAGGTTATTTTGGCAGAGAAAATCGCTCATTGAGTTCCGGTTGTGTTCGAGTACAAAATCCATTTGAACTTACAGAATATCTTTTAGAGGATTCAATTAATTGGACAAAAGCAAAAATTGATGAAGTACTTACAGAGGCTAAAACCAAAAATGTAAATTTCAAAAAAGACATTTATTTACACATCCTTTATTGGACGGCATGGAGTGAAGGTGATAAACTTCAATTTAGAGATGATATTTATCGATTGGATTTTGATTTGTACAAAAAACTACGAAATTAATTTTGAAGAAATCTTATAACTTCCGGATGGATGATATATGAATAAACAGGATTTGTTTTTAATCGTATTAATTATTTCAGGAGTCAATTCTTCAGGTAAAGCAGGACAACCTTGACTTCTTCCTAATCGTTTATTCTGTTTGATAAACGAATCAGAAACATAATCTGCACCGTGTATCACAACAGCTCTATTTCTTGCTTTATCATTAATACCTTTTTCAAGGCCGTCTAAACGCAACGATTGACCATGTTTTCCTTGATAAACCTCTCCGGTAATATAAAAACCTAAGCTGCTTTGATAAGATTCTGCTTTATTAGAAAATTTTGTAGCAAATTCTTCTCCTGAGTTTCGTCCGTGAGCAACCAATGATTGAAATAAAATCGTGTTGGAATTCATATCAATAACCCACAATCTTTTTACGTTTGAAGACAAACTAAAATCAATCAACGTTAAAATATTATTTTGAATCAGTCCTTTTTGTTTTAATTGATAAAATCCTTCCAATGCCTTAGAAAAACTTTCTAATTGAGGAAGTTTATAATTATTTGAATTCAAATTATTATATAATAAATTCACTTTCGATTCGAAAGTTGCAGTAGTATTTTCAGCAATAATTTTGGGGTCTGTGGTATTTTTTGTAGGCGTTGTAAAGGATAATAATCCGAAAAACAAAGCCGGAATAAGCTTGTATATCATTGGTATTCTTTAGGTTAAAACTCGATTTGGGTTGGCCAAAAATATAAATAAAATCAATACAACCAAATTAATTTTGTCTTAATTATTCATTTTTTGGAAATAATTCATTTTAATGAATAGTATTGAATAACGCTTTCTTTTTCAAATTAGTATCTAGAAACTGTAACAATTCTATAAAAAAACGTCTTTAAAGATATATTATCTTAAGGAAATGATAAAGTAATTGCACTTGGAAAAGCTTTATCTAATTTTGAGCATTATTTACTTTATGAAGCATTTTAGCCTATTTTTCTTTTTTGTTTTTCTTTTTTTTAAAATTGAAATTGCTTTTGGTCAAAAAAAATCAGTTCAGGCTATCCGAGTCACAGAAAATATTGTGGTTGACGGAAAACTGAATGAATCATCTTGGGACAAAGCACCTATTGCAAAAGATTTTGTGATGTATGAACCGGATAACGGAGCTTTAGAAAAAAATGAAAAAAGAAGTGAAGTGAAAATTATATTCAATGATAACGGCATTTATATTGGAGCAACACTTTATGATAATGAAATAACTAAAATTGAAAAAGAAATCACCCAAAGAGATAATTTTGGAACAGCTGATATATTTGGCATATTTCTAAATGGTTTTAACGACGGTCAACAGGATTTTCGTTTTTTTGTGACAGCTGCAGGGGTTCAATTAGACTGTTTGGCAACAGAAAATGGGGAAGACTTTTCTTGGGATGCTATTTGGAATAGTGAAATTTCACTGACTGACTTTGGTTGGGTTGTTGAAATGGAAATACCTTATGCCGCTTTACGCTTTTCTAAAAATGATAAACAAATATGGGGACTTAATATTTTTAGAGAAATTCGGAGAGACAGACATAATTATGTTTGGAGTCATATCGATAGAGCGAAAGGCTCTGTTATCAACCAAGCAGGAACTTTAGAAGGTATTGAAAATATTAAAACTCCTACCCGATTATTTTTTATTCCTTATACTTCCGGTTATATTGAATCAAACGATAAAACTACAAATAGTACCGGAAAAATCGGAATGGATATTAAATACGGAATTAATGATTCCTTTACTTTAGATGCCATTTTAGTGCCTGATTTTGGACAAACCGCATTTGATAATGTAGAACTGAATTTAGGGCCATTTGAACAACAATTTAACGAGAATAGACCTTTTTTTACTGAAGGAACAGATCTTTTTTCAAAAGGCGATTTGCTTTATTCCAGAAGAATTGGCGGGCCACCATCTAATTATCCTGTAACAAATGAAAATGAAACCGTAACTGATTATCCAAATACAGTTGACTTAATCAATGCAATAAAAATATCAGGTAGAACTTCAGATGGGCTTGGAATTGGTTTTTTAAACGCCGCCACAGCAAAAACATATGCTAAAATTAACAACAACGAAACCAATGAATTCCGCGAAGAATTAGTTGAACCCTTCACAAATTATAATATTTTAGTATTTGATCAACGCTTTAATCAAAATTCATCAGTATCTTTTATCAACACAAATGTAACAAGATTTGGTGATTTTCGTGATGCAAACGTTACCGGAATTGTTTATGATTTAAATACTAGAGGAAATAGATTTAATATTTCCGGAGATGTAAAAATGAGCAGTATTTATGATTATGAAAAACCAAATGGTCATACGGCTTATTTAAATTTAGCTAAAACATTTGGAAAATATCGTTATTCTGTTGCTTCAAAATATGTCTCAAAAGATTTTGACAATAATGATCTGGGAATTAATTTTGTTACGAATTATCATAATGTTTATGCTAATTTTAATTACCGAATAGTAAAACCTACTAAAACCTACAATTCCTTTCAACTTAATTCAAATTATTATTTAGAAATTGAAAACACAACCGGAAAAATGCAGGAAAATTGGATTAATGTCAATGTAAACTCCTCCACTTTAAAAAATGATTATATCGGTTATGGCTTCCTAGTAAGTCCTTTTGTTACCTATAATTTTTATGAACCACGTGTTCCGGGTAGGTATTTAGCTTTTCCCGCAACGGTAAATGCCTTTGTATTTTTCTCTTCAAATTACAATAGACGATTTGCTATCGATGTTAACCCCTCCGTTCGTTTTTTTGATCAAAAAGATAGAATTAATTATAGTATATATGCCAGTCCAAGATACCGATTTAATGACAAATTCACACTGATTTACAATGCTTCTTTTTCAAAACAAAACAGTGATATTGGTTGGGTCGATCAAGTTGATTCTGAAATTATATTAGCCGAAAGAAATCGATTTACTTTCAATAACGGATTTTCAGGGAAATATGCACTGAACAATAAAATGACTATCAATTTAACTTCACGATATTACTGGTCATTTGCTGAAAATATAAAGTTTCACACCTTACAAGAGGACGGTACATTTATTCCAAACGACACTTATAATACTGATAAAGATTCTAATTTTAATGTTTGGAATTTTGACGTTTCCTATTCTTGGTGGTTTGCTCCGGGAAGTCAGTTTACTGCTCTATATCGAAATAATGCTCAATACTTTACAAATGAAATAAACAAAGATTTTGGCTCAAACGCAAATAACTTAATAGATAACAGTTTGAACCATGTTTTTTCTGTCAGTCTTCGCTATTTTATTGATTATAACAAAGCTAAAAATTGGTTTAAAAAAGCCTAATTCTTCGCTTATAAAGCTATACATTCTATATCTTTGTTCTAAATTTTAATCTAATGAACAAGAAAGTAATCCTGATGATTTTAGATGGATGGGGACATTCGCCAGATCCAAAAGTTTCCGCAATTGATAATGCCAATACCCCTTTTATTGATTCTCTTTATAAAAACTATCCTAATGCCGAATTACGAACAGATGGTTTAAACGTAGGACTTCCTGAAGGTCAAATGGGAAATTCTGAAGTAGGTCATATGAATTTAGGAGCTGGTAGAATTATTTATCAAGAACTTACTCGAATAAATTTAGCCGTAAAAAATAAAACTTTAAATGATGAAAAAGTACTACAAGATGCTTTTTCTTATGCCAAAATCAATCATAAAAAAGTGCATTTTTTAGGTTTGGTTTCTGATGGTGGAGTTCACTCTCATACTTCTCACCTAAGAGGATTATTAGATGCGGCTCAAGATTATGGTTTAGATAATGTTTATGTTCATGCCTTTACAGATGGACGCGATGTGGATCCAAGATCAGGAAAAGGATACATTGAAGATTTAGAAAAATATTGTTCAAAATCAAAAGCAAAGTTAGCTTCTGTTTGCGGCAGATATTATGCGATGGATCGAGATAAACGCTGGGAACGCGTAAAAATTGCTTATGATCAATTGGTTAAAGGCGTTGGAACTCTTTCAACTAATGCATCAGAAGCCATTCAAAAAAGTTATGATGCGGATATTACTGATGAATTTATCCAACCCATTTTGATGACCGATTCCAATGGAAATGCTTTAGCAACCATTGAAAATGGCGATGTGATTATCTTTTTTAATTTCAGAACAGACAGAGGTCGACAACTTACCGAAGCATTATCACAAAAAGATTTCCATGAACAAAATATGCATAAATTGAATTTGTATTATGTAACAATGACCAATTATGATGAAACCTATCATAAAGTTAAAGTGATTTACAACAAAGATAATATCACCGAGACCTTAGGAGAAGTTCTGGAAAAAAACCACAAAAAACAAATACGTATTGCCGAAACAGAGAAATATCCACACGTAACTTTCTTTTTTTCCGGTGGCCGCGAAGAACCTTTTGAAGGTGAAACACGCATTTTAAGAAATTCTCCAAAAGTGGCCACATACGATTTAAAACCCGAAATGAGTGCCTTTGAACTGAAAGATGCTTTGATTCCTGAATTAGAAAAAGGTGAAGTTGATTTTGTGTGTTTAAATTTTGCCAATGGTGACATGGTGGGTCATACAGGAATCATGGAAGCTGCCATCAAAGCTTGCGAAGCAGTTGACACATGTGTAAAAGAAGTTATTGAAACGGCATTAGCAAATAATTACACCACTATCGTAATTGCCGATCACGGAAATTGTGAAACAATGATTAATCCGGATGGAAGCCCAAATACAGCTCACACCACAAACCCTGTTCCTGTTTTTTTGGTTGACAAAGAACTAAAATCAATAAAAAGTGGTGTTTTAGGTGACATTGCTCCAACGATTCTTCATTTGATGGGAATTCCTAAACCGGCAGTCATGACAAGGGAAACCTTGGTGTAAACAAACCATATATTAAATTTTAGCCATTCAAAAAATGGCTTTTTTTATTAAAAAATAGTTAATTACTTGCAAAAGTAATAGTGATACTATTACATTTGCATTGTATTCTATTAATATAAAAAAATTTCAATGAAAAATATACTAGAAGGCTTAAAAGTAAACATTAGCAATAAGATATATATCAAGGATCCTGAGACTTCAGAATTAGGAAAGAACATCATAGAAAATAGTATTTTACTCATCAATGAAATTGGATTTGACAACTTTACTTTTAAAAAGTTAGGAGAAAGAATAGGATCCAATGAAAGTTCGATATATCGCTATTTTGAAAATAAACACAAGCTTCTTTTATACTTATCTTCTTGGTATTGGGGGTGGTTGGAATTTAAAATAGTTTTGTCAACAAACAGCATCACTAATCCAAAAGAAAAACTAGTAAAAGCATTGGAAATAGTCACAGAAGAACCTTCTGAAGACAAGAACCATCCACATATAAATAAAATGATTTTAAGCAACATTGTCATTTGCGAATTTTCAAAATCATACTTAACCAAAGAAGTAGACGATGAGAATAAAGAAGGCTATTTTTTAATTTATAAAAGAGTCATCAACCGAATTGTAGAAATGGTTAAAGAGGTAAATCCTGAATATCCGACTCCAAAAAGTTTAATTTCAACAGTTATTGAAGGTTCATTACATCAACATTTTTTGAAAAACCATTTTAAAACAATAACAGACTGCAACGACAAAACAACACCAAACGAGTTTTTTACAGCATTGGTTATAAAACAAATTAGTTAGTCAAATGAAAAAAGAATCAACTTTGTTAACCCCTCTAAAAAGATTTATTAATTTATTGAAATTAGACAAAAAAGATATTTATCAAGTATTTTTTTATGCTGTTTTCTCTGGAATTGTGAGTCTTTCGCTACCATTGGGAATTCAAGCAATTATCAATTTAATTCAGGGTGGAAGAGTAAGTTTATCATGGATTATTTTAGTTTTAGTTGTCATTCTTGGAGTAGCCTTTAATGGCGTTTTAAAACTCATGCAACTAAGAATAACTGAAACTATTCAACAAAAGATATTTATTCGTTCCTCTTTTGAATTCTCTTATCGCTTTCCAAAAATAAAATATACGGAATTCAACAATTCCTATCCTCCTGAATTGGCCAATCGGTTTTTTGACACACTTACTGTTCAAAAAAGTGTAGCGAAACTAATTTTAGATTATTCAGAATCATTATTACAAATCATTTTCGGATTGTTGTTACTTTCTGTATACCATCCTTTTTTCATACTTTTTGGATTATTATTATTCAGTATCTTATATTTAATTTTTAAACTATCCTTTCAATCCGGATTGAAAACGAGTTTAACAGAATCAAAATACAAGTACAAAGTAGCCCATTGGATACAAGAAATCGCTCGAAATTATTTTGGATTTAAAAGCAAGGTTGAAGCTGATTTTGCCTTATCAAAAAATGACAAAATGGTGACTGAATACTTAAAATCAAGAGAAAGCCACTTTCAAATCATCAAAAGACAATTTATACAATTGATTGGGTTTAAAATTTTAATATCCGCCGGTTTATTGCTAATTGGCGGCTTCTTAGTGATTAATCAACAAATCAATATTGGCCAATTTGTGGCAGCAGAAATTATCATTTTGTTAATTATCAATTCCGTTGAAAAAATAATCATTGGTTTAGAAACTTTTTATGATTTGCTGACTTCTATTGAAAAAATCGGGCAAATTGTAGACATGGAATTAGAAGAAATTTCAGATGAAGAGTACAACTATTGTTATAAAAATATATTATTTGAAATTGATAGTTTGAACTTTTCATTTCCATATTCCAATAAGAAAGTATTAAACAATATTTCTTTAAAAATAAATCAAGGGGAAACCATATATCTGGATGGGAATAACGGTTCCGGTAAAACAACTTTCATGCGAATTTTAGCCGGTTTGATTCAAACCAATACCAATTCGATTTATATAAACGATGAGAACTATAAAAAAATCAATATCACACAGTATCGTTCACAAATAGGAATCATCACGGCCGGTCAAACAACTTTTGAAGGAAGTATTCTTGAAAACATCACATTTAACAATAACTCGGTAGCTCCTGAACGCTTAAAATGGGTTTTGGATAAAGTAAAACTCACAAATGAAATTAAAAAAATGCCCAATGGCTTAGACGAATTTATATTAACCGACGGAAAACAATTATCTTCTTCAATTACTCAGAAAATAGTATTAGCTAGAGCGATAATAAATCATCCAAACATATTGTTTTTAGAAGATCCTTTTGACAAAATGGACAATGATCAAGCCAAAGAAATCATCGACTTTATTGTTTCCAAAGAAAATAATTGGACCGTTATTGTAACTTCTAAAAGTGAATATTGGAAACAAAAATGTGAACGAATTATAACTCTAGAGAAAGGAAGATTAATTTCAGATACAAACTAATCATGCTAAATATTTCTAACAATAATATCAACAAAAAAGTAGATTTAACTCGTTTTGAAACAATCAAACAGTTAAGTGTAAGACCTTATTTTAAAACTTTTAACCGATTGTTAATATGGTTTTTAATAGGAAGTGCTTTATTCCTATTATTACCTTGGACTCAAAATATTCAAGGTTCAGGTTATGTTACCACCGTTTCTCCGGAACAAAGACCTCAAACCATTCATACCGCTATTGCCGGAAGAATTGAAAAATGGTATGTTGCTGAGGGTCAATATGTAAACAAAGGCGATACGATTTTATTTATTTCAGAGGTAAAGGAGGATTATTTTGATCCAAATTTGGTTGCAAATACCGAAAATCAAATGAAAGCCAAAATGCTTTCTGAAGGTTCGTACGAAGATAAAGCAAGTGCTTTGTCAACACAAATTACTGCAATTGAACGAGAACGAATCTTAAAATTAGAACAAGCCAAAAATAAAATAGAACAATCACTTTTAAAAATCAAAAGTGACAGTATGGATTTAGAAGCTATAAAAACACAATTAAAAATCGCTCAAACACAATTTAAACGTTCGCAAGATTTGAATAAAGATGGTTTAAAACCAATGACAGATGTTGAGGACAAACGATTAAAACTTCAAGATGCAGAGGCAAAAATAATCACACAACAAAACAAATATTTAACTTCAAAAAATGAATTACTCAACTCAAGAGTTGAAATAAACAGAATTACAGCTGAATATACCGATAAAATTTCAAAAGCTCAAAGCGACCGGTATACGGCACTCAGCAGTCAGTTTGATACTGAAGCACAAGTGAATAAATTGCAAAATCAGGTTACTAATTACAAGATGCGTAACGAACTTTATTACATAAAAGCTCCACAAAATGGTTATGTAAACCGTGCGTTGCAATCCGGTCTTGGAGAAACGATTAAAGAAGGAACTCCGGTTGTGAGCATTATGCCATCTAAATATGATATTGCTGTGGAAACCTATATTGATCCAATTGATTTGCCACTAATTCATAAAGGAGAAAAGGTTAGAATTTGGTTTGACGGATGGCCTACTATTGTTTTTAGTGGATGGCCAAATACTTCCTACGGAACTTTTGGAGGTAAGATTGTTGCTATTGAAAATTTTATCAGTCCCAATGGAAAATACCGGATTTTAATCGCTCAAGATCCCGCAGACGCACCATGGCCCAAACAGTTAAGTATCGGTGCAGGAGCTCAAACTTTTGCATTATTAGACAATGTGCCTATTTGGTATGAGTTATGGCGAAAATTAAACGGTTTCCCTCCTGATTTTTATATTCCTAAACAAACCAATGCAACAAAAAAATAAAGGAATTATGAGAGCTACTATTGCCCTATTTTTAGTTTTTTCTTTTCTTTCTTATTCACAGGAGAACGCTGCTGATAGTATTTTGACTTTAGATGCCTACTTGGGATATGTCAAACAATTTCATCCTCTGGTAAAACAAGCAAATATTGAAGTAAGTCAGGCACAGTCAGAAATTATTGCCAGTCGAGGTGGATTTGATCCAAAAATTGAAGTAGATTATGAAAATAAACAGTTTAAATCGACGGAATATTATGATTTACTTACAACTACTTTTAAAATTCCAACATGGTATGGTGTTGAAATAAAAGCTGGTTTTGATCGAATGGAAGGGGATTTTTTAAATCCTCAAAACACTACGCCCGATAACGGATTAGCAAACCTGGGAATTTCAGTGCCTCTTGGTCAAGGCTTGCTAATAAATGATCGAATGGCTGATTTGAAAAAAGCTAAAATATTTGTAAATTTATCGAAAGCAGAACGTGATTTAGAAGTAGCTAATATTCTCTATTTAGCGTCTAACAGTTATTTCAATTGGTATAGAAACTACAATGAATACAAACTGTACCAAACTTTTTTAAAAAATGCAACTATACGATACGACGGTATAATTGGATTAATAGATGCTGGTGATAGGCCGGCAATTGACAGTGTAGAAGCCGGAATTTTGGTGAAATCGAGAAAATTAAATTTAGAACAAGCACGATTAAAATTAGTTAAATCAAAATTAGAACTTTCTAATTTTCTATGGTTTGAAAACAATTTACCCTTAGAATTACAAGATTTCATTACGCCGGAATCTGCCTTGGAAAAATCAATTGAAAATACCTTACGAACCAACGGTTTATTACTTGCAACCATTGATTTTGAAAATCATCCAAAAATAAAATCACTGCAAAACAAAGTCAGCATTTTAGAAGTAGATAAACGTCTTAAGGGAAATCTTTTATTACCTACCCTTAATTTGAATTACAATTATATATCAGAGCCCGAATTTGTTCGAGATTTTAATACCTTAAATTATCAATACGGTGTGAATTTTAGTCTACCGTTATTTCTTAGAAAAGAACGTGGCAATTTTCAAGTAGCAAAATTTAAATTACAAGATGCCGAATTGGATCTGCAGTTTGAAAATCAGGTTTTAAAAAATAAAATTGAATATCAATTAGAAGAAATCAACTCTTTAAAAAGCCAAATTGATATCGCAAATGAGTTAGTGTCAAATTTCCAAACAATGTTAGATTCTGAAGAAAAACTATTTTTATTTGGAGAAAGTTCATTATTTCTTATAAACACACGTGAAAACAGTTTGCTGAGTACCAGTTTGCAACAAATAGATACACAAATAAAATTTTGCGTATCTAATTCCGATTTGTTTCGATTAATTGCCAGTCCGGAATTCAATAATTAAAAAAAAACTGCTTTGTTTAAATGAAATTGAACAAAGCAGCTAGGAATATGGTTTAGAATGAAAATGGTTTAATTTCACTCATCTCATAGTAAGCTTTTTCAATCCACTCCCGATGATTGGGATGAGCAATTTTAACCAATTCTGTTACTCGTTGTTTTAGTGTTTTTCCATACAAATTGGCTATGCCATATTCTGTAATAATATACTGAACATGCGACCGTGTAGTGACAACACCCGCTCCTTGTTTTAAAAAGGGTACAATTCTACTTTCACCACGTTTTGTTTGTGAAGGCAATGCAATGATTGCTTTTCCTCCAACACTTAAGGAAGCACCTCGAATAAAGTCCATTTGGCCACCAACACCTGAATACATTTTTCCACCAATTGAATCGGCACAAACCTGTCCGGTTAAATCAACTTCAATAGCGGAATTAATAGCTACCATTTTCGGATTTTTTCGTATTCTGGCCGTGTCATTTACAGCCGACGATTCTTTTAATTCGACAAAAGAATTGTCGTCAACAAAATCATATAATCTTCGGGAACCCATTAAAAAAGTTGCTAAAACACGTCCGCGTGTGGTTCCTTTAAAGTTACAATTGATAATGTCTTTCTCAATCAAATCAATCACTCCATCAGAAAACATCTCTGTGTGCAATCCTAAATCTTTATGATTGTGTAATTTGCTTAAGGCAGCATTCGGAATGGAACCAATACCCATTTGAAGTGTACTTCGGTCTTCAATTAAGGAAGCAACATATTCTCCTATCTTTTCTTCTTCGGGAGTAAAAGTATCAATGCCATGGGCAAAAATAGGTTCATTTACTGCTACCAAATAATCAATTTCCGATTCATGAAGAATTCCATCACCAAATGTTCTCGGCATATTCGGGTTTACTTGAGCCACTACAATTTTTGCGTTTTCTATTGCCGCAACAGATGCTTCAACAGAAACACCAAGTGAACAATAACCATGTCGGTCAGGTGGAGAAACATGAATAAAAACCACATCCAGCGGCAGTACGTTTTTTCGAAATAAAACGGGTAATTCACTTAAAAAAACGGGGGTATACGAACCGTTTCCGGCTTTTAACGTATGTCGGACATTGGCTCCAAGGAAAAACGAATTCACATGAAAACTTTTTGCAAGTTCCGGGTTGGCATAAGGAGCTTCACCTTCGGTGTGTAAATGGCAGATTTCTACGTTTATTAATTCGGAAGCTCTAGCTGTTAATGCTTTAGATAAAACTGTTGGCGAAGCAGCTGCAGCTTGTAAATACACCCTATCTCCGGATTTCACAACTTTTACAGCTTCTTCTGCAGTTACATATTTGCTCATAATCTTTAAATTTTAAGCAAATATAAAGTGAATTTCAGGCAGTAAAGATGATATTTCTCATTGTTTTTATTTTTTTGTTTGTAAATTATTTCTTTTTTAAAAAGCACTATAAACTATCCCTCTGCTATTGTATTGCTGTAAATAATTCTAAAAAAGTGTACCTTTGTCGCTTTAAATTTCAAGATATGATTATCTCAAAAACCAAGGAAGAAATCGAATTAATGCGTGAAAGTTCATTATTGGTTTCTAAAACGCTTGGATTGATTGCGAAAGAAATAAAGCCAGGAGTGACCACTTTGTACCTAGACAAACTAGCCGAAGAGTTCATTCGTGATAACGGTGGTATTCCGGGATTTTTAGGTTTATACGGTTTTCCTAACTCACTTTGTATGAGTCCAAATGCCCAAGTGGTTCATGGTATCCCCAATAACAAACCTTTAGAAGAGGGTGATGTTATTTCTGTGGATTGTGGTGTTTTGAAAAATGAATTTTATGGTGATCACGCTTATTCGTTTGAAATTGGCGAAGTAGCACCGGAAGTTAAAAAGCTATTGAAAGTCACCAAAGAATCATTGTATGTGGGCATTCGTGAATTCAAAGCCGGAAATCGTGTAGAAGATGTTGGTAATGCCATTCAAAAATACTGTGAATCGCATGGTTATGGCGTAGTTCGAGAATTGGTAGGCCATGGTTTGGGAAAAAAAATGCACGAAGATCCTGAAATGCCAAATTATGGCAAAAGGGGTCGTGGAAAGCTATTTGTAGAAGGCATGGTGGTTGCAATTGAACCCATGATTAATATGGGAACTAAAAATATTAAACAACTGAAAGACGGTTGGACTATATTAACCGCAGACATGAAACCTAGTGCTCACTTTGAGCATAATGTTGCATTGGTTGATGGAAAACCTGAGTTGCTTTCAACGTTTAAATATATTTATGAAGCCCTAGGCATTGTGAGTAATGAAGAAGATGAGTTTAGGAGGAAAACGTTAGTAATTTGACACGGATTTCACGGATTTACACGAAGAAATTAATTACACAAAGCTTAGGAAATTTATAATTTGTTTTTTAAAGCTTTTTTTAAATGTCCTTTTATGATTGATTTATATTTAAAAGATGAAACTTATAAAATTATTGGACTTTGTATGGAAGTTCATAAAATTTTAGGTAAAGGTCATTCTGAAATTATCTATAAAGAAGCTTTAGAGTACGAATTTAGAACGAACGGTATTCCATATGAAAGGGAAAAAAACTATCGGATTGAATATAAAGAAATCTTTCTTTCAAGATATTACAATGCAGATTTTGTGGTGTTTGACGAAATAATTCTTGAAGTTAAAGCTATACAATGTTTTACTAAAAGTGATGTCAGGCAAACTTTAAATTATTTAGCTGCTTCAAAAAATAAACTTGGTCTTTTGGTAAACTTTGGAGAAGATTCTTTAAAACATCAAAGAGTAATTCTATAGAGATCAACACTATCCTGAGCTTTGTTAAATTTTAAAATCTGTGAAAATTAGTGAAATTCGTGTCAAAAAATGAAAAAAGCTTTTAAATTTTTATTAAATACTATTCCTCGCCCAATTTTAATTCGGTTGAGCTATATCGCTCGGCCTATTTTAGCTTTTTTATTAAGAGGAAATCGGTTTACTGACCCGATTGATGGAAAAAGCTTCCGAATGTTTTTGCCTTACGGATACGGACAACAACGAAATAATGTGTTGTCTCCCAGCACACTTTCATTGGAAAGGCATCGATTGCTGTGGTTGTATCTGAATAAGGAAACCGATTTTTTTCAATCTAAATTCATTTCAGATTCTTCTGCCAATAAACCAACAATTAAATTAAGAGATGCTGAAACAAGTTCAGCATTAAAAGTATTGCATTTTGCCCCTGAACAAGCATTTTATAAACGTTTTCGAAATCAATCGAATTTAGATTACACCACAACCGATTTATTTTCGCCATTGGCAGATGTGAAAGCAGATATTTGCAATCTTCCATTTGAGGATAATTCGTATGATGTGATTTTGTGCAATCACGTTTTGGAGCATATTCCGGACGATACCAAAGCAATGCAGGAATTATACCGCGTTTTAAAACCGGGTGGAATGGGCATTTTTCAAATTCCACAGGATTTAGCAAGAACAAAGACATTTTCAGATGATTCGATTACAGATGAAAAGGAACGAGCCAAAATTTTTGGGCAGTATGACCATGTTCGCATTTATGGTCGGGATTATTTTGACAAACTGAGAGCTATTGGATTTGAAGTTATTGAGGAAAATTATACTGCCAAAATATCGCCTGAATTAGTGGAGAAATATTGTTTGGCAAAAGGAGAAATTATTCCGGTTTGTTTTAAATAAAAACAAAGCCCACGATAAAAACCGTGGGCAAGTAAATAAAATCATAGAATTTAATTATTCTTCCGGCATTAACATGGCAATAACCTTATCTTTTGTTAGGTATTTTTTGGCTACAGCTTGAATATCCTTTGCTGTAATAGCATCAATTTTTTCTTCCACTTGAAGAATTTCATCGGCTGACACACCATAAGTGAATGAACGGGTTAAATAAGACATCCAATAATTATTTTGCTTGATTTTTTCTTTGTAATCTAATTTTTCAGCTTCTTTAAATTTATTTACGTCTTTTTCTTGCGGACCGTTTTCAATGATTTTGTTTAATTCTCGCAAAGCTGACTGTGTCAACGTTTCGGCATTTTCAGGTCCGCATGGAAAATTTATGCTAAAATTAAAACTCCCGTTTGGCACTTTATTCATGCTTCCTCTGGCACTAGCTCCGTAAACGCCACTTTCATTTTCGCGAAGTTCTTCAATGAGTTTAATAGTTAGTACTTCACCTGCAGCTCTTAAAGCCATAGCCTCTTTTGCATCATAAGTAGCATCGCCATAGAACATAATATTGACCGTGCTTTTTGGATCCTTTCCTTTTTTTACCACTTTTGTCAAATCGCCTTTTAACATTCTATACCCTAAATCAACTGCTTTTTCAGAAGTTCCATTTGATGGCAAAGAAGCTAAATACAAACTGGCAAATTCTTCCAATTTTTGTTCGTCAATGTTACCAACAAAATAAAAATGAAAATCAGCTGCATTGGCAAAACGCTCTTTGTATTTTTTATAAGCCAATTCGTAATCTGTCTTTTCCCAAGCAGTATCATCGGGCAACATGCCTTTAAAGCGGGGGTTATTTTGATTTAAATAGGTATATAATTCATTTTGAAAATACATAGTAGGCATTGCTTTCATGTTAGCCATGAAACCATTTTGCTTAATTTTATAACTATCAAAGGCCTCTTGATCCAAATTTAAATCAGTAAAATAAGCGTAAACCGTTTGAAACAGATATTCTAAATCTTTAGGAGTTGCCGATCCACGGAAACCCTCTTGTGTGCCTCCCACATACGGATTAACTCTGGCAATTTTTCCGGTCATAAATTTATTGATATCATTTAACTTCATTCCTGAAAAACCGGCTTCTGTAAGTCCTCCCATTGCCCATTGAACTTTTTCAAACTCTTCATTTGAAATCAAATTGGAACCGCCAAAGCTTAAAGCTTCAAAAAGGACTTCATCGTTTTTAAAATCAGTTTTCTTATAGGTTATTTTTGCTCCATTGGACAACGTTAGTGTAGTGGTACCTATTTTATCATTTGTTTCTTTTTTGCTGACAGAACCCTTCTTTACCGGATTACGAAGTAAACTTTCAGAAACTGCTTCATCCACATAAGCAACAATTGTTGACTGATCCACTTTTATTGAATTTAAAACCTCTTGTTCCGTTGGCTTAACCATTCCTTCTTTTTCTGGGCCAGTTAAAATAATTACTCTATTATCTTCTTTTATGTATTTATCTATTAAACTATTTGTTTCTTCGATAGTGATTGTTGGAATTAACTTTTGAAAGGTAGCATATGTCCATTCTATCCCTGGAGCTGGTAAATTTTGAAGAAAATGACTTTGGTATTCCCACACATAATTTTCAGATTCCGTTTTATCTCTTTCATTGTATTGTTGCTCAATTTGAGATATAAATTGCTTCTTTGCTCGTTCCAATTCACCTTTTGTAAATCCGTATTGCTTGACTCTTTGATTTTCTTCAACAAGCACCTTTAAAGCTTCTAGTTGTTTATCTTCAGGAGCCATGGCAAACGATTGAAATGCCTTTTTGGTTTTAGCATACGTTTCACCATAATAAGAATAACCAAAAGTAAAAGGAGGATTTGAAGAATTTATTTTTTCTTCTAGTCTTGTATTCAGCATTGTTGTAAATAAACCAACAACAATTTCATTTCTCATATCTCCAATAGTTCTAACTACTTTTGGCTCGTTGTAATCTTTATAAAGCAATTGCACTTGTGAAAAAGCGGCTTCTTTGTCGGTTTCTATTGCTACAAAAGTCTCTTTATGGTTAGGAACATCGAATGTTTTTCGCGGTCGTTCATTCTTTGGATTCTTATAAGATGAAAAATGAGTGATGATTTTCTTTTCCATTTCATTCACATCAATGTCGCCAACAACAATTACAGTCATCAAATTCGGCCGATACCAATCTTTGTAGAAATTAACTACTTTGTCGTAAGTGAAATTTTCAAGTATTTCTTTTTTCCCAATCGGCAGTCGTTTGGCATACATAGAATTGTACATCATTTTGGGCATAAATTGACCCATCATGCGTTTGTCTGCTCCTAAACCGATACGATATTCTTCAAGCACGACTCCTCTTTCCTTGTCAATTTCTTCTGGAGTTAAGTTCGTATTAAATGCCCAATCTTCAATAATTTGAAATCCTTTCTCTAATTTTTCAGGGTCGTCTGACGGAATTGGCAAGAAGTAAACAGTTTCATCAAAACTGGTATACGCATTTAAATGCTGTCCAAATTTTACTCCAATGCTTTG
>NZ_JBIKJL010000008.1:0-62762 GCF_044361015.1 Flavobacterium sp.
ATTTTTGACCTGTTAAAGAATCTTCTTTCACTTTTCTATAGTTACCGGATGTTGCCATTCCAAGGTTTTCTAATTTGATTTTAGCAATTAGTGTTCGCTCTTCAGGTGATTGGGTGGGATCATCGATTCCAACCACCCAATTTTTATTTTCTAAACTATTCGAGCCAAAGGCAAAAATCTCACCTCCAATTTCCACTATGCCGTTTTGGATACCTTTTGATTTCAAAAAATCAGTAACTACATCTACCGAATAACCTTGTGCAATGGCATTGAAATCAAAATAGGTTTCCGAGTGTTTTTTGGAAATAGTCCTATTGTTATTCAACTTGACTTTGTCAAAACCTACAAATGTTAGCAAGCTATCAATTTTTGAGGAGTTTAAATCAATTTTTTCATTGGTGGGTCCAAATCCATAGGCATTAACTAAAACACCGATTGTCGGGTCGAAAAATCCATTGGTGACTTGATAGATATTTTGCGACGTTTTAAAAGTTTCAACAAAAAAGTCATCTACAACAATTGCAGAATCACCGGCATTGATTTTGGAAATTTTCGAATCTGGCCGATAGGTTGAAAGTGATAGATCAAAAGCCACTAATAGTGAATCAATAGCTGCTTTTTTTATTACTTCACTTGAATGAATATATTTTATTGCATAAGTACTTCCCTGAGCTTCCCCTTGAACAACAAAAATTTTTTCTTTCTGATTTTCGTTACATCCAATCAGAAAAAAAGCACAAACGAAAAGGCTAACTAATTTCTTTAATTCCATTGTAATTGATGATATAATCTTCGTTTTTGTTGACGGGTTTTTCATAATCTGACGCATTGGCAATTCCAACGCCTGCATAAAGGATTTTTGCTTTTAATTTGATGGCGTGTGTTTTGAATTTTTCCATCCAAATTTCGTCGTACTCCTCCGGATTATCGGGATAATTATACACAGTAACCAAAACAAAATGAAGGGTATTGGTAGGTTTGTCGACACAAACAAATTGCGGATGTCTTTTTAACTGACTATTTACCGCAAGGAACTCAAAACCCTCGCTTTCGAGTTCTTTACCCACATGATTCATAGCCAAATTGTGAAGTTCTTGTTGTGATAAAATTTCCATAGAACAAAAGTAACTAGAATTAAAAAAAACAATTCTTAATTAAATCAAAAAAGGAACATTAACTTGAAAAAATAAACCATTAAGAAATTAAGCTTGATTACTTAACTGCTTAATGGTTTAAAATAAATTAACCTTATTGTTTATAAACTATTATCCTCCGAAGTCGTCAAAACGGATGTTTTCTAATGGAATTCCAAAATCTTCGCCCATTTTTTGGACAGCAACGTTCATCATTGGTGGACCACAGAAATACAATTCAATATCTTCAGGACTTTCGTGTTTAGACATATAATTGTCGATAACAACATTATGGATAAATCCAACAAATCCATCGCCTTCACCCTCTAATCCATCTTTTACTTTCCAATTGTCCTCTGGCATCGGTTCTGACAGGGCTAAATAGAATTTAAAATTAGGAAAATCTTTTTCCAGTGCTCTAAAATGATCTACATAAAATAGTTCTCGTTTAGAACGACCACCATACCAATAGGTAACTTTTCTTCCTGTTTTCACCGTTCTGAAAAGGTGATATAAATGTGAACGCATGGGTGCCATTCCGGCTCCACCGCCCACATAAAGCATTTCTGATTCACTTTCGTTGATGAAAAACTCACCGTAAGGTCCTGAAACAGTCACGGGATCACCCGCTTTCATTGAAAAAATATATGACGATGCAACACCGGGATTAACGGCGGCCCATCCATTTTTAGCTCTATCCCAAGGCGGGGTTGCAATACGCACATTCAACATGATTTTTCTTCCTTCAGCAGGATACGAAGCCATTGAATACGCTCGTTCCACTAATTCCGGATTTTTCATTACCAACGGCCATAAATTAAATTTATCCCATTCAGCTTTGAACTTCTCAGGTTCACCCGGATGTTCTTCAGGATGTGCAGTGATATCAATATCGGAATATTTTACTTCACCTTTAGGAATTTCAATTTGAATATAACCTCCTGCTTCATAATGCATATCGTCCGGCAATTCAACAATAAATTCTTTAATGAACGAAGCTACATTGTAATTTGAATATACTTTTGCTTCGAATTTTTTAATTCCGAATACCTCTTCAGGTACTTCGATAACCATGTCATTTTTTACTTTTACTTGACAACCAAGTCTCCAACCTTGAGCAATTTCTTTTCGGGTAAAGTGCGGTTCTTCTGTTGGAAGAATAGATCCTCCTCCAGTAGTAACAATACATTTGCATTGGATACATGTTCCGCCGCCGCCGCAAGCTGATGGAAGGAAAATTTTGCTATTTCCAAGTGTAGAAAGTAAGGTGCTGCCAGATTCAACCTCGATTTCGCTTTCGCCGTTGATTTTAATTTTTACCGGACCAGAAGGTAACAATTTCGCTTTTGCACCCAATAATATTCCCACTAAAAGAAAAACTACTAAGAGAAAAACCACTACACTAGCTATAATAACTGAATACTCCATTTTTATCTGTGTGTAAAATTATATTTTAATTCCCATAAAACTCATAAACGCAATAGCCATCAAACCTGTAATTAGGAAAGTGATTCCCAATCCACGTAAGGGAGCAGGCACATGTGAGTAAGCTATTTTTTCTCTGATAGCGGCAATAGCTAAAATAGCTAAAAACCACCCCACACCTGAACCAACACCGTAGGTTACTGCTTCTGTTAGCGTTCCAAAATCTTTTTGTTGCATAAATAATGAACCTCCTAAGATCGCACAGTTTACTGCAATTAGTGGAAGAAATATACCTAAAGCCCCGTAAAGAGCCGGTGCAAATTTTTCGACAACCATTTCAACTAATTGAACCATTGAGGCAATAACAGCAATGAACATAATAAAACTTAAAAAACTCAAGTCATATCCTGCATATTCTTCACCTAACCATGACAAAGCACCCGGTTTCAATAAATAATTGTCTAATAAGTAATTGACAGGAATAGTAATCGCTTGAACGAAAACTACTGCTACACCTAACCCTACGGCAGTTTTTACTGTTTTTGACACCGCTAAATAGGAACACATCCCTAAAAAGTAGGCAAAAATCATATTTTCTATGAAAATACTTTTTACAAATAAACTAACTAATTCTTGCATTGTAATATTTTTTAAATAGCGAGGCTATGATTAGTGTTTTTCAATTAATTTTCTATTTTTCGAACGTTGTAACCAAATGATGATTCCAACCACGATTAATGCCATTGGTGATAATAACATCAAACCGTTATTTTCATAACCCATAGCATACAACCCTGTGGATTCTGCTAAAGTCACACCTTTGTGGCCCAGAACTTCCATCCCAAAAAGTTTACCAGAACCAAGCAACTCTCTAAAAAACGCAACAACTACAAGTAATATTCCATAACCTGCACCATTTCCAAGTCCGTCCAAAAAGGAAGGCCACGGTTTGTTTGCCAAAGCAAAAGCTTCTAAACGCCCCATAACAATACAATTCGTTATAATTAGACCAACGAAAACCGAAAGTTGTTTACTTACGTCATACGAATAGGCTTTTAGCACTTGGTCCACTAAAATTACCAAAGCGGCAACAACAACCAACTGAACGATAATACGTATTCTGTTCGGAATTAAATTTCGTAATAACGAAATAGCAACATTACTAAATGCAGTAACAACCATTACCGACAATGCCATTACAATTGCCGGTTTTAACTGAACAGTAATTGCCAATGCAGAACAAATTCCTAATACTTGAACAGTAATTGGGTTGTTGTCATTTAAAGGATCTGACAGCAAACTTCTATTTTTCTTCGAGAACAAAGATTCTTTTACTTCTGACATAATTTCTAGTTATTTACTGCTAACTTTTTCTGTTTAGCAAAATAATTTTTATAATTGGATAGTCTCTCTTTAATCATTGCTGTAACTCCATTACCTGTGATTGTTGATCCAGAAATAGCATCTACTTTATTATCATCTTTGGATTGGGAGGTATTTCCCTTCGCAACTTCAACGCCAACAATTTCTCCCGATGGATTCATGATTTTTTCACCAACAAAACGGTCTTGAAACCATTTTTGCGTAATCTCTGCTCCTAAACCAGGTGTTTCACCTTTGTGGTCAAATACAGTTCCTTTAATGGTGTTTAAATCTTCTTCTAAAGCAACATAACCCCAAATGGCATCCCACAAACCAGCACCACGTAAGGGTACGATATAGAATTTTTTGCCATCTTGTTCAGCCACATATAAAGGAAAACGTTGGTCTTCTACTTTTTTAGAAAGTTCACTTTTTAAATCAATAGAAAAGGCTTGTGTCGATTCATCTACCGAACCATCAACTTTAAGAGCCAACTGTTCCTTTATTACCGATGTAAATTGATTCGGAGCTTGCTCTCTTTCAACCACAACTCCAACTGAAGCTAAAATGTTTTGCATTTTTTCCTTCTTCACATTTTCATCTTGCAAATCTTTTAATGATGTTGCGGCTAAGGCCAATAAAGCTCCAACCACGGCTACCATTATGGCAGCAAACATAAACGTGTATCCGTTACTATTTCTATCCATGATTAGGCTGTTTTTAATTGTTTAGCAACTCTTTTCTTTCTTCTACTAACATTTCCTTCTACCACATAATGATCGATTGTTGGAGCAAATACGTTCATTAGTAATATTGCCAGCATTACACCTTCTGGATATGCCGGATTAAATACGCGAATCAAAATACTGAACAAACCGATTAAGAATCCGTAAATCCATTTTCCTTTATTGGTTTGGGCTGCAGAAACCGGATCGGTAGCCATAAATACAATACCAAAAGCCAATCCACCTACTAGTAAGTGCAACATTCCGAAATTCATTAATGGATTTGCACCCCACAATGAGAATAAATAGGCTGTAAACGCAGCTCCAAGAAATCCGCTTACTATAATTCTCCAACTTCCTACGCCGGTTATAACCAAAATAGCGGCACCTACCAAAATCCAAAGTACAGATGTTTCTGAAATAGAACCGGGAATCGTACCCATGAACATTTCCATAGGTGAATAATCACTATACACTTCTTTACCTGCCGCTAATTTCCCTAATATAGTTTCTCCGGAAATAGCATCCATGGTTGTTGCATTAGACACCCAAACTTTGTCACCAGACATATACGTTGGATAAGCAAAGAATGCGAATGCTCTTGCAGTTAAAGCCGGATTTAAAATATTCATTCCGGTTCCTCCGAAAGCTTCTTTACCAATAATTACAGCAAAAGCAACCGACAATGCCAGCATCCACAATGGTAAATCAATTGGCATAATCATAGGAATAAGTAATCCAGTGACCAGATAACCCTCGTTTACTTCGTGACCTCTTACAATGGCAAAATAGAATTCAATTCCTAATCCTACACCATAAGAAACTACAATCATCGGAAGAACTTTCCATAAACCGTGCATAAATGCATCCATAAATGGAACAACCTCTTGCACTTGTGACAAATTTTGGTAACCGGCATTCCAAATACCAAAAATCAAGGCAGGAACTAAGGCCAAAACTACAGTAATCATAGTTCGTTTTAAATCAACTGCATCTCTTATGTGTGCTCCATGCTTAGTGGTATGATTAGGCACATATAAAAAAGTGTCCAATGCATTTACCGCAGGTGCAAACTTTTCAAATTTTTCGCCTTTTCCGAAAGGCTTTTTTATTTGGTCAATTTTATCTCTTAAAAACTTCATAGCTATTTATTTTAACCTACTTCGTTAATCATTAAATCCAAAGCTTCTCTGATAATTACTTGTGCTTCTAATTTTGAAGTATTTGAGTAATCAATCAATGCAAAATCTTCTGGAGCCACTTCGTAAATTCCTAAATTCTCCATTTTTTCAATGTCATTTGCCAAACAAGCTTTTAGCAATTGCATTGGGTAAATATCTAAGGGCATTACTTTTTCCATTTCTCCTGTTACAACCAAAGCTCGTTCTTCACCATTCAAATTGGTATCTGCTTTGTATTTTTTGCCCGGTGTTAAAAATGATAATGCGGTACGTTGCATACTGTGTTTATCGGCACCAGCAAAAGGCATCCATCCAAACATACGGTAGTGATTTCCTTCCGGAATAACCGTTACAGTATTTGCAAAATATCCTAAATTTCCACTGGTGGTAACTTTAGCACCGGTTAAAACATCACCGGAAATAATACGTACATTGTCAGAAGCTAATTTACCGCTAACAATTTCTTTCATTTGAGCCCCAATTCTAACGGCATAATACTGAGGATTTGAGACTTCTGAACCTGCCAATGCAATTATTTTTGTTGCATCAAATTTTCCGGTTAAGAATAAATCACCAATAATGGCAACATCTTGTGGAGCAACCACCCAAACTCTTTCGCCAATATTAATCGGATTAATTTTTGCAATTTGAACACCCACGTTTCCGGAAGGATGCGGACCAAATACTTTGTGCAATTCAACACCGGAAATACCACTTAAAATTGAGTTTGATTTGCCGTTCACTGAAAGATGAACTTTCCCTGAAGTTAGTTTTCTCAAAGCGTCTACGCCTGCTTGAAAAGATGCTACTTTGTCTTTCAAAGCTACCTCAACATCAGACGATAATGGAGCAGAACTATAAGCTGAAATAAAAATTGCTTTGGGAGAATCACCTGAATGAGCCACAACATCATACGGACGTTGTTTGATAAATGGCCAACAACCCGAAGCTAATAAATGAGCTTTCACTTGGTCGGCTGACATTTCATTTGGATTGTTCTTCCAGTGTTCAACGAAAGTATCTTGAGCATCAGCTTGTATTCTGATTTCCAAAATCACACGTTTTTCACCTCTTTTGATTTCAATAATTTTGCCACTCACAGGAGATACAAACTTTACAGCCTCGTCATCTTTTGAATAAAAAATAACTTCTCCAGCTTGTACTTCTGCTCCTTCTTTAATCACCAATTTAGGTGTAACTTTGTGAAAGTCAGAAGGTTTTACGGAATAAACTTGAGAACGGGGAGCTGCAGAAACTTTCGGCTCTGCCTCTCCAACTAATTTCAAGTCTAAACCTTTCTTGATTCGAATGTCTGTAGACATATGTTATGAAGATATGATTAGTAAAAAATTTACATAATTTAAAACGGTGCAAATTTAAAAATTAAAAAACAATAGACATAAAGGATTAACAAATGTATAAACGATTTTTATTTATTTATATTAATTCTAAATAAGTTATTAATTTCACTTTCAAATTAGTATTTGTAAATGACATAATTAAAAGAAATTTAAAGACACTTTAATTATGATTTTCAGCCAAAAAAAGAAATTCGTTACTATAATATAAACTGAATTGATTTGTAAATAAAAAACATAGAACCAAATTAAAATTTGGCATCTTTTATATAAACAAATAATATTATATTTACTTTTTTGTTTTAAACAATCAACAACATGATTCAAATACGCCTTATACTTATTCTCAGTTTTATTTCATCTTTTTTGTTCGCTCAGCCCGTACAAGAAACAAACCCGCCTTTTAACATTAAAACCATTTCTTTTATTCAAAATAATCAAAATGTTATGCCCATTTTTAAATTAGGCGAACAATTTCAATTTGTTTTTGATGATTTATATGGAGATGAAGCCAATTATTATTACACCATAACCCATTGCGATTATGATTGGACTAAATCCGATTTAAATTTAAATGAATACCTAGTTGGGTTAGATAACCAACGAATAATAACATATGATAATTCTTTTAACACCTTACAAATGTATTCAAGGTACCGAATTATGTTCCCAAATAGTATTACAAAAGGTTTTAAGGTTAGTGGAAATTACATCATTACTATATTAAACAACAATCAAGAAATTGTTTTCTCTAGAAAATTCATATTATACGAAGAATTAGTTAACGTACCCATGTTGGTTAAAAATCCACGTGATGTTAGGGATTTATATTCTAAACACAATCTAGAATTTTATGTAAAACCCGCTAATATTGCCTTGCAAAACCCTATCCAAAATGTAAAAATTGTATTGTTGAAAAACAATATTTGGCACACGGCCATTACAAATATAAAGCCAATGTATACCCTTGGCCCCGATTTATATTATAAATACGATAAAGAAACACAGTTTTGGGCCGGAAATGAATTTTTATATTTTGAAAACAAAGACATTCGAAATGCCGCCAACAATGTCAGAAGTATAACCCTTACCGGAATTTATAACACTTTTTTACAAACCAATTTTCCCCGTTCCACTTTAAAATATACCTATGCACCCGATGCCAATGGTGTTTTTGTTATTCAAAATATTGATGCTCGGGATGATGTAAATGTAGAATCTGATTATTCTTGGGTGTTTTTTTCACTAAGTGCTCCGACTTTTTATGAGAATAAAGACATTTATGTAACCGGAATGTTCAACAACTACGACTTAACTTCTGAGAACAAGATGGATTATAATAAAGATAAAGGAGTTTACGAAAAAGCTATCATCATCAAACAAGGATTTACCAATTATGAATACACTGTTGCCGATTCAAATGGGAAAGTAGATTATGAAAAGGCAATTGATGGTAATTTTATTCAAACAGAAAACAATTACACTTGCTTAGTTTATTATAGAGGTAATAATGATCGATATGATCGAATTATTGGCAGAGGAATGACCAATTCAATTTACATGACAAAATAAATCAAACGTGTCAACAAAGAGACTTAAAGACTACCGTGGTATTTCTTGCCTGAATTGCAATCATCCATTGGATATTTCAGATAAATTTTGTCCAAATTGCGGACAAAAAAACACAACCAAACGATTAGCATTAAGAGATTTTATTGATGAGTTCTTGGCAAATTTTTATGCCTATGATTCTAAAGTAAAACACACCATAGTTTCTTTGTTCACAAAACCCGGAAAAGCGGCTAAAGAATTTATTTTTGGCAAAAGATTATATTATGCAAATCCTTTTCGATTTTACTTAAGTGTATCATTAATCTATTTTATTTTTAGCGGTTTAGTTGAAAAATTCGGAGAAGTTGATACTTCAATTACTATTGGAGACAATCTATCGAATAGCAAAGACAGTATTTCAAAACATCAAGAAGTTGATTATTTACAAGCAAAAATAGACTCCGCAACAGCTAAAAGAAAGAAAGAAAGAAATGATATTTTTTTTGACAGTTCATCGCAAAAGAATGACACTTTGTACACCGAAAAACAAATAAAAAGTAAAAGTATTTTTAAAAGAACTTTTCTCAAGATAGACACTTATACCACTTTTTTAGAAAAATCAAAGGAAAAAGATTATGACAAAATATTAGATTCGCTCAAACACGAAAAAAGTAATTGGAATAAATTTTTATTAAAAAAAAGTTTTCAAGTCAACGAATTTAACAGCAAAGATGATTCAGCTGTTGAAAAATTCGCAAACTATTTAGATGAAAAACTACCTTTTATCCTTTTCATTTCGCTGCCTTTTCTAACCATTGTCTTTGCTATTATTTACTTTAGAAGTAAGCTGAATTATGCAGAACACATGGTTTTTGTTTTTAGTGTCATGAGTTTTGTTTTTTTATTATTTTTTCTTGCTGAATTGATTAATTTGCTGATTAATATCGACTTATCATCCTTCATCCCTATTGTATTATTATTTTATTTGTATAAAGCTTTAAGAAATTTTTATCAACAAAGCCGTTTGAAAACAATTTTAAAATTTGTACTTTTGACCTTTATGTTGCCAACTACTGCACTTTTTGTGGCAGTAATTATGGTTTTTATTGGTTTTATTTTATATTAATTTATGGTTTCACAAATAACAAGAGGCATAAAAATTTCAGTTTCAACTAGTTTTGAAGGCACCTACTTCAAGAACTATAAACTTCATTTTGCTTTTAGTTATCACATTACCATTGAAAATCATAGTAAAGATTCTGTACAACTCATGTCTCGCCATTGGGAAATTTTCGATTCTTTAAACAATGTTGAGATTGTTGATGGAGAAGGAGTTATCGGTAAAAAACCAGTGTTGAAACCCGGTGAAAATCATACCTATAGTTCCGGTTGCTTGCTCTCTTCACCCTTCGGAGCGATGAAAGGACATTTTAATATGATTAATTTTACTACCACTAAAAATTTTAGGGTAATTGTACCAACGTTTAAATTGAGTGCTCCTTTTGCATTGAATTAATTCAACTATTTCCATATTAGCTTTGTAACTTTTGTTATCAAAAATTCAAAAAAACCTTTGTACTTTTGTGTTCTAATTTATAATTCTTAAGAATTACAGGTTTTTTTTATCAATTTGTTTAATTTTAAACACACTTTATTATGTTAAAAGGTTTTTTTCATGTTCCAAAAGCGGTCAATGAACCCGTTAAATCATATGCTCCAAATAGCCCTGAAAAGGCAGCTGTATTAGCAGCTTATAAAGAAATGTGGAATACTAAAATTGATGTTCCATTATACATAGGTAGTGAAGAAATTCGTACCGGTAACACTAGGAACATGAGTGCTCCACACGACCATAAACACATCGTTGGGACTTATCATTTAGCAGAAAAAAATCATGTAGAAAAAGCTATTTCAAATGCATTGGAATCCAGAACAGCATGGGCTGCGATGCCTTGGGAACAACGTGCTGCCATTTTCTTAAAAGCGGCTGAACTGATTGCCGGTCCATATCGTGCAAAAATAAATGCCGCAACTATGATTGCTCAATCAAAAACTATTCATCAGGCAGAAATTGATGCTTCTTGCGAATTAATTGATTTTTTGCGTTTCAATGTACAATTCATGACCCAAATTTACAACGACCAACCATCTTCTGATTCTTCTGTTTGGAATCGAGTGGAATACCGTCCGTTAGAGGGTTTTGTCTATGCCATTACACCATTTAATTTTACCGCAATTGCAGCTAACCTTCCCGCTTCTGCAGCCATGATGGGTAATGTTGTAGTTTGGAAACCAAGTGACAGCCAAGTATTTTCTGCTAAGATTATAATTGATGTTTTCAAAGAAGCCGGTGTTCCCGATGGCGTTATTAACGTTGTTTTTGGAGACCCGGTAATGATTTCAGATACCATTTTTGAACACCCATCTTTTGCAGGAATTCATTATACCGGTTCTACTTTTGTTTTTAAGGAAATTTGGAAGAAAATTGGATCCAACATTCATAAATACAAAACTTATCCACGAATTGTCGGTGAAACAGGCGGAAAAGATTTTATCATAGCTCATCCAAGTGCAAATGTGAAACAAGTTGTAGCTAATTCTATTCGAGGTGCTTTTGAATTCCAAGGTCAAAAATGTTCTGCGGCATCAAGAGCTTACTATCCGAAAAGTTTATGGCCGGCTATCAAGGAAGAAATGGCGAAAGAAATGGCAACCATAAAAATGGGTTCTCCTGAAGATTTTTCCAATTTCTTCACCGCTGTAATTCATGAAGGTTCATTTGACAAATTGGCAAAATACATCGAACAAGCAAAAAGCGATGCTGATGCAGAGATTTTATTTGGTGGTAATTATGATAAATCAAAGGGTTACTTTGTTGAGCCTACCGTTATATTAACTAAAAATCCTCATTATGTAACTATTGAAACTGAATTATTTGGTCCTGTTTTAACTGTTTATGTTTATGACGATGCAAATTGGAAAGAAACTTTAAAATTAGTTGATCAAACATCAGAATACGCTTTAACCGGTGCTGTTTTTAGTCAAGATAGATATGCTATAACTGAAGCAACTCAGGCTTTAGAAAACTGTGCCGGAAACTTTTATGTGAATGATAAACCTACCGGAGCTGTCGTAGGAATGCAACCTTTTGGTGGTGCTCGTGCTTCCGGAACCAATGACAAAGCCGGTTCTGCCCAAAATTTATTGCGTTGGGTTTCGCCAAGAACAATCAAAGAAACCTTCGTAACTCCTGAAAATTATCGTTATCCGTTTTTAGGTTAATCGATTTAAAAATAATATTTTATGAAGTCCGAGCTGTTTGTTCGGACTTTTTTTTATATTTGAAAGAAGTAAACCATTCACTATCAAAACAAACCATTGGCTAATGAAAACAAAAATTACTCTTATATCCCTTTTTACTATTTTATTTTCATTTGCTCAAAATGGAAAATACGAACTATTAAAAGACAAAACAGAAACAAACATCTTATTTGATCAAGTTTTTGAACTTTCTAAAATCACCACTGAAAAAAAAGAAATTATTTCATCTCTATATTTCAAACAGGTTTATCACGAAATTCAAAGAGCTGATTATTTAAAACGTTTACCTAAATATGACATTTTAAAAAAAGAGGCTGAGAATGCTTTTTTTTCAAAACAAATTCCTTTAGCACTTTTAATTTCAGAAGTTGAAACGATCAAAACGGAAGTTTTTGAGAACCATCAAATCACCAAAAATAATCGGGAACAACTTGTTTTAGACCCATTGGTCTCAGATGCTTTTCAAAAACATAAAATTGAATTGATGGCTCCGTTAGTTTCCAAATCAAAAAACAAAACAGTTGAATTTATTCTGAAAGACAAAAATATTTTCAACACAACTTCCAAAACTATTCAGGCAATTTACATGAGCTTTACCGAAAATGATCTTTGGTTAACTGTTTCTGTAAATCAACCCATTAAAGTCGATTTTAACACTTACGGCAAAAAATCAATTTCATTTAAAATTGAATTTACAAACGGAGAAAGTAAAGTTATCAAATCAACATTTGAAATAAAAGGAAGTTCAAATTTGGCTAATCGAAACGGAAACGAAATTTTAGCTGAAACAATTACGGCAACAATTCCTTTTCAAGGATATGGAGAAAGTGCCGCTTATTTGGGTCAAGGCGAATATGAAATTTATTTAGACAACGTTGACCAAGTTTTAGACAAACCTATTTTTCTTGTAGATGGATTTGACCCAGGCGACACAAGAGACACAAACCTCATCTATTCCTTGCTAAATTATGGAACTTCTGGCGAAAATTTAGGCGACATCGTTCGAAACGAAGGATTTGATGTTGTCGTTTTGAATTTCCCTCAATATTCGCCTGAGGATGGAGTAATTATAGATGGTGGTGCCGATTTTATCCAACGAAATGCGATGATTTTAGTGGAACTCATCAATCAGATCAATGCTCAAAAAGTAGGTAATGAACAAAATGTAGTGATTGGCCCAAGCATGGGTGGCTTGATTTCCCGTTATGCTTTGCGTTATATGGAACAAAATCAAATTGAACACGATACGCGCTTATATCTTTCTTTTGACTCCCCTCATTTAGGAGCAAATGTTCCTATTGGTTTTCAACATTTATTTAATTATATGGCTTTTGGCCCGCTTGGTGATGTAACATTGCAAGGTGTTGTAAATGAAGTTTTCAAAAGTCCGGCTGCCAAACAAATGCTTTTGGATCATTTTGAAGGACATCTTCAAAGTGGCAGTTTAACGGAATTTAATAACTCAAACCAACTTCCCACCGGTGCTCCAAATTTCAGAACTCCATTTCAAAATGAGTTAACTGCAATGGGCTTCCCTACGGAAACGAGAAATATTGCTATTTCGAATGGTAGCGGAAACGGGACAATGACCGGAACTCCCGGTATGTTTGTCTTAAATGATTATACCGTTGATGCCAGTTCAACACAACGAGCAAAATTTGATGTTCGTTTTACTCCACCTGCAGGTATTTCAAATCAACTGGTAAGTCGGTTTAGAGCACAGCAATATATTTTATTTTGGTTAACTGTTTTTTCAAGTACCGCTAATGCCGCTTCGCCCTCAACTTCTTCCGGTTTAGACTCTGCTCCCGGCGGAATGTTTAACGTAGCTGATTTTGGCACAGGCGGAAGTGGAAATCCCACTTTAGATGATTTTTTAGCGAATTTATTAATTGACAAATTTTGTTTTATCCCAACTATGAGTTCATTAGCCATAACTAATCCAAATTGGTATACGAATGTCACCGGAAGTTCAGAAACACCATTTGTAACCACTTATGTTCCAACTGAAAATGAAGCTCACGTAACCTTAACTGAGGGAAATGTTACATTCGCTTTAAATGAAATTCTAAATCCGCCTTTAACTTTAGAACAACCTGAATTATTGAAAAACATAACTGTCAAAAACCCTGTACGTAATAGTGTGGAAATTTTCAGTCCGTCTACTATTTCAAATGCTTCGATATCCATTGTTGACGCTTCAGGAAAAAAAGTTTTTGTTCAGAAAAGTGTTACTTTTGAGGGAAATTTTCAAATCCCTATTAATTTAATGAATGGTTTCTATTTTATTAAAATTGAATCCACAGAAAAAAGTATAATTCATAAATTAATTAAAAATTAATTTATGAATATTTTTTAGCTTCGAATTCACAAATAATAGATTGTGAATTCGAAGTTTTTATACCCTGAATTTTATTGGTAAATGAACCACTTTCTTGGTCTCGAAAAAATCTTCAGAGAAGTAATCCGATAAATTATATACTGTTGCTTTTGGAAAATCTTTTAATTCCTCCGTCAAATCTCCTCCTTTAAGATATAAAACACCATTTTTTACTTCGTGTTTTTGCTGCTTCTTGATTTTATCGTTTATCCAAGAGACAAAATCAGGCATATTCGTGACGGCTCTACTCACTATGAAATCAAAATCCCCTTTTACATTTTCAGCACGAATCTGTTCCGCTTTGACATTTTCTAATCCTAATGCAGTCGCTACTTCATTCACAACTTTTATTTTCTTAGCAATCACGTCTATTAAATAAAATCGTGCTTCTGGAAAAAGAATTGCCAAAGGAATTCCTGGAAAACCACCACCGGTTCCAACATCTAAAATTGTTGTTTTGGTTTGAAATTCCATCACTTTAGCAATTCCCAAAGAATGTAAAACATGTTTAATGTATAGTTCTTCGATGTCTTTTCGGGAGATAACATTTATTTTTGAGTTCCAATAGTGGTATAATTCTTCCATTTTTTTAAATTGAAGAAGCTGATTTTCAGATAGATTAGGAAAATACTTTATAATTTCTTCCATATTATGCTATTTTTAACAAAAGTAAACAATTTGGTGCTGAAATTTTAGTGTTTGTTCATCGTTAAGATTTATATTAATACTTACCTTTGAAAAAAATTTATAAAATACATGAATACCACAATTCCAACTTTTTCAAAACAAGATAATTTGAAGTTTTTCAGAACCCTTAACACTCGGGTGAACAATTATTTTAAAGAAAATAATATTCAAAAAACCGGGAATTGGAAACTTCACTTGAAAACAATCGTGATGTTTACTATTTTTTTAACGCCTTATTTTTTCCTTTTGGCAATGGATATGCCTTTTTGGACTTATTTATTGCTTAATGTCATTATTGGCATTGGAATGGCTGGTGTAGGAATGAACGTGATGCATGATGGAAATCATGGTTCGTATTCTAATAAACCATGGTTAAATAAAATTATGGGCGGAAGTATCTACATTTTAGCAGGAAATGTTTTCAACTGGCAAGTGCAGCACAATGTTTTACACCATACCTATACCAATATTGTGGGCCATGACGAAGATTTAGATGCCGGCAGAATTATTCGCTTTTCAAAGCAAGCAGACTGGAAATATTTTCATAAATTTCAACATTACTATTCTGTTTTTCTTTATGGTTTATTGACATTCAACTGGGCAATAACAACCGATTTCAAGCAGATGAGGGCTTATTTGAAACGCAAATTATCTTATGGCGAACCCAAAAGCCCTAAATTTCTTTGGACCACCTTAATTATCACTAAAGTTATTTATTTTTCTATTTGGTTAGTATTACCCATGTTAATGGGTATAACTTGGTGGAAAGTTCTTCTGGGATTCGCAGTAATGCATTATACTGCAGGTTTAATTTTAAGTATAGTATTCCAACTAGCACACGTTGTTGAAGAGACAACCAACCCTGTTCCGGACGAAAATGGCGAAATTGAAAACACATGGGCCATTCACCAATTGTTTACTACAGCTAATTTTGCACCTAAAAACTGGATTGTAAATTGGTACACCGGCGGTTTGAATCACCAAATCGAACACCACATTTTTCCTCATATCAGCCATATTCACTATGGTAAAATTGCTGATATTGTGAGAGAAACTGCCAAAGAATGTAATCTTCCGTATCATGAATTCAAAACCATGAGAGGTGCCGTTATTGCTCACTTCAAACATTTGAAAGAGCTAGGTCAAGAACCACAAATGGCATAATAAAAATTTACACAACTACAAAACATACTACAATGAGCCCGTTATCGGATAGAATTAATAATTTATCTACTTCTCAAACCTTAGCGATGGCAGCATTGGCAAGAGAATTAAAAGCACAAGGAAAAGACATTATCAGTTTAAGTTTAGGCGAACCTGATTTTAACACACCTGACTTTATTAAAGAAGCTGCAAAAAAAGCAATCGACGAGAACTACAGTACGTATTCTCCCGTTGACGGTTATGCCGAACTAAAAGAAGCTATTTGCAGAAAATTCAAAAGAGATAACAATTTAGATTATAAACAGGCAAACATTGTGGTTTCAACCGGAGCCAAACAGTCGTTGTACAACATTGCTCAAGTAATGTTAAATGATGGTGATGAAGTAATTTTACCCGCTCCTTATTGGGTGAGTTATTACGAGATTATTAAAATGTCGGGTGGAATTCCGGTAGAAGTTCCCACTTCTGTAGAAAGTGATTTTAAAATCACAGCCGAACAATTAGAAAAAGCCATTACTCCAAAAACCAAAATGATTTGGTACAGTTCTCCTTGTAACCCAAGCGGATCTGTTTACAGCCGTGAAGAATTTACAGCCATTGCTAAAGTATTAGAAAAATATCCCAATATTTATGTAGTAGCCGATGAAATCTACGAACATATCAATTTCTCCGGAACTTTTTGCAGCATTGCATCCATCCCGGGTATGTTTGAAAGAACCATCACTGTGAACGGTGTAGCCAAAGCATTTGCGATGACCGGATGGAGAATTGGTTATATCGGAGCACCTGAATTTATAGCCAAAGCATGTACAAAAATGCAAGGACAAGTTACATCTGGGGCGAATTCTATTGCTCAACAAGCAACTATTGCTGCTGTGGATGCCGACCCAAAAGTGTTAAACTATATGGTGGAAGCCTTTCACAAAAGAAGAGATTTAGTCGTAGGTTTAATCAAAGCTATTCCGGGACTGAAAATCAACGTTCCCGAAGGTGCATTTTATGTATTTCCCGATGTATCGTCATTCTTTGGAAAAACTTTACGCGGAACCTTAATCAAAGACGCTACCGATTTTTCTATGTATTTATTAGCAGAAGCCAACGTTGCAACCGTAACCGGAGATGCATTTGGAAACCCCAACTGCATTCGATTTTCCTATGCAACCAGCGAAGAGCAACTCACAGAAGCTTTGCGAAGAATCAAAGAAGTTTTAGCTTAAACATATAATGCCTCAAGGAGACTTGGGGCTTTTTTTATTCATAATTTACAAAAGAAATGTCTAAAATACTCCTACTCGGTTCCGGAGAACTCGGAAAAGAATTTGTCATCGCCGCACAACGCATCGGCCAAACCATTATTGCTGTTGATAGCTACGAAAATGCTCCTGCGATGCAAGTGGCTCATGCGTATGAAGTGATCAATATGTTAAATGGTGCCGAACTCGATCGGATTGTAGCCAAGCACCAACCCGATTTTATCGTTCCTGAAATTGAAGCCATTCGAACAGAACGCTTTTATGATTATGAGAAACAAGGTATAAACGTTGTACCCTCTGCGAAAGCAGCTAATTTTACTATGAATCGAAAAGCTATTCGCGATTTAGCTGCGAAAAAGTTAGGCTTACGAACAGCAAATTATCGCTACGCAACTTCGGCAGAAGAATTACAAAATGCAGTTGCAGAAGTTGGAATTCCATGTGTGGTAAAACCTTTAATGAGCTCATCAGGAAAAGGACAATCAACCATAAAATCAAATGAAGATATTGCGAAAGCTTGGAACTATGCTGTGGAAGGCTCTCGTGGTGATGTGGTAGAAGTAATTGTGGAAGCATTTGTTAATTTTAATTCTGAAATCACGTTATTAACCGTGACCCAAAACAATAATTTACCCACTTTATTTTGTGCTCCCATTGGTCACCGACAAGAACGTGGCGATTATCAAGAAAGTTGGCAACCCGCATTCGTTTCGGAAAAAGACATTTTGGAAGCTGAAGAAATGGCCCGAAAAGTGACTAAAGCATTGGGCGGAGCCGGATTATTTGGCGTAGAATTTTTCTTAACCAACGAAGGTGTTTATTTCTCCGAATTATCCCCCAGACCGCACGACACGGGAATGGTTACCTTAGCAGGAACACAAAATTTTAACGAATTTGAATTGCATTTACGAGCCATTTTAAGTTTACCAATTGCCGAAATCACAGCAGAAAAAGCCGGTGCGAGTGCGGTTATTTTAGCTTCTGAAAATTCAACCAACCCCACTTATTCGGGTATTGAACAAATTGCCGCATTACCCAAAACAGATTTTAGAATATTTGGAAAACCTTCGTCAAGACCTTATAGAAGAATGGGTGTTGCATTGGTGAGTGATAAACTGGAAACTCCGATGGAAGAAATTATTGAAAGAGCAAAAGCGGCTGCAAAATTAGTAGAAGTAATTGCATAATGGCTTTAATTTTAGAAAACATAGCAAAAATTATTTCCCTTACTGAAGCGGAAAAAGAATTGTTCTTATCTAAGATTGAAATACAACATTATAAAGCCAAAGCCGTATTGCACAATGCTGGAGAAATCTGTAAGCATTCTTACTTTGTCAATTCGGGATTAGTGAGAAGTTTCAACATTAATGACAACATCGTAGAACATGTAATGCATTTTGCCTGCGAAGGCTGGTGGATTGGTGACATGTACAGCCTACTTTCTCAAAAACCCGGCAATTTATTTATCGAAGTTTTAGAAGATTCGGAAGTGGTTTTATTATCTAAAGAAAATCAAGGACAATTGTATTTTGATATTCCGAAACTAGAACGCTTTTTTAGAATTTTAACCGAAAACTCATTGGTTGCTCATCAAGAACGGTTGATGGATAATTTAAGTTTATCAGCAGAAGAACGTTTTGAAAAATTTTGTAACAGATACCCATCGCTAATTCAAAGGGTTCCTCAAAAACAAATTGCCTCGTATATCGGTGTAACGCCAGAATTTTTTAGCAAAATGAAAAGTCGCATGTTGCGGAAATAGGTAGTCGCAGTTTTCAGTGGCAGTGCTCTGACTCATAAAATATTCAACCCAAACAACGCAAGACGGATAGCCTGCAACTTTCTTAACCTATATTAAGTGCTAAACCTTTCTTAGGGTTGTAAATTTGTACTATAAATAACAAAAAATCTAATAGTCATGAAAAATACAGTTTTACACAAAGCTAATGAACGTGGACATGCTGATCATGGATGGTTGAATGCCTATCATAGTTTTAGTTTTGCCAATTGGTACAATCCAGATAAAGTACAGTTTGGTGTTTTAAGAGTTTTAAACGATGATACCGTTGCTGCCGGAATGGGTTTTGGAACACATCCGCACGATAATATGGAAATCATCACCATTCCATTGGAAGGAGATTTGGCTCATAAGGACAGTATGGGAAATGAAGAAATTATCAAATTTGGCGACGTTCAAGTAATGAGTGCAGGAACCGGCATACGTCACAGTGAATTTAATCCGAATGCAGATAAACGAACAAAATTGTTACAAATTTGGTTGTTTCCAAACAAACGAAATGTGGAACCCCGTTACCAACAAATCACTTTGGATGTGAAAGATAGAGAAAACAGGCTGCAACAAATTTTATCGCCAAATCCGGAAGATGCAGGTGTTTGGATACACCAAGATGCTTGGTTTCACATGGGAAAATTTGAAAAAGGAATGACCGAAACGTATGCTGTTAAAAGAAATGGAAACGGTGTTTATGCTTTTGTGATTTCAGGTGCAGTTACTATCAACGGACAAACTTTGGAAACCAGAGATGCATTGGGAATTACAAATACAGAGAAAATGGAAATTACAGCAACTTCTGATGCAGAAATTTTGCTGATGGATATTCCGATGGAATAATTGTTTTGATTGATTGATTTTGAACCCGGCAAATTTGTCGGGTTTTTTGTTTCCAAAAAGGCAAATGGTCTTCTTTCTGCTCCCGGTGTTAGTGAAAATTCTTTTGTTTTTTTTTTGAAAAACAAAAGATTGAAACGGACAAAGGGAACTGCGATTCCAAAAAAGCCCGAACTCCGCGGCTCCAAAAAAAATAAATACTACTTTTGTTATAACTTTGATGAACTAAATTATAAAATAAATATGAAAGCATACTTATTTCCGGGGCAAGGAGCTCAGTTTACCGGTATGGGTAAAGATTTATATGAAAACTCGTCTTTGGCCAAAGAATTGTTTGAAAAAGCCAATGAAATTTTAGGTTTTAGAATTACAGACATTATGTTTGAGGGTACAGCGGAAGAATTAAAAGAAACCAAAGTGACGCAACCGGCCGTTTTTTTACACTCCGTAATTTTAGCTAAAACGTTAACTGATTTTAAACCGGATATGGTTGCCGGACATTCGTTAGGTGAATTTTCAGCTTTAGTGGCAAATGGTGCTTTATCTTTTGAAGATGGCTTGAAATTGGTTTCAAAAAGAGCATTAGCCATGCAAAAAGCATGCGAAATTACTCCTTCCACAATGGCAGCCGTATTAAATTTAGACGATGCAATTGTAGAAGATATTTGTGCTTCGGTTGCTGGTGTTGTGGTGGCGGCAAATTATAACTGTCCCGGTCAATTAGTTATTTCCGGAGAATACAAAGCAGTTGAATTGGCTTGTGAAAAAATGAAAGAAGCAGGTGCTAAACGTGCTTTGATTTTACCGGTTGGTGGAGCTTTCCATTCACCCATGATGGAACCTGCCAGAGAAGAATTAGCAGCAGCTATTGAAGCGACGATTTTTTCAAATCCTATTTGTCCGGTCTATCAAAATGTGACAGCGAATGCAGTTTCAGATGCTGAGGAAATTAAAAAGAATTTAATTATTCAATTAACGGCTCCGGTACGTTGGACACAATCTGTAAACCAAATGATTGCCGATGGTGCAACGAGTTTTACTGAAGTTGGACCTGGAAAAGTATTGGTTGGTCTTGTAAATAAAATTAACAAAGAAGTAGAAACTATTTCAGCTTAATGAAAGTTTGGCACTTGATTTGCTAAATAAGGATTTATTAACTTTTAAATATAAACAAAAATGAAAAAAGCACTTTTAGGATTAGTATTGATGGGATCATTATTCGTTATTTCTTGTAAAGAAAAAACAACAGAAGAAAAAGTACAAGACGCAGTTGAATCTGTTGGAAACGACATTGAAAACAAAGCTGAAAAAGCTAGAGACGCAATTGAAAATGCAGCAAATGAAACTGGTGAAGCGTTAGAAAATGCTGGGGATAAATCAGGAGAAGCCTTAGAAAACGCTGCGAAAGAAACAGAAGAAGCTTTACAAAAAGGGAAAGAAAAACTAAAAAACGCCACGAAAGAAACAGAAGAAGCTTTACAAAAAGGGAAAGAAAAACTAAAAAACGCCACGAAAGAAACAGAAGAAGCTTTACAAAAAGGGAAAGAAAAACTAAAAAACGCAGCAGAATAAGTTTTTAAAAAATATCCTCACCGTAAAAAGTGAGGATATTTTATTTTAAATTATTGGCTAATGGCGAATGATTGGTTAAAATTCCGGTGACGAGAATTTTGTTCTTGTGTTTTTCAAAAAAAATGTACCATGTTGTTCTTGTATTTGATTTGTAGAAAATATAATTTTTCCCAAGGAATTGAATTGTTGTTGGTGTTGATTTGTAGACTCCAGCTTTTAAATTATATTCTATTGCTTTGTAAATTTTTGAAACGTAATCCTCAGCTGATTCAATAAATCCAAAATATTCTTCTTTATATAAAACTATAACTAAATCATTAAGATAAGCAATTACAGGAGGAGAAATAATAATCTCTATTTTCCCCACCATTCTCGTATTTTTTTTATTGAAATTGCTTTAGCTTCTTCTACGGTATATCCTCTTTCAAACTCTTTTTCAAAGTCAAAATCATTTCCAATTCCTTGTGATTTGGTTTTTTCATAGAGAGAAGCTCGCGCTTCAACTTTGTCTTTTTTTGACTTTTTATTTTTCATACTGCTTTGATTTTGAACATATTTAATAAAAAAAGTCTAAATTCCACTTTAGACTTTTAATGCTTTTATTTAAAAAACTTAACTTCTAATTTTTTGTTCCCATTTCCAAGCACTCGCCAAACTTTCTTCTAACGTGGATTGCGCTTTCCAGCCTAAAACATTATTTGCTTTGTCGGTGTTAGCATAAGCCGATGTAATATCACCTTCTCTCCTACCCACAATTTTATAAGGTAATTTTTTACTGGAAACTTTTTCAAAAGTAGTAATAACTTCCAAAACAGAACTTCCTGTTCCTGTTCCAAGATTGAACGTTTCTATTTTTGATACATTTTTCTTTTCGATTAATCGTTGTAACGCAACTACGTGAGCTTTTGCCAAATCGACTACGTGAATATAATCGCGAATCGCTGTTCCGTCAGGTGTTGGATAATCATCGCCGTAAACGGATAATTCTTGACGTAGTCCAATTCCAGTTTGTGTGATGAATGGCACTAAATTTTGAGGAACACCTATTGGCAATTCGCCAATTTCTGCCGTTGGATGAGCACCAATTGGATTAAAATAACGCAGAAGAATTGAATTGATATTAGAAACTTTTACCACATCTGTAATAATTTCCTCACCAATTTGCTTTGTATTTCCATAAGGCGACCTGGCAGGTTGAACCGATGCGTATTCTGTAATTGGCATCTTTTCGGCTTGACCATAAACCGTACACGAAGAACTGAAAATAAAATGAGCTTCTGTTTTTTGTTGTAATTCTTGTAAAATATAAACCAGTGCATTGATGTTATTTTCATAATACAACAACGGATTTTCAACACTTTCACCAACTGCTTTGGAAGCAGCAAAATGAATTACACCCGATACATCGTTATGTTTTTTGAAAAAATTTTGGACCGAAGTTTTATCGCGTAAATCCATTTGTTCAAAAAGTGGTTTCTTTCCGGTAATGTTGGTAATTCGATCTAAAACTTCAATCGAAGAATTAGATAAATTATCGATAATAATAGGTTCAAAACCTACATTTTGCAATTCTACAACAGTGTGAGAACCTATAAATCCTAGGCCTCCGGTTACTAATACTTTCATTTTTTAAATGATTAGTTGAAAAATTCTAAAACAGAATCGGTTATAAATTTAATTTGTTGGTCGTCCAATTCTGTATGCATTGGTAGTGAAATTACTTCTTTCACTAATTGATTGGTGATCGGAAAATCTTCTTCTTTATATCGCGAATCGATATAAGCTTTTTGCAAATGCAAGGGAATTGGATAATAAATAGCACACGGTATTCCTTTGCTAAGTAAATAATCCATTAAACCATTACGGTCGCCGTCAATAATTCTCAACGTATATTGATGAAAAACATGACAATCACAAACATCACAAATAGTTGGAGCAATAATATTTTTATGCCCTTCAAATGCTTTTGAATATTTTCGGGCTGCATTTTGACGGGCTGCATTATACCCGTCTAATAAAAATAATTTTGTGTTCAATACTGCCGCTTGAATACTATCTAATCTTGAATTTACACCTACTACATCATGATGATATCGAACATACATGCCATGATTAACAATTCCGCGTATGGTATGAGCTAACGCATCATCGTTTGTAAAAATTGCTCCTCCATCACCATAACAACCTAAATTTTTTGATGGAAAAAAAGAAGTAGCTCCAACATGACCAATCGTTCCTGCTTTCTTTTTAGTTCCATCAGAAAAACGGCAATTAGCTCCAATCGCTTGAGCATTATCTTCAATAACATATAAATTATGTTCATTTGCAATTTGCATAATGGCTTCCATGTTGGCGGCTCTTCCAAATAAATGAACAGGAACAATTGCTTTTGTTTTTGGAGTAATTGCTTTTCTAATTCCCTCAAGCGATATATTCATATTCACTAAGTCAACATCTACCAAAACAGGTGTTAATTGTAATAACGCAATCACTTCCGCGGTTGCTGCAAAAGTAAAATCAGCCGTAATTACTTCATCATCGGGTTGCAAACCCAATCCCATCATAGCAATTTGAAGTGCATCGGTTCCGTTTGCACAAGGAATTACGTGCTTTACGTCTAAATATTCTTCTAAATTTTTTTGAAATTCGTGAACCTTAGGACCGTTAATATAGGTTGTTGTATCCAAAACTTCTTGAATTGAAGCATCAACGGTGGTTTTAATTTTATCGTATTGACTTTTTAAGTCAACCATTTGAAGTTTTCTCATATCAGTATCAATTAATGTTTTATCTAATCAGGAGTAAACCTACCTGACTCATTTCAACTAACAAAAGTAATTATTTGCGGGTGGATAACAATGGAAATTCTAGAAAGTAATGTATTTTAGCCTCACAATTTTTTACACATGTTTGATATTTATTCTTTCTTGGTTTCAGTAGCCGGATTTTTTCTAAAAATCGTAGCTCTTTTCAGCCCAAAAATAAAACTGTTTGTTGATGGAAGAAAAACTGTTTTTGAAACACTTTCACAAAGCATTTCAAAACAAGAGGCTAGCATTTGGTTTCATGCGGCTTCTTTGGGAGAATTTGAGCAAGGATTGCCTGTGATGGAAAAAATTAAAGTTTTATATCCGAAGCATAAAATTATTGTGACCTTTTTTTCTCCTTCAGGATATGAAATTCGAAAAAATAATACCATTGCCGACGTTACCGTTTACCTACCCCTTGACACAAGGAAAAATGCTAAATTATTTATCGATTTAGTCCATCCGGAATTAGTATTCTTTATTAAATATGAATTTTGGCCGAATTACTTAAACGAATTAAAATCCCGAAACATCAAAACGTATTTAATTTCAGGCATTTTTAGAGAAGATCAAGCTTTTTTCAAATGGTACGGGGGTTTTTATCTAAATGCATTAAAATCGTTTGATCATTTTTTTGTTCAGAATGAAAAATCAAAAAAATTAGTACAGCAATTGGGTTTTCAAAATGTAAAAATTTCAGGAGACACACGTTTTGATCGCGTGGTTTCGATTTTGAAAAGAGACAATACACTAGATTTTATCAAAGAATTCAAAGACAACACAACCACTATTGTCATTGGAAGTTCTTGGCCAAAAGACGAAGAATTATTGGTGAATTTCATTAATAATTCAACTGAAAAGATAAAATTTATTATTGCACCACATACTATCAAACCAGAACAAATTGTGGAATTGCAAAAATCGATTACGAAAAAATCAATTTTATATACCGATTTATTTCCCGCACAGACGTTGCATGTAACGCATTCCGCAGAGACGTTGCATGCAACGTCTCTACAAGAATACGATGTATTCATCATCGACATCATTGGCATCTTAACCAAAATCTATAGTTACGCTGATATTGCATATGTTGGCGGAGGATTTGGAAACCCTGGTGTTCACAATATTTTGGAACCGGCCACTTTTGGCATTCCAATTGTAATCGGGCCAAATTATGCTCACTTTGCTGAAGCAACAGCTTTAGTGGATTTAGAAGGCTGTGTTTCTATTTCAAGTCAAAATGAGTTAAATGATGCCTTCTCAAATTTAATTTTGAATCGTGACATTCGTAATGAAAAAGGACATATTTGTAGCACTTTTGTACAAATGAATAAAGGAGCAACTGCCGTTATTTTGAAGCTTATTGAAAATGACCACTTATAATCCAATCTCTATTTCCGATATTGAAAACATCATCCAATTGATGGGCGAATTCTATCGAATTGACAATTACCCATTTGACATGAAAATTTCCAGAGAACTCTTTAATCAATTCCTTACAGACGAAAATCTGGGAAAAGCTTGGCTGATTTTATATCAAAATGAAATTGTTGGTTATGTAATTCTAACCTATGTTTTCAGTTTTGAATACCAGGGTAAAATTGCCTTTTTAGATGAAATATACATCAGAGAAAACGCTCGTGGCAAAGGAATTGGAAAAGAAACAATTGCGTTTATTCAACAAGAAGCTCCTAAATTATCGTTAAAAATCATCTATTTGGAAGTTGAATCACATAATGATGCGGCTCAAAAATTGTATATTGCAAACGATTTCGCCATTCACAAGCGAAAATTACTCAAATACACAGTCAATTAACAGATTATCTAAAATTTAAGCATTATGAAATTTTTTCGCATACTCTTATTATTCCTTTCTGTTTCTGCATTTGCCCAACAGGGAGGCATGTGGATTCCCTCTTTATTAGAAGGAATGAACGAAAAAGAAATGAAATCACTTGGCATGAAAATGTCGGCCAAAGACATTTATGATGTTAACAAATCTAGTATGAAAGATGCTGTACCTCAATTTAATGGAGGTTGTACATCAGAAGTAATTTCATCCAAAGGACTCATATTAACGAATCATCATTGTGGATATGGTCAAATTCAATCCCATTCAACCGTAGAAAATGATTATTTGGAAAAAGGATTTTGGGCGATGAGTTTGGAGGAAGAATTACCTAATCCGGGTTTAGTGGTCACCTTTATTGTAAAAATTGAGGATGTCACTTCTAAAGTTTTAGAAAATACGCAAACTATTTCCAATGAAGCCAACAAACAAAAGAAAATCCAGGAAAATATCGCTTCTTTAACCAATTCATTACCCAAAGAAAGCTGGCAAGAAAACAGAATCAGAGCTTTTTTTGACGGCAATCAATACATTTGGTATGTGGTAGAGACTTTTAAAGATGTTCGTTTAGTGGGTGCTCCGCCGTCATCGATTGGAAAATTTGGATCAGATACAGACAATTGGGTTTGGCCGCGTCATACAGGAGATTTTTCTTTATTTAGAATTTATGCAGACAAAAACAACCGCCCGGCTGAGTATTCAAAAGACAATGTTCCTTACACTCCTAAACATTATTTTCCTGTTTCCATAAGTGGTGTTCAAGAAAATGATTTTACCATGGTTTTTGGTTATCCGGGAAGAACGCAGGAATATTTACCTGCCGTTGCCGTGGAACAACTTGTAAACGAATTAAATCCTGCCAAAATTGAAGTCCGCGATGCTGCCCTGAAAGTACAAGATGGTTTTATGCGAAAAGACAAAGCCATTAAAATTCAATATGCCGCAAAATATGCATCAGTTGCCAATTATTGGAAAAAATGGATTGGGGAAACGAGAGGTTTAAAGAAATCAAATGCCGTTCAAATTAAAAGAGATTTTGAAAAAGATTTCATGACCAAAGTAACTAATGCCGGCAAACAAGCGGAATACGGAAATGTACTTTCAGAATTTGAGGCTAACTATAAAGCGATTACCCCTTATGCTTTAAGTCGTGATTATTTTATAGAGGTAGTAATGCGAAATACTGAATTATTGAGTTTTGGGTATCGATTATACCAATTAGAAACCATTTATACAACTCGCGGTGAAAAAGCATTTAATGACCGAAAAGCAAATTTGATAGAAGGTTTTGATGAATTATATAAAGATTTCAATGCCAATGTAGATGAAAAAGTAATGGAGCAACTTCTTGAAATTTATGCCACCAAATCACCAAAAGAATTTTTACCGCAGGAATTCGTGAACCAAGATTTAAAAGCTAAAACTGACGAAATTTTTAAAACATCAAAATTGACCAATTACAATGGACTGAAAGAATTATTAAGTGGTGATGCAAAAACGGTATTGGAGTCTATGAATAAAGACAGTGGATTTGTTTTTGTGAAAATGTTAGCTGAAGCTTACACTAAAAATGTTGTTCCAAAATATGAGGAATTAAATTTGAAAAATACTGCTTTGCAACGCACGTATATGAAAGGAATTTTGGAATTAAGCCCAAAAGAAGCCAGAATATTTCCAGATGCCAATTCAACTTTGCGATTAACTTATGGAAAAGTAAAGGGTTATGCCCCGAGTGATGCTGTATATTATAGTCCGGTTACTTATTTAGAAGGAGTAATGGAAAAATATATTCCGGGCGATTATGAATTTGATGTTTCTCCAAAGTTAATCGAGCTATACGCTAAAAAAGACTATGGCCCATATGCCGAAAATGGAAAATTACCGGTAAATTTTATTGGAACAAATCATACTACAGGTGGAAACTCAGGTAGCCCGGCTATCGATGCATATGGAAATTTAATTGGATTAAATTTTGACCGCGTTTGGGAAGGAACCATGAGCGATGTTTATTATGACCCTGCCATTTGCAGAAACATTATGGTAGACGTTCGTTATATTCTTTTTGTAATAGATAAATATGCAGGAGCCAAGTATTTAGTTGATGAAATGAAAGTAGTACAGCCAAAAAAGAAGAAAAAATCAAAGTAAAAAGTAATATTGATTTTTCAAACGCTAAAACGTCAATTTTTAAATCAGAATTATCTTAGATTGACTTACTCAAACGTTTGAAAAACAAATAGTTTATTTTTTTTTAAAATATTTTACTAAAATATTTTGTTGAACCAAAAAATTTATATCTTTGCCCTGAATTAATAATTAACCTTTTATAATTTAGTAAGATGAAAAAAGTAATTTTAAGTTTAGTATTTGTTGCTGCTTTAACTGTAGTATCTTGTAAAGAAAAAGAAGCTGAAGTAGTTGAAGAAGTTGTAACTGAAGAAGTTGTTGCTCCTGTTGTAGAAGAAGTTGCTCCTGTAGTTGATTCTGCTGCTGCTGCTGTTGAAGCTGCTGCTGCAACTGCTGTTGACGCTGCTACTGAAGCTGTAACTAAGTAATTAGTTGTAAACTAAGACAAAAAAATCAATCCTGAACGTTGTTCAGGATTTTTTTGTTTAAAAATTTACCAATTAAAAAAAGCTCCGATAGAAAATTATCTACCGGAGCTTTTTATATTACTTGAATTGCTTCTAATTAAAAAGTATAACCTACTTTAATTCCAAAACGTCCGGCCCACTCGTCTACATTTTTGTTATCCACAAATCCGGATCCTTTCATTTGAATGACCCATTGAACTCCAACACTAGGGTCGATTGATAAATTTTCCCCAAATTTAAATTTGTAACCTACCGTTGGACTAAAAAAGCTAAAATAAGAATAAGTCCCCTTTTGTCCACTTTCTTCAAACTTAATATTACCGTAAGCCAACGTATTTTGAGAATAAACGCCTGAATCTTTTTTATTAAAATAACCTCTACTGCCTAATTCAATTACATAACCGTCACCGTCAACCTCATTTATTCCTGGAGCGTCGTAAGTCATCGTTCCATAACCTACATTTAAAATAGAGGAAGAACCTTCTAAACCGGCTATTCCCGAATAATTCAACTCAAAACTGAGTCCATACTGAGTCGGTTCTGACCATAAATAATAGGGTGATACGGTGATGTTTGGTTTTTTATCATCATCCTGTGCAAATCCTATCGCACACAAAAGCAGCAAAGCAGCTGTAGAAATTTTTTTCATTTGATTGAGATTTAAATTGATATTCAAATGTATGAAAATATCTCCACTATCAAAAAATGGATCACTTTTTTAATTGTTTGTGTAGAAATAAAAAAGCTCCATCTGTAAAACAAATGAAGCTTTTGTTCCTAAGTTTCGGAATCAAGGCGGTCCCGAAGCTTCGGGATTGAACCCTCACTAATTTATAATTTCAATAATATATCTTCTAAAATTGAAGGATAAACAATAACTTTTTCAAGAAATTTTCGAGATTTCATTCGCTTGATAAAGCGTTCTAATACGTAAGCTTTTTTACTATTCTCACACTCAAATTTCAATTTTAATTTCCAAGGAATATCTAATATAACGAATAATGTATGGTAGTTTCTTTTTTCGCATTTATCAAAAGTATTAAAATTTAATGTGTTACAGAAATCCGTAAAAGGATATGAATTGAATTAATTACCTTTGAGTAACTTCAAAAATCAACAAAATGAAAAAAATTAGTTTTATTTTAATTGCGTTACTCTTTACAAATTTTTTCTATGCTCAAAAGAAACGAGTTACTATTTCAGAATCTAAAATTGGAGGACTATCAAATAGTTATACTAAATCCATTAATTTGGAAACAAAAGATACAATTTATTCAGTATTTAGTGGTTTTCAAAACGAAGAGTATAAAACAATAACTGATATTAAATACATAGCGTTTTCAAATAATGAAAATTTACAAGAATTTATCAAAGATTTAAAAAATGTGTTAATTGAAATGGAATCAAAAGTTAGTATAAGTTGGAAAAGAGAATATTATAAATTGGATTTGTATGACTTTAGCAATGAATTATATCTTCAAGAAGCTCCTAAAAAAGGAAAAGGATATACACTTCTAACAAAAAATCAAGTTTCAGAATACATTGTATGGCTTGAAACAATTGATTTTGGCAAAGGATAATAACTAATTATGTATTTTTAAATAACAAAAGGCGAACCATAACGGAACGCCTTTTTTTGTTAAAACTAATTTGAATTTTAATACAAAAGATATTTTCAAAAATTAATATTTCCCTATCTCATCGCGTATATAAAATCATTATTGATTTTTTTTGATTTTTATTGATTTTATTAATCAACTTTTTTTAAATAATATCTCACTATCTGTTCGCGTGTATAATTATTTAAAATACAACGAATCGAACACCCCTAAAAAAGGAATCCTTTTAACTTGAAAGTAAGTAAAAAATAGGGCGGTTTTGAAATTGTTTGGCAAATGTTTGGCAAAAGGGAAATAAAAAAACCGCAAACACTTATTTTATAAAGGTTTACGGTTTTTCTGTGTACTCAAGGCGGGACTTGAACCCGCACGAACATTACTGTTCACTGGATTTTAAGTCCAGCGTGTCTACCAATTCCACCACTCGAGCTTGATACAAGTAAACTACTTGCACTATTAGATAGAAGAGCGAAAAACGGGATTCGAACCCGCGACCTCCACCTTGGCAAGGTGGCGCTCTACCAACTGAGCTATTTTCGCATTCAAATTTTTATAAGAACAGCACCACTTATTCAGTAATGCGGATGCAAATGTACTATAATTATTTACTTTTACAAGTGTTTTTTTGAAAAAAATCAAACTGTAAAAGTAACTTTTTGAATGCTAATTCAATAGCTATTGCTTTTTAATCAACATTCGTTTAATTTCGTTCAATTTCATCAAGGCCTCTACCGGAGTTAAGGTATTGATGTCAATGTTTAAAATTTCCTCTTTGATTTCCTCTAATAAAGGATCGTCTAAATTAAAAAAGCTGAGTTGTAATTCATCTTTACTAGATTTTATACCGGATAATTCCTCACTAGAATGATTTTTTTCTAATTTCTTTAATATTTTCTGAGCCTTTTGGATAACCGTTTGGGGCATTCCGGCCATCTTTGCTACATGAATTCCAAAACTGTGAGCGGTACCTCCTTTTACTAATTTTCTAATAAAAAGCACCGTATCTTTTAATTCCTTTACAGAAACATTGAAATTATGCACCCGTTCAAATGTCACTTCCATTTCATTTAATTCGTGATAATGAGTTGCAAATAACGTTTTTGGTCGATTAGGATGCTCATGCAAATATTCAGCAATAGCCCACGCAATTGAAATACCGTCATATGTACTGGTTCCTCGCCCGATTTCATCCAATAAAACCAAACTTCGTTCAGAAATATTGTTCAAAATCGAAGCGGTTTCATTCATCTCCACCATAAAAGTTGATTCGCCCATCGAAATATTATCGCTTGCTCCTACTCGGGTAAAAATCTTATCAACAATCCCCATGCATACAGCTTCTGCAGGAACAAAACTTCCCATTTGGGCTAATAACACAATTAAAGCCGTTTGGCGTAAAATAGCCGACTTACCGGACATATTAGGCCCGGTAATCATAATAATTTGTTGAGAATCTCTGTCTAAAAAAACATCATTGGCAATGTAAGGAATACCAACTGGCAATTGTTTTTCAATCACTGGATGTCTACCATTGGTAATCACTAACTCATATGAATCATCCAAAATAGGTCGAACATACTTATTCTCTATGGCCAGTTGCGTGAAAGAATTCAAACAATCCAATTGAGCTATCAAACCGGCATTTAACTGAACAGGTTTTATGTATGTCCCAATCCAAATGACCAATTCTTCAAATAATTGTGTTTCTATGAGATGAATTTTATCTTCAGCCCCAAGAATTTTTGTTTCGTATTCCTTTAATTCTTCGGTGATATATCGTTCTGCATTAACCAAAGTTTGTTTTCTGATCCATTCGGGTGGGACTTTATCTTTGTGTGTGTTTCGAACTTCAATATAGTATCCAAAAACATTATTAAACGATATTTTTAAGGAAGAAATTCCGGTTCTTTGTGATTCTCTAGTCTCTATTCCTTCTAAATACACTTTCCCGGAGGTAGAAATAGTTCTTAACTCATCTAATTCAGTGTTAATCCCTTTTGCAATAGCATTCCCTTTGTTGATGGAAACCGGTGCTTCGGAGTTTAAGGTGGTTTTAATTTTTTCCCGCAATAAATCACAGCTGTGCAAGCTATCGCCTATAGCTCTCAAGGATTCATTTGAACTAGCTAGGGCCAAAGTTTTAATTGGAATAATTGCGTCCAACGAATAACACAAATTCATCACTTCCCGAGGAGATACTTTTCCAGTTGCAACTTTTGATATCAATCGTTCTAAATCAGAAATTTGCTTAATTTGACTTTGAATTTGCTGTAGGACTTCTGAATTTTCTTTTAAAAAAGAGACTACTTCATGTCGGGATTGTATTTTGATTATATCTTTTAATGGCAAAGCAAGCCATCGCTTTAAAAGTCGGGACCCCATTGGCGAAAGCGTTTTGTCAATGACATCCAACAATGTTACCGCATTGGGATTTGTACTATGGTATAATTCTAAATTTCTTATTGTAAAACGATCCATCCAAACATAAGCATCTTCTGCAATACGCTGAATTGACGTAATGTGTTGAATTTTATTATGTTGTGTTTCTGACAAGTAATACAAAACAGCTCCTGATGCCACAATACCTTCTTGTAAATCTTCGATACCAAATCCTTTTAAAGAATTTGTTTGAAAATGTTTTGCCAATACTTCCTTGCCATAATCTTCATTATAAACCCAATCTTCAAGAAAAAAAGTATGGTAATCTTCCCCGAAAACCTCTCTGAAATGTTGTTTATGATTTTTGGTGACTAAAATTTCGCTGGGTATAAAATTTTGCAATAATTTATCGATGTATTCCTCATTTCCTTGTGCCGTTAAAAATTCTCCTGTAGAAACATCTAAAAAAGAAATTCCAATTTGCTTTTTTCCAAAATAAACCGAGGCCAAAAAATTATTTGATTTAGACTGTAAAACTTCATCGTTCATTGAAACTCCGGGTGTAACCAATTCAGTTACGCCTCGTTTCACAATTGTTTTAGTCATTTTTGGATCCTCTAATTGATCACAAATGGCCACTCGAAGACCTGCTTTAACTAATTTAGGCAAATAGGTATTTAGAGAATGATGAGGAAAACCAGCCAAAGCTGTTTCAGTTTCGGAACCTGCTCCACGTTTCGTTAAGACGATGCCTAATATTTGCGAGGCTCTAACCGCATCTTCTCCAAAAGTTTCATAGAAATCCCCTACTCGAAACAACAAACAAGCATCCGGATACTTTCGTTTTATTTCGTTGTATTGTTTCATTAAAGGAGTTTCCTTAGGCTCTTTGACGATAGTGACTTTGGCTGACAAGTTGATTGGTTTTAGGTTTGGATTCAAAAATACGGAAATAAAGTTTCAATGGCAAAAATCAATATCAATATCAAATATTGAATTTCAAATTCATTTCTTAATTTTGTCCAATGAGAAAATTAGCTAATTCCGAACTAGAGCGAAAAAACATAAATGAGTTTAAAGACGCAAAAAAAACGCCCATTATTATAATTTTAGACGACATAAGAAGTCTGCATAACATTGGTTCCGTTTTTAGAACGTCAGATGCTTTTTTGATTGAAAAAATTTACTTGTGTGGAATTACTGCAACTCCTCCTAATAAAGAAATTCACAAGACTGCTTTAGGGGCAACAGAAACTGTGGAATGGGAATATCAGAAAAATATTTTAGATGTTATTACAAAATTAAAAGCACTTAAAGTTGCTATTTACGCCATAGAACAAGTAGAAAATTCTACACTACTGCAAGATTTTAAGGTGGATTTGAACAAAAAATATGCTTTGGTTTTTGGCAATGAAGTAAAAGGTGTTTCACAAGAAGCTATTCAACTTTGTAAAGGAGTAATAGAAATTCCGCAACTTGGAACCAAACACTCCTTAAACATCTCCGTAAGTGCTGGGATTGTGGTTTGGGATTTGTTTCAAAAATTATCTAATACCTAATTAAATTCGATTTTATAAACTAAAATCTTGTAATAATTTCTTACTTTTACAGTATGAATAGTCTGTCGACAAAACTTTTAATATTAATTCCACTCTTTTTTATTTTTTTAAAAGTTTTTCCTTCTTTTACTGGTTTTGAGTTTGCTTATTCCAAAAAAGCATTACCTCGAAGTTCCCTTTTAAATAGTGCTCCAATTTTAACCGCAACAGGAAATCAGGTTTATTGTCCTGGAACACAAATGAAAATTGTAACAGACATGACCATTGTTGACCCTGATGATAACGGAATTGATGCTATCTATATTCAAATTTCTTCCGGATATGTGAGTGGTCAGGATTTATTGAGTCTTACCGGAAATCACCCAACACTTACCAGCAGTTGGAATACCCTCACAGGGAAATTAACTTTAGCCAGTGCTTCTACGCAACCTACTTACAATAACTTAATTGCAGCTATAAAAGATGTTGTCTTTTCAAATTCTTCAGCTAATCCTCCCGGAATAAGAACTTTTTCAATCACTGTAGGTCAAGCCAATTATTTACCCTCAAATGGTCACTATTATCAATATGTCCCAAATATTGGAATTACTTGGTCAAGTGCAAAATCAGCCGCACAAGCAAGTACATATTATGGGTTACAAGGTTATTTAGCGACCATTACTGCGGCTGACGAAGCTCAACTTTCGGGAGAGCAAGCAGCCGGTGCAGGATGGATTGGCGGTAGTGATGAACAAACAGAAGGCGTATGGCGTTGGATGACCGGTCCTGAAATTGGTTCAGTTTTTTGGAACGGTGGTGTCAATGGTTCCTCTCCAAATTTTGCTTTTTGGAATAGCGGAGAACCTAATAATCTAGGTGATGAAAATTATGCCCATGTCACTGCTCCGGGAGTTGGCATTAATGGTTCTTGGAACGATTTATCAAACTCAGGAGGTACTAGTGGCAATTACCAACCCAAAGGCTATATCGTAGAATATGGCGGAATGCCCGGAGATCCTGTTTTACAAATTTCCACTAGCTCGACCATTGTGATTCCATCGATTACTTCAACAGTAGCACAAAGCAGATGTGGAAATGGAACAGTTAACTTAAGTGCAACTGCATCAAACGGCACTGTAAAATGGTATACAAATCCAACAGGAGGAACACCCATTGCAACCGGAAACAATTTTACAACGCCGGTAGTTTTATCAACCACATCCTATTATGTTGACGCTTTTGAATCGAACTGCACTACAGCAACGAGAGCAGTAGTTAACGCCACAATTATTCCAATTCCAATTATAACAGTCACTCCACCCGCAACAGTTTGTGGAAATAATTCAACCGTGCTTGTTGCATCAACCTCAGCTGGTGCAATAAGTTGGTATGATAGCGCTTTTGGAGGGACATCACTTGTAACCGGAACTAATTTCACTACACCAAATCTTACTCAGAATACTACTTACTATGTAGAGGCAACAAATAATGGCTGCTCATCCGGAAACAGACTCCCGGTTGTAGTAACTATTTTTGACATTCCTGAGGTTTCAGACGAAAATAAAATTCTTTGTGAAGGCATTCCGTTAACGTTAGATGCCGGAATTTTAAATGTTTCCTATCTCTGGTCAACTGGAGAAACCACACAAACTATTCAAATTACAGATGAGTCTGATTATTCCGTCATTGTCACTTCCCTGCCTCCGGAGAATTGTCCGAACACAAAACATTTTTTTATCACAACACATACTGCCCCAATTATTGAAGAAATTTTAGTAACAAACCAAACGGCTACTATACTTATTTCCGGCATAGGGGAATTTGAATATTCAATTGATGGCTACAGCTATCAAGATTCAAACGTATTTGCCGTAGAAGAAGGAGGATTATATACCGTTTATGTCAGAGAAAAATATGATTGTGGTGAAGACACTGATCAATTTGTAGTAATCAATATTCCTAAATTTTTCACCCCGAACAATGATGGTTTTAATGATGTTTTAACCATTAAAGGAATTGAATACTTTCCAAATGCTTCACTGACTATTTTTGATCGGTATGGTAAATTTATTAAAAAAATTGACCAAACAAACCCAGATTGGAATGGCACTTTAAATGGTGAAAAATTACCGTCAAATGATTATTGGTATGTTTTAAAAACAGGTGATGGTAGACCTGATAGAAAAGGTCACTTTTCAATAATTAGATAAATTACTGTATTTTCTGTTGAATTTCATCAAGAATACTGACATAGTCAATCTGATTTTCTACGAAATCTTTATTTGAAATATCAATAATTAACACCTTTAAATCGGTTTGGGTTTTAATATAATCCAAATAACCTCGATTAATTTTATCTAAATATTCAGCCGGAATTTGCTGTTCGTAACTTCTTCCTCTACTTTTTATATTCTTCAAAAGTTGTTCGGTATTTTGATACAAATAAACATACAAATCCGGTTTGGGCATTTCTTTATGAATAATGTCAAACATGGTTTTATACAACCTGTATTCATCTTCTGCCAACGTAACTTTGGCAAAAATCAATGATTTAAAAATATGATAATCGGTAACAATAAAATCCTTAAATAAGTCAAACTGAGCTAAATCATCCGATAATTGTTGGTACCTGTCGGCCAAAAATGACATTTCCAACGGGAATGCATAGCGACTTTGATCCTCATAAAATTTTGGCAAAAACGGATTATCTGCAAAACGTTCCAAAACCAATTTTGCATTAAAGTCTTCTGAAATCTTTGTTGCCAATGTTGTTTTCCCAGCACCAATATTTCCTTCAATAGCGATATAATTGTATTTTTGTAAGTCAATTTTTTCGAGAGGGGATTTTAATTTTTGTACAACTTTACAATTGCTTTTATCCTCTGAAAGCTGAACCAATTCCGGTAAATATTTTTGCAAAATAGGATGACGCCAATCTAAATTCAAATCCCGCATGGGCAACAAAACAAAAAGGCGATTTTGCATTTGTGGGTGTGGCACTTGTAATTTTTCGGTTTCAACGATCTCTTCGTTATAAGTGATTACATCAATGTCAATAACTCTTGCTTGATAACCTTTAGGATCATTTCGAACCCGTCCTAATTTAATTTCTAAGATTAAAATTTCATCTAAAATTTGCGGAGCCGATTTTAAGGTTTGCAATACCAAAGCACAATTATAGAATGAATTACTTTCAAAACCCCAAGCCGGCGTTTCATAAAGTGATGAGACTTTTACCACGGTAGCTACTGTATAATGAATAGCATCAATAGCCAATTGGATGTTTTCCAAACGGTTACCTAAATTGCTGCCTAACGATAAAATAACTTGGCTTTGATTATTCATAGAAGAGCAAAATAACTAAAACTATTTTAGAAATAAAGTATCTTTGCCGAGTCTGTTAATAAGTTTCTGTATTATTAAAAGCTTTTCTAATAATGTGTAACATAATGCAATGAAAAACTACTAATTAGGAAAACAATATTCAATTAAATAAATATAAAATGAGATTTTTTGGAAATGTATTGGCCACCATCATAGGATTATTTGTATTCTTTATGATTATATTTTTTGGTCTAATGATTGTTGGAGCAATTGCCGGAAGCGGTTCTGATGTTGCTAGAGTAGAATCTAACTCCGTTATGGTTTTAGATATGGAAAATGTGTCATTAGATTATACCGGAAAATTCACCGATCCTTGGGTTACTATCTTAAATGAAGAAGCATCGGTTGGTTTAATTGATGTGCTAAACGCAGTTGATAATGCCAAAACCGATGACAAGATAAAAGGAATTTCTATCTTAAACAGCAACAGCAGTTTAGGATTAGCTCAATCCAAGGCGTTGCGAAACAAATTAAATGAATTTAAAAAATCAGGAAAATTTATAGTTTCTTATGCCGATTTTTTTACACAAAAAGAATATTATATAAATTCTGTGGCTGATACTATTTATATGAATCCGGTAGGAGAAATGGATTTTAAAGGTCTTTCTACAGAAGTCATGTTTTTTAAAGAAATTCAGGAAAAAACCGGCGTAAAAATGGAAGTCATTCGTCACGGAAAATATAAAAGTGCCGTTGAACCATTTTTAGAAAATGAAATGAGTGAGGCAAACCGTGAACAAATTTCGGCTTTAATAAATTCCGCTTGGGGTTCTATTGTTGCTGATATTTCTTTAAGCAGAAACATTCCTGTGGATTCATTAAACAACATTGCCAATCAGCTAAGTGCCCGAACTCCTGAAATGGCCTTGTCAAAAAAATTAATAGATAAAATTGGTTATGAAGACCAATATCATAATGGCATTCGAAAAGCATTAAAAGTTGATAAAGACGAAGATTATAACAGTGTGAGCATAATGGATTATGCAAAAAATGTTGCTAAGTCACCACAAAAAATAGATTCAAAAGACAAAATCGCCATTATTTATGCGCAAGGCGAAATCATGGGCGGCGACGGCGATGTAAATGTAATTGGCGAAGGTGCGATGAGAACTTCTCTGCAAGAAGCCAGAAAAGATGAAAAAGTAAAAGCCATAGTAATTCGTGTTGATAGCCCGGGCGGAAGTGCTTTGACCTCTGAATTAATTTGGAGAGAAATTGAATTGACCAAAAAAGTAAAACCGGTTGTGGTTTCTATGGGTAATTTAGCCGCTTCCGGTGGTTACTATATTGCCTGTAATGCAAATAAAATTATTGCAGAACCTAGTACAATAACCGGTTCTATTGGTGTTTTTGGTATTCTGCCAAACATGACTGAACTCTCTAAAAAAATTGGCATTAATACTTCAGAGGTAAAAACACATGATCATTCTGCTGAGTATAGTCCTTTTCGCCCAATAGACGAAAAATTTAAAGAAGTGACCACCGAAAGTGTGGAACAAATTTATGCAATATTTGTACAACGTGTAGCGGCCGGGAGAAAAATGACTGTTGAACAAGTAGAAGCTGTTGCTCAAGGCCGCGTCTGGACGGGGTCAGAAGCATTTAAGCTTGGTTTGGTAGATCAATTAGGTGGCTTAGATTTAGCTTTAAAAGAAGCGGCTACATTGGCAAAAATTAAAAAATTTAAAACACAAAATTATCCCGAATTTGATAAATCAATCATGGATTTTATCAATGATCAAAATAAATTACCTTTTGCTAAGTCAAAAGAAACAATCATAAAAGAAGAAATTGGTATAGAAGCTTATGAGACTTTAAAACAGGTCAAAAAAATAACAGCTTACAAGGGCATCCAAATGGTAATGCCATTTGAATTGAAAATTAAATAAAAATAAATTTATCTACTAAAAGTCCGACTGAGTAATCAATCGGATTTTTTTTCGTCTAAAGATTTTATTTTTCATTAACAACTGTTTACAAACGAATGTTTATTTTTGTTAAAAAAAGCATTGGAAACAAAAGACAAACTATTGGCCTACAAAATCTATTTTGCCTTAGGAGCCTTATTTATAGCCTCATTGGTTGTCTCAAATTTAATTTTTCAGAAATTTTTTTATTGGGATTTCTTTGGTATTTATCGATTTGAAATTTCAGTTGGCATTTTACCATACCCCTTAACTTTTCTAATTACAGATATCATTTCTGAAATATATGGTAGAAAAAAAGCCAATCAAGTCGTAACCTCCGGTATTTTTGCTTCTATTTTTTCGTTGCTGATTATTTATGTTGCCAACTCGGTTCCGGCAATTGAAAATTCGCCTGTCAATGACGAACTGTTTTCAAAGGTTTTTGGTCAAACTGCTTTAGCCGTTTTAGCCTCTATGATTGCCTATTTAACCGCTCAATATATTGATATTTACATCTTCCACTTTTGGAAAAAAGTAACCAAAGGAAAGATGCTTTGGCTAAGAAATAATTTTTCTACTTTCACTTCACAATTCGTGGATACATTTGCGGTATTGTTTTTGCTCTGTAGTTTTAAAATATTACCTTGGGATTTATTTCCTAAGTTAATGCTGAGTGGATTTTTGTTTAAAGTAATTTTTGCTCTTTTAGATACACCTCTTTTATATACCGCTGTATATTTATTTCAAAAACGATTTAACCTGAAAAGAGGCGAAGAATTAGTATTAGATTAACACCATAATAACAACAAAAAAGAATAACTTTTCGTTTTAGGCAGAAACTCCAAATTATATCATAAGCAGATGTTCCAGAAAATTTTAAAAGGATTTGGTATATTTTTAGCAATCGTAATTATCGCTTTAGCAATTACTCCCTTTTTATTTAAGGATAAAATTAAAGAATTGGTTTTAAAATCAATAAATGGAAAAGTAGATGCTACAGTTGCCTTTGAAGATGTCAGTTTAAGTTTATTTAAAAATTTTCCGAAAGCAAATATTACGATTGATAAATTAAGCATCCTCAACAAAGCACCCTTTGAAGGTGATACACTTTTTTATTCCGGTGAATTGAACCTGAAAATGTCTGTCAAGCAACTTTTCAAAGCTGATGGTGAAGCAATGGAATTAGAATCATTTTCAAGTAAAAACGGCTTAGTAAATATCATTTTTAACAAAGAGGGTATTGGGAATTTCGACATTGCCCAAAAAGACCAGAAAGACGATACTTCATCCAAAAGCAAACCTTTCAAACTCAATATTCAAAACTATTCAATTAGTAATTTAAAATTCAAATATCTTGACGAGGCATCAACAATGAATGTAATTATTAATGATATTCAACACAATGGAAAAGGAAATTTTGCCGCCTCTAAATTAGATTTAATAACAAATTCATCAGGAAATTTAAGTGTATACTATAACAAAATCAATCACATGAACAAGGTTGCCATTACACTTGATGCGGTCTTAGGTCTTGATTTAGAAAAAAGTAAATATGAATTTAAAAACAACAAAGCCCTGGTAAATCAATTACCGCTTGAATTTAAAGGATTTATCCAATTGGTTGAAAACGGACAGTTATTTGATTTAATGTTTCACACCCCTAGTTCTTCATTTAAAAATTTTTTAGGGCTAATCCCATCTGCCTATAAAGGAGACTTGGATAAAATTAAAACATCGGGTGATTTTGTAGTTTCAGGTTTCGCAAAAGGATTGTATACCGATTCAACCATTCCGAAATTTGAGTTGGTTATCGCGTCAGCCAATGCCTCCATAAAATATCCCTATTTACCAAAATCTGTTGAGAACATTGCAATTGATACCAAAATCATAAACGAAACCGGTCTGATGAATGATACCTACGTAGCTATCGATAATCTTTCGTTTAAAATTGATCAAGACATTTTTAATGCAAAAGCTTCTATAAAAAACATAACTGAAAATGCTTTAATTGATGCCACTTTAAAAGGAACAATTAATTTGAGTAATTTATCGCAAGCCTATCCTATAAAAGTAGACAAACCGCTTTCCGGAATTTTAAAAGCCGATGTAACGACAAAATTTGATATGCAATCGGTGGAAAAAGAACAATATCAAAACATTCAAAATGCAGGTTTAGTAAGTGTAACCGGATTTAAATATACCGACGAAAACGGAAAAGGAATGAATATTAGCGAAGCGATTGTTCAGTTTAATCCAAGTACGTTGAACTTGCAGAAATTTGCGGCACAAACCGGAAAAAGTGACATTAATGTGAATGGAGTTTTGGAAAATTTCTATGGATATTTGTTTAACGATCAAAATTTGAAAGGAAATTTCAACATGAGTTCCAATCAATTAACAGTAAGTGATTTCATGACTACGGAAGAACCAACAAAAGAAGGTCAGAAAAAAAGTGAAGCCATGAAGATTCCGGCATTTTTAGACGTTACGTTAAACGCAAAAGCCAATACGGTTTTATACGATAATTTAACCTTGAAAGACGTTTCAGGTAAATTAATCGTAAAAGATGAAAATGTAACGCTTGAAAATGTAAAAACAAACATTTTTGGGGGTAAGATTGGGTTAAACGGAAATGTTTCAACGAAAACTAAAGTGCCCACATTTGCAATGAATTTAGATTTAAATTCCGTAAACATTAGTGAGACCTTTACGCAGTTGGATATGATGAAAAGCATTGCTCCAATTGCCAATTTAATTAACGGGAAATTAAATTCTACCATCAGAGTTTCCGGAAATTTAGATGCTAAAGAAATGACTCCTGATTTAAAATCTATTTCAGGAGATTTAATGGGGCAATTACTTTCTACAACAATAAATGCTTCCAATTCAACATTGTTGAATGCTTTAGACAATCAAGTGAGTTTTATTGATTTAAAAAAATTGAACCTGAATGACTTAAAAACTTATTTGTCTTTTAAAGATGGAAAAGTAAACGTGAAACCTTTTGATATAAAATACCAAGACATCACTGTAAACGTTGGTGGAACGCATGGTTTTGATCAATCGATGAATTATAATGTAAAATTTGATGTTCCAACAAAATATTTAGGTCCCGAAATAAATAATTTAATAGCAAAATTATCTCCGGCTGATGCTGCCAAACTTCAAAATATACCAATAACTGCTTTGATGAGTGGCAATTTTACAAATCCAAAAATAACAACGGATATAAAACAAGCCACGACGAAATTAGCCATTCAACTTGTGGAACAACAAAAACAAAAACTTATCAATCAAGGAACTTCTGCTCTTAAAAATTTGATAAATCAAAACACAAAACCGACTGATACTACTAAAACAAAGACGCCTGTTACTAAAGAACAAGAAATAAAAGATAAAGTAAAAGAAGGTCTAAACAGTTTATTAAAACCTAAGAAAAAAGACAACTAAAAATTTCCCCACCGATTGGTAGGTTTTTTTATAATGAGAACTTTACCACATATCCCTCAAAAGTTCGAACATTAAAAACCGTTCCGTCTTGAAAAAGTAAATATTGCCCTTTTATTCCGGAAAGTTTGCCTTGAAAAAAAGGTGTTTTATCTAAACTTAAACTGGCTACTTTTTTTGGATAAGTTAACACGGGATAATGAAACTCATATAGAAGGCTATTATTTTCAGCATAATAATCTCTAACTTCGTTTGGTAGAAAGTTTCCCGCTTTTATTCTTTCCTGTATTAAATCAACTTGCGGAACTTCGTTTTTGAGCATTTTTTGCCAATTCGTTTTATCTGCATAGTTGTCTTTTAAAGCTACTTCCGTTATTCCGGCAAGATAACGATTAGGTAGCTCCAGAATTGGAATAGCCTGTACTGCTCCTTGATCAATCCATCGGGTAGGAATTTGTGTACCTCTAGTAACACCAACTTTCACTTCACTTGAAAGAGCCAGATAAACAATATGTGGTTGTAATTGCACTTTTCTTTCATAGTCCAAATCACGGTCTTCAATATCCAAATGGGCCGTACTCAATTCCGGTTTCATAATCCAATCTCCAACTGAAGCACTTGACATGTAACAATCATAACAATAGCCTTGACGGAAAATTTTCTTTTTCTTACCACAATGCAAACATTGATAACCTTGAAAACTGATTTCCAGTTCTTTATCTAACAATTGATTTAGGTTTAAAAAACTGTTTTCAAACACTAAATAATATTGAATGGGATTAGCCAATTCTGTTTGCATTTTAGTGAGAACACCTTCGTAAGTCATTTATAAAACTATTAAAATTTATAATCTTCTTAATTAATTCTAAAAGGTAAAATTAATGTATTCCTTTCATTACTTTACCATATTACTATCCTATAAATAAAAAAACTCAGAGTTGAAAAAAATCAATTCCGAGTGATTATATAACTTACAAATCTAATGTGTTTCTAATGAAACTGATATTCTTATTAGTTCATCAACTTTTACCATACCTCCTATTTTTTTTGGAGACTTAAGTTCAAAATCACTAAAGTTGAGTAAAACATCTCCATAAATATTATTTTTACTTGACTTTAATTTGAGGTTTTTATAGATTTTCTGTTTCCCAACAAGGAATAATCCAAGATCACAATAAAAGTATTCATTTATTTTTTTGAAATTTGACAACTCAATATTAATTTTAGGATACTCCTTTGCTTTAAGTGTTTTTCTAAAATCTGAATTCAGTATAAAATTGCCACACCCAAATTCTTTTACAGGAATACTGTGAGTGACCCTTGAGATTTTATGTTTATTATTAAAAAAAAGCGTGTCTTTAGTTTTTAAATCATACGTACATTCAAAACCTCCAATTGAAGTAGTGCCATGAACAGTAAACTGTTTTGAACTTACCAATAAATATTCTTTTGGTGTTGAAAATAGCATTACTGCCATTGTGATTGTGATACTAAAAACACGCATCTTGTTATATTAGAATGAAATAGTCGCTTCAAAAACAAATCCGTTGAATCCACCACCATTTAAAATATTAGTGTTTCTATATCCGTCGTATTTTTGATTAACATATTCAAGTTTTGTTAATATATTTTTGGTCATAAACCAACCGGCTGCAAAATTATATCTTGAAACATCTATATCATCACCTGCAGCAAGTGAAGTTCCACTTCCGGTTGAAGCTGTTTCGCCTGAAACGGAATTATATCTACCACCCACATAAAACTGTTCTGTTTTTCCAAAACGATATAAAAGCTCAGCTCCAAGTTGTGTAAAAGTTCTTTTGTCAACTTCATTGTTATTTTTACCTGTCGAAGTTTCAAACAAACCAAAAAATTCAAATCCATTATATTTTACAAAAGGATTAATCATAATAGCAGTTAATTCATTGTTTAACCCAGGATTAATTCTACCAGAAGTATAATTTGCAGAAGCACTAGCCAATGCATTTTCCATCACAAAATAATATCTTGAACCCCCTCTATCACCAGCATACAAATAATTTCTTGCTGATTGTGCTGTATGGTATACAGAACCTGTAATTCTTGTTCTTAATTGCTCATTCAATTGTTTGTCGTATCCTATTTTTATCAACGTTGAAGGACTTGTTGCACCTGGATTATTTACACCTTGATTTAATTTACCATTGGTTGCTCCAAGCATCGCTATAAAACCATTTTTTCTAAAATACAATTCGGCACCAACTTCTGTTGTAAAAGAATCCATCAAATAACTTTCAACAAATGGATTGTACAAAGCTAATGCATTATCAGTTCTTCTGAAATGGGCATCACCATAATTATTTTCCATATGACCTATTTTTAAAGTAAGGTATTTCATAGCATTTGCCATAAAACCTTTACTGATAAATTCTAATTTATCAATTTGAATATAACCACCTTTAACATAAGGTTCGGGATGATGACGAGAAGATAAATAAGTTCTTAAATGCATGTTCACACCATCATACAATTCAACGTCTAAATCTAAATTGGCAGTTGGCAAGTTAAAATTATTTCCAATTTCAATTAATTGGTTAAGATTTACAGGTGGAGTACTGGTATTCATAACTGGAACAGCAGTATTCTCATGATCTAATGCTTGATATTGTAACGCAAATGCACCACCAACTTTTACTCTTACTTTATCAAACGTAGTTGCAGTATCTTTTGGAGCTTCAAAAACATTAATTCCATTCTTGTCGTAAGGTCTCCAATTTGGAAGGTCTTGAGCTTGTCCTATGGTTATTGATGTTAAAAGTACAATAACGCTTGTAAATAATTTTTTCATAATTAAAAATGTTTGAGGTTATTTATTGATTGTTTTTAATTGATTACTTATTTAAATTTTACTTTGAAGTTAACAACAACGGCATCTGTGGTTTTAATTGTACCCAATAATGCAGTTGGAGGTGTGATTTTGTAATCTGTCAGTTTAAAAGAATAGCTACCTTCAAAAGTATACTGTCCAATTGTTGATGTTTCTTTTACTTTGAGTGTAACTTGTTTAGAAACTCCGGCTATTGTGAAAACACCAGTAAAATTCCAAGTACCATCAGTCTGTTTTGAAGAAGATTTAAGGTCAAATTTTATTATTTTGAATTTATCTGTTTTTAATGCTCTGTAAGCATTTTTATCTAAACCACTTTTTTCACTTTTAAGACTCTCTGCTTGCAGTTCAACAACAAGCGATTTAATAGTTGTCAGTTTATTATTTTCAACAACAGCAACAAGATTTCCACTTGCTGTCTCAGAAATCATGTCCCAATCATGTATATTGGAAGTTCCTATTATTTTTAATTGTGGTTTTGCATCTAAAGTATATGTTTTTTGAGCAAAACCAGTAACAGTTATGATCAATAAAAACATATAAAATGCTTTTAAAATCATTTTTACTAAATTTTTCATATTTTGGAGGTTTTAAATTATAGCACAAATTTCCATTGGAAAAAAAATAAAAAAGATGACATATGTCAGTTTATATGTATTATTTTTTTAAATAAATATCTAATTAATTAATAAAAAAGAGTCATTTCATTTAAAAGTGTTAATAAAATCAATAAAAACATCTTGATGTCACTGTTTAATTATTATTTGTTCAGCCTTTAAAAAATTAGTCAAATACCTTTTATTAAAACTATTTATTAGAATTCAAAATCTATATAATATTTTTAGAATTTTAGTATTCAAAAAAATGTTACTTTTGATAAAATTGGAAACGCAACAGAAAAATTATTGAATGTTGATTTTAAAAAAAATTTAACAATGCCATTACCTATAATCAATTCCATTGCCAGTTGGATATTAAAAAAACGAATTCACCAAATTGAATTGTTTATCAAATACCCAAATGAAGTCCAGGAGGAATTGTTGTTAACATTGTTAAAAACAGCTGAAAACACAGTTGTTGGTAGGCAATATGATTTTAATTCCATTACACATTATAGCCAATTTTCCAAACGCATTCCAATCTCGAGTTACGAAGACTTAGAACCGATGATCGAACAAACCCGAAAAGGAATGCAAAATATTTTTTGGCCCACTTCTATTAAATGGTTTGCAAAATCGAGCGGAACAACAAACGCTAAAAGTAAATTTATTCCAGTAAGCAATGAAGCTTTGGAAAATTGTCACTATAAAGCCAGTAAAGATTTACTGAGTTTGTACTTAAACAACAACGAAGATTCACAATTGTTTGTAGGTAAAAGTTTACGCCTAGGAGGCAGTAAAGAATTATATGAAGATAATAATACTTTCTTTGGTGATTTATCTGCAATTTTAATTGATAATATGCCTATTTGGGCTGAATTTAGTTCTACGCCAAGCAATCGCGTTTCCTTAATGGGCGATTGGGAAATAAAATTAATGGCTATAGTTCAAGAAACCATTTATGAAGATGTGACTAGTTTAGCAGGAGTACCGTCATGGATGATGGTTTTACTGAATAAAGTTTTGGAAGAAACCGGCAAAACTAATTTGTTAGAAATTTGGCCAAATGCCGAAGTATATTTTCATGGAGGAGTTAGTTTTGACCCCTATCGTGAACAATACAAAAAGCTATTTCCAAAAAGTGATTTCAATTATTATGAAATCTACAATGCTTCAGAAGGTTTTTTTGCAATTCAAGATTTAAACAATTCTAATGACTTATTGTTGATGTTGGATTATGGAATATTTTATGAATTTATTCCAATGGAAACCTTCGGAACTACAAATCAAAAAGTAGTTCGTTTAGCAGATGTTGAATTGTTTAAAAATTATGCCGTTGTTATAACAACAAACTCAGGATTATGGCGGTATTTAATTGGTGACACCGTCCGATTTACTTCCTTAAATCCACATCGAATTCGAGTTACCGGCAGAACTAAGCATTTTATCAATGTCTTTGGCGAAGAATTAATTGTTGAAAACACAGATAAGGCTATTGCCAAAGCATGTTTAGAAACCGAATCAGAAATTGTTGATTATACTGTTGCTCCGGTTTTTATGGAAGGTAAGAAAAAAGGAGCTCACGAGTGGGTAATAGAATTTAAAAAACCCCCGGAAAACATTGGTTTTTTTAGAAAAATAGTAGACGACACGTTGCAAGCCTTAAATTCTGATTATGAAGCTAAAAGACGCAATAACATGACATTAAATCCCTTAATAATCAATGTTGCCCGTCCACAATTATTTTATGATTGGTTAAAAGAAAAAGATAAATTAGGTGGTCAAAATAAAATTCCACGGTTATCAAATGAACGCACCTATTTAGAGCAACTTTTACGAATGCAATATGTTGAACAAGTTTAAAATGAAAAAAATAATTCTTTTCTTAATTTGTATCTTTTTATATTCTTGTGGACCAAAACGTTTAGGTTGCGGTCCGGGAAAACGATGTGAAATAAACATTAAAAAAGAGAATTTTCAACTTATTCCACAAAAAAATCCTGAAGTAAAAACTTCAGGACTAGTATAATTTTTCTATCTACTTTTTAGGATACTGCTTTCAAACGTTGTAACATGTTTTTATTTAACGTGTGTTCAGCGTAACTTTTTTCGATGTGCAATATTTTTTCGTCTGAACTAGGCAAATCGTACATAGCATCCGTTAATATAGCTTCACAAAGTGAACGTAATCCACGTGCTCCTAATTTGTATTCTAAGGCTTTATCGACAATATAATCTAAGGCTTCTTCAGAAATTGAAAATGCTACACCATCCATTTCAAACAATTTCTTATATTGTTTTATTAATGCATTTTTAGGTTCTGTCAAAATAGTTCGAAGTGTTTCTCTATCCAAAGGATTCATATAAGACAATACCGGTAAACGCCCGATAATTTCAGGAATTAACCCAAAATCTTTAATGTCTTTTGGAATAATGTATTGCATTAAATTATCTTTATCTACATTGTCAACTTTAGCTGAAGCACTATAGCCTAATGCCTGACGATTTAATCTTTTGGAAATTATTCTTTCGATTCCATCAAAAGCTCCACCGGCAATAAACAATATGTTTTGTGTATTTACTTCAATAAATTTTTGATCGGGATGCTTTCTGCCTCCTTTTGGTGGAACATTCACTACTGTTCCTTCTAATAATTTCAACAAAGCCTGTTGAACACCTTCTCCGGAAACATCACGCGTAATAGATGGATTATCACTTTTACGGGCAATTTTATCGATTTCATCAATGAAAACTATACCTCTTTCTGCTTTAGCTACATCATAATCAGCTACCTGAAGTAATCGTGTCAAAATACTTTCCACATCTTCACCCACATAACCGGCTTCTGTTAAAACGGTTGCATCTACAATTGTAAGCGGAACACCTAACATTCGAGCAATTGTTTTAGCTACTAATGTTTTTCCTGTACCGGTTTGTCCTACCATAATGATATTGCTTTTTTCAATTTCAACGTCATCATCACTATTTTTCTGCATTAACCGTTTGTAATGATTGTAAACAGCAACCGACATCACTTTTTTGGTTTGGTCCTGCCCAATAACATACTGATCTAAAAATTCTCGAATTTCTTTGGGTTTTTTTAGCACTAAATCATTACCTAGACCCTGTGCGTGTTTGCTTTGTTTCAGTTCTTCTAAAACAATACCATGTGCTTGTTCAATGCATTTATCACAAATGTGTGCATCAATTCCGGCGATTAACAAATTCGTTTCGGGTTTCTTTCTTCCACAGAAAGAACATTCCATCATTTCTTTTGCCATTTTATTTGGGTAAAAGGTTATAAGTAATTGTTAATTTGGCTTGTGAGCCATACAAATAACCAAAACTATTTTCTTCTTAATACTTCGTCAATCATACCATATTCTCTGGCTTCGTCAGCAATCATCCAATAATCGCGTTCACTGTCTTTGTGGACTCTTTCAAAAGTTTGACCGGAATGAGTAGAGATAATTTGATATAATTCATCTTTCAACTTCAACATTTCACGAAGATTGATTTCCATATCTGTTGCAACACCTTGTGCTCCTCCAGAAGGTTGGTGAATCATTACTCTTGAATGTGGTAAAGCAGAACGTTTTCCTGCTGCTCCGGCACATAATAAAACAGCTCCCATCGAAGCAGCCATACCGGTACAAATTGTCGCTACGTCAGGTTTTATGTATTGCATTGTATCATAAATTCCTAATCCTGCATAAACGCTTCCTCCCGGAGAGTTAATGTAAATTTGAACGTCTTTAGAAGCATCAACACTTTCTAAGAACAACAATTGTGCTTGAATAATATTGGCTACATAATCATCAACTCCTGTTCCCAAAAAGATAATTCTGTCCATCATCAAACGCGAAAAAACGTCAAGTTGAGAAATATTCATCTGACGTTCTTCGATTATGTAAGGCGTCATTCCACTTACAATTTTATCATAATACATACTATTTACACCATGGTGTTTAGTAGCAAATTTTTTAAATTCTTTTCCTATATTCATTTTAAAAAAACAATTTTAAGTGCACATTTTTAAATGTAAATGAGCGTCAAATATACATTCGAAGCCCAAAGATACTAATTTTTTTGAAATTATTATTCTCCGTACATTTCTTTAACGAACTGATCGTAAGAAACTTCTTTTGTTTTAGCTTTTACTTTCTCTTTAAAAAGCCCAAGCATTTTTTCATTCATGACTTGCCCCGACAGTCTTTTCACTTCATCTTGGTTAGAAAGCACACGAGCTACAATGCCATCAATATCCTCCTGAGTTGGATTCATTTGACCAAATTGTGCCATTTGTTTCTTAATTAATTCAGAGGTGAACGCTTTCAAATCTTCAAAAGTGATTTGCAAATTGTTTTCCGTCATTATTTTCCCTTCAATTAATTGGTAACGAAGGCCTTTTTCTGATTTTAAAAACTCTTCTCTGGCTTCTGCATCCGTTAAGTGTTTTTCACCCGAATGTTGCAACCATTTAATTAAAAATTCAGCCGGCAAATCAAATTTTGTGCTTTCCAACAAAAACTCAGTCACATCATTTAAAAACTTTTGATCTGCTTGTTGAACAAATTGTTTTTCAGCGTCTTCTTTGATTTTAGCTTTCACTCCGTCGACTGAAGTTACGTTGCCTTCGCCAAATAATTTATCGAATAATTCCTGATTCAATTCTGCTTTTTCACTGGTTGTAATTCCTTCAATTGTAGCAGAAACATCAACATCTAAACCATGCACTAAATCATGATCAACTTTAAGAAAATCCATCAATTTATGGTCGTCATCAAATAAACCTTTGGTACTTAATTCTACACTTTCACCAACTTTTTTTCCAATGAATTTTTTTGCAGCTTTTTTATCTTTAAAAACATCTAACGAAATAGACGTTGTATTATTGATTCCGTTAGCTTCATTTGTAAAGGTTACATTCAAGTCATCTTCTTCTTCAACCGTATCTTTAGAAATTAATTTTCCATATTGCTTTTGGATTCTTTCCACTTGGTCTTTTAACATTTTATCGTCAGCAATAATCTTGAAGCTGGTAATGTTATTTTTTGCAGCTAAATCAACTGAAAACTCAGGAGCTAATCCCAATTCGAAATCAAAAGAAAAATCTTCTTTATCCCAATCGAAATCTTCTGTTACTTTTGGAAGTGGATTTCCTAAAATATCTAATTTTTCATCTACTAAATATTTATTTAAATTTTCTTGCAAAACTTTATTTACTTCTTCTAATAATACTGCTTTTCTGTATTGTTTATGAATTAAACTTATTGGCACAGCACCTTTTCTAAAACCTGGAATAGAAGCATTTTTGCGATAATCAGCTAATACTTTTTCTACTTTTGAAGCATAATCATTTTTGGAAACCGCTACGGTAACCACCGCATTCAAAGCATCCACATTGGTTCTTGTAATATTCATTTCTTGTGATTTATAAACTAAAATTGGGTTGCAAAAGTATAACTTTTTTGCAACCCAACCAAGTTTTTAAATGATTGTATTTTAGCTCATCATCCGTAAAATTACTCTTCCCCGCCTGTTAGTTTATAAACAATAGATTGCAAAACAGATAAGATGATACTAAAAAACAAAGCTGTCCAAAATGATTCAACATGAAAACCACCTACAATATTGCTGCACAAGAGGACAATAATTGCATTAATTACAAGTAAAAACAGCCCTAACGTTAGTATCGTTACCGGCAAAGTAAACAAGATAATAATTGGTTTGATAAACAAATTAAGTAATCCTAAAATAATGGCTACATAAATCGATTGAACAAAACTCTCCACTTTTACACCCGGAAGAAAATTAGCTATTAATAAAACTAAACCGGCTGTGATTAAAATTCGAATAAGTAAATTCATAAGGTATATTTTTAATAAAAATACAAAAAAAATATTATGTATTCAAAAAACCAATTACAATTTCAAAAAATAGTTGAGGGTCCTCGGCATGCAACCAATGTCCAACATTTGGAATTGTTTCAACTTTTGAATTATGAAAATGAGACTGAATAGTTTGAAAATCGTCGTCCAAAATGTATTTCGAATTTCCTCCTCTTATAAACAAAGTAGGCTTATCAAATCGTTGACTATCTGTTAATGCTGTTCCGATTTGTTCAATTTCTTTTTTAAAAACCTCCAAATTAAATCGGAAAGCCAATTGACCCGGTTCTTTCCAAAACAAACTTTTCATTAAAAATTGGCGGATACCAAAATCGGGGATGTTTTTTTGTAAGACTTCCTCTACTTGATTTCGATCCGGTTTATGTGAAAAATCTACAGCGTCCAATCCTGCTAAAATATCCTGATGATGAGACGGATAATATTTAGGACCAATATCAGCGACAACTAGCTTTTCAACTAATTCAGGGTACTCAACCGCTAAAAGCATAGCTACTTTACCGCCCATGGAATGACCAATGATATCAATTTTTGTCAATTGGTGAAAACGACAATATTCTGCCACATCACTCATCATGACCTTATAATTAAATGCATCTGAATGAAAACTTCGTCCGTGATTTCTTAAATCAAGCATATGAACTTGAAATCCGTTTGCTGCAAATTGAGTTCCGAGGGTTTTCCAATTATCAGACATCCCTAGAAATCCATGCAGAATTATGAGTGGTTTACCTTTACCTTCTATTTTTGAATACAACATAAATTTTGATTTTAAAAGCAAAGTCAATTGTAATAATATGTCGCAAGTTACTTATTTGATTTGCTAACCACAAGTTCCGGTTATATCTTTCGGTCTTTCCATTCATATTTTCCAAACAAAGAATAAAGAGCAACTGCTGAGCTAAAAAAAGGATAAAACAATGCTGTTAAAAGCCTATTATTCATTCTTATTTGATAAAATGCTGACGTTTGATTAGCCAAAAACAAATCAACTAAAATTTTGAAGATAAAAATTGGTATCAGTTTAAAAAAACCCATACAAAGAAAAGATATTGCCATGATAAAGGCTAAATTTCCAAACAAGATGACTAAAGCAACAAACTTTCCAAAGAAAATGGAATAAGCTGTTGATTTACCCGCCCAACGAACGCGTTGATAAAAAAGTTCTTTCCATGATTGGGCCGAATTTGTTTCAACAACATAATTTGAATTTAACAAAAACCCAACTTTTTCAGGAAATTGGACGACAACTTTTTGCAATAAAAAAACATCATCACCACTGGCAATAGTCGAATTACCTTCAAAACCATTGACTTCATGAAATATTTTTTTGGTGTAGGCAAGATTAGCACCATTACACATAAACGGCTTTTTCAATCCAAAACTACTAATCGTAACAGACTGTAGACTCAGCATTTCAATTTGTTGAAAATCAAATAAAAAATTATTTTGCTTTTTAAACAAAACCGGACCACAAACCATTTCATTTTTTTCGGTTTGAATAAAAATATCTAAATCAAGTAACCAATTTTTCGAGACCACACAATCAGCATCGGTTATAATGATCCAATCAAAATTTGAACCGGTAATCGCAGTTTGAATAGCATCTTTCTTTGGAGAATTTGAATTTCGTATGCTTTTCAATTCAACAACTCGAAACCCGTAACTCGAAACCCGATAGCCATCTGAAGATTCATCATCAACTAAAATCACTTCAAATTTTTCAATCGGATAAGTTAACTGTTCAATTGATCTTAAAAGTTGCGGCAAATTATGAGCTTCATTTCGAAAAGGAACAACAATTGAAAAAGAATGTTTAGGTTCTTTTGAAGAAGGTGAAAATCGCTTTACTTTTTTAAATGCTACACAAAATAGGAATAATAAAATCACATAAATTGTAATAGATACATAAATAAACATCATTACAAATCCAATTTTGGTTTAAACTTCAACACAAAAAAACTCCCTAATAGTAACGGAATAACTAAATTAAAGAACCACATAATTATCGTAATCGAAGCAATTACCCATTCATTAACGCCTAATTTTCCAAATAAAAATAACGCTACACTACCTTTTATAATTACATCCATCAAATGAATACTAGGTATAACAGAAGCTAAAAAATACATGGTAAAAATGGTAAGAATAGCATCTGAATAAGGAATGTCTATTTGGAAAATCAATAACAAAAAATAAAATTGATGCGAAAAAATAATATACCTAAGCAACGAATATTGAACATTTACAAAGTGTTTTCGAGCAGGAAATAATTGCATTTTAACCATTATTTTCTCCACTGAATAACCATAAAAATTGATTTTTTTATAATAAAAAAGCAAAACAGAGAGAAGTATAACTAAAAGAATTGGAAGCCAGAAAATCAAACCCTTTTCATTTGCGTTGTATTCAATATCAAAAGAAAAAGGAGAGAAAATAAAATAAAAAAGCACACCAAAAACTCCAAAAAAAACAGTTACCATCATCTGAGTAATATTGCCTAAAAAATTCAAAAAAATTATCCGCTTTGTTTTTTCTTTTGAATAATACAAACATTTGGCCACATATTCCCCAACCCGATTAGGCGTAAAAATGGAAGCCGTCAATGAGCCCAACGATTGTTCAACGGATTGTTTGAAAGTTATTTTATGGAAACTGGAAACTAAATTTTTCCATTTCAAAAATTCAAATAACCAATTCAAAACACTTAATAATATAATACCCAGCAAACTGAAAGCAGAAAAATTAGACACAATTCCATCAAAATTTGAAAAGCTTTTTTGTTGCAATTGTTGGAACAGATAATAAAGTGATCCACCCACAAGCAAAAGTTTTGCGAGAACCAATGAGAATTGTTTAGCTTTGTGAGATAATGTAACCATCAGTACAAAGTAAAGCAAAACTTTACACTTTTAAATAGTAATCTTTTAAACTCTTATTTTTGGCAAACGAACGCATCATCTTAGGCATCGACCCCGGAACGACAATTATGGGATTTGGTTTAATAAGAGTCGTCAATAAAAAAATGGAATTCATTCAGTTGAACGAATTAATTTTGAGTAAATATAACGATCATTACACCAAGTTGAAAGTCATTTTCGAACGTACGATTGAGTTGATTGAAACCCATCATCCCGATGAAATTGCCATTGAAGCTCCGTTTTTCGGCAAAAACGTGCAATCCATGCTCAAACTTGGAAGAGCTCAAGGTGTGGCGATGGCAGCAGGTTTGTCAAGACAAATTCCAATTACCGAATATGAACCTAAAAAAATCAAAATGGCCATCACCGGAAATGGAAACGCCAGTAAAGAACAAGTAGCCAAAATGTTGCAACAATTATTAGGTTTGAAAGAATTGCCAAAAAATTTGGATTCTACGGATGGATTGGCGGCAGCAGTTTGTCATTTTTTTAATTCGGGGAAAGTGATTGGAGAGAAAAGTTATACTGGTTGGGACGCGTTTGTGAAGAATAATGAGAATCGAGTGAAGTAGTAGTGGTCAGTGGTCAGTTTTTAGTGGTCAGTGAATTAGTGCCTCTATGTTTTCTTAAAACATTTAGAATTTATAAATTTTTTAAATATGAAATTTCAAGATTTATTAGCTTATAAAAAGTCATTTTCCTTGGCAATGAATATTTTTGAATTATCGAAATCATTTCCAAAGGAAGAGATTTACTCATTGACTGACCAAATCAGGCGAAGTTCTAGAAGTGTTTCTATAACCATAGCTGAAGCTTACAGAAAAAGAGAATATCCCAAACATTTTCATAGTAAATTGACAGATTCCGATGCTGAAAATTCAGAGACGCAAGGATGGCTAGAATACTGTGTGGCATGCAAATACATTTCTAACGAAAAATTTAGCGAGTTAACAGAACAAAGCCTTGAAGTTGGCAAACTGATAAATTATATGTTATTGAATCCTGAAAAATTTGGAGTGAAAAAATAGTGGTCAGTGGTCAGTTTTTAGTGTTCAGTCCATTTGTGCATAATTGTACTTTTACTAAAATCTGATTACTAAAAGTCTGAACGCTAAAAACTGAATACTGAACACTAAAATGAGCGGCATCTACATACATATCCCTTTCTGCAAAAAAGCTTGTCATTACTGCGACTTCCATTTTTCTACTTCCATGAAAAAGAAAGACGAGATGGTTTTGGCTTTAGCGAAAGAAATTCAGCTGCGGAAAGAAGAATTCAAAAATGTTGTGGTTGAAACCATTTATTTCGGCGGTGGAACGCCTTCTGTTCTATCTATTGAAGATTTACGATTGCTGATTGAGGAAGTTTTTAAAAACTATAATATAGTTGAAAATCCTGAAATAACAGTTGAAGCGAATCCTGATGATTTGGATAATGAGACCATTCGTCAATTAGCCAATTCGTCAATTAATCGATTATCTATCGGCATTCAATCTTTTTTTGAAGAGGATTTAAAGATGATGAATCGGGCTCACAATTCCAATGAAGCTAAGAAGTGCTTGGAAGAAGCGGCGAAACATTTTGACAATATTTCCCTCGATTTGATTTACGGAATTCCGGGAATGAGCAATGAAAAATGGATTCAGAATATCGAAACCGCTTTGTCTTTTGGCATTCCGCATATTTCTAGTTATGCGTTAACTGTAGAGCCAAAAACAGCTTTACACTCATTTATTCAAAAAGGAATAATTCCTGCACCGGAAGACGAAGTCGCTCAGGAACATTTTGAAATTTTGGTTGAAAAACTGGAAGAAGCCGGATTCATTCATTACGAATTATCCAATTTTGGGAAGGAAAACTACTTTTCTAAAAACAATTCGAGTTATTGGTTGGGTAAAAAATACATTGGTATTGGTCCGTCAGCTCATAGTTATGATGGCGAAAAACGCGGTTGGAATGTGTCGAATAACACTTTATATATCAAATCAATTGAGGAAGGAAAATTACCTATTGAAACGGAAACTTTATCCAAAACCGATCGGTATAATGAATATGTGATGACGGGATTGCGAACGATTTGGGGGATTTCACTCGACCGAGTTCAAACCGAATTTGGTCAATCCTATTTAGATTACCTCAACCAACAAGCGGCCAAATACATTGAAGATCATTTGCTTTTTGTAGATGAAAACATTTTGCGAACCACTCGAAAAGGAAAGTTTTTGAGTGATGGGATTGCATCAGACTTATTCATGCTGAACTAGTTTCAGCATCTTTTGAAAATTAAATCACATACTATGCAAAAAGGATATACGTATATTTTAACAAATAATAATCTCACTGTTTTGTATGTTGGAGCAACAAAAGACTTAAAAAATCGTATAGATTGTCATAAAGATGGAAAAGGTGCGGTTTTTACAAAAAAATATAATGTGACAATACTAATATATTTTGAAGAATTTGACAATTATCATGATGCTTTTGCAAGAGAAAAATAACTTAAAAATTGGCATAAAGAATGGAAGTGGAATTTAGCAAAAATTTCAAATCCTGAATTAAAAGATTTATATTTGGAATTGTAAAAAAGTGTCTTTTTGAAATTTGAAACTAATTTCAGATTTGAAAGATGCTGAAACAAGTTCAGCATAAATGAAAGCAACCATCACCCACCAAAAAAAAACCTTCCAAGTAGATTTATCAAAACCCATTGATATTTCACTGCCTTTATCCAATACTGAAAACAATCCGATTGCCTGGTACATCGAAAAACCGCAGATAGAACCCGTTCGTTTTGGTTCGTGGGTGGGAAGTGTGAAAGGCGGTGCCACAACCAATTTCAATAATATTTTTTTCAATCCGCACGGCCATGGGACACACACGGAATGTTTGGGACATATTACCAAAGAATTTTACTCTATCAATCAAGCATTAAAAACATTTTTCTTTACGGCTGAACTACTTTCCATCCAACCGGAACAACAAGGAGACGATTTTGTGATAACAAAAAATCAATTGGAAAAAGCATTGAATGTACAGAAGTTTCACCGCAACGTCTCCCCTGAAGCCATTATCATCCGAACCTTACCCAATTTAATCGAAAAAAAATCAAAGAATTATTCCCACACCAATCCGCCTTATCTACACGAAGAAGCAGCTACTTTTATTCGTGAAAAAGGCATTCAACATTTGCTTATCGATTTACCAAGCGTTGATAAAGAAAAAGATGAAGGAAAATTATTAGCACACAAAGCATTTTGGAATGTGAAAGACGTGAATAATTTGAATGACGATGCACGAAAAAATGCCACGATAACGGAATTGATTTTTGTGGATGATGAAGTAAAAGATGATTCATATTTGTTGAATTTGCAGATTGCTTCGTTTCAGAATGATGCGAGTCCGAGTAAGCCAATAATTTACAGCATTCTGTAGTTGCTTTTACGACGACTGCAAACATTAACTATAAAGAAAGACTCAAATCTAAAATATAAACTTTGTTGATAAAAAATTCGATTCCCCATCAGATACAATTTTATTAATAATCGCTGTATTTTCTTTATTTTCCTTTGTGGCAACCACAGTTCTGATAGAAAATGAACGAAGTGCATCATAAACAGAAAGTGTTCCTTCAGCAGAATCTTTTCTTCCTGTAAAAGGGAAAGTATCAGGTCCGCGTTGGCATTGAACGTTTAAGTTTACCCGAGAAACTTGGTTAACTAATCCATCCATTAGATGTGAGATTTCTTGTGTGTCTGTGCCAAAAATACTCACTTGTTGACCATAATTGGATGTTATCATATAATCGATTGGTTGTTGCATATCACTAAAAGAAACGATAGGAACAACAGGTCCAAATTGTTCTTCACGATATAATTTCATTCCTTCCTTAACGGGATAAACTACAGCTGGAAAAAATAAAGATCCATTTTGAACTGCACCATTTTGATTCATAATTTTCGCTCCTTTACTTTCTGCATCAGCAATACATGCATTCAGGTATTCCGGTTTGTTATCTTCCGGCAAAGGTGTTATTTGTACTTTTTCGTCCCAAGGCATTCCAAATTTTAACGCATCAACTTTCTCACAGAATTTTTTTATGAATTCATCTTTAATGTTTTCATGTACAAACAAAATTTTAAGAGCCGTACACCGTTGTCCATTAAAAGAAAGACTTCCTAACAAACATTCTTCCACGGCATTATCTAGATTGGCATTCTCTAAAATTATGGCAGGATTTTTAGCATCTAATCCCAAAATAGCTCGCAATCGATTTACTTTTGGATGCGCTTTTTTAATATCCGAAGCTACTTTACTCGAACCAATTAAGGTTAAAACATTAATTTTTCCGGTATTCATTAATGGCTGAACTATTTCGCCACCTTTCCCGTAAAGATAATTTACAACACCTTTTGGAAAACTCTTTTCTATTGCTTTAGACAGACAATAATGTAACAAACAGCCATGTTTTGGTGGTTTAAACAAAATTACATTGCCCATAATTAGTGCGGGAATGAGCAAAGTGTAGGTCTCATTCAACGGATAATTATAAGGTCCGATGCACAATGTAATTCCTAAAGGCGATCTGCGTATCTGACCAATGACTCCTTCTTCTAAGGTGAAAGAAGCCGATTTTCTCTCTAATTTTTTTAGCGATTCAATCGTATCATAAATGTATTTGATTGTTCTGTCAAATTCTTTTTCGGCATCTTTTTCAGATTTTCCAATTTCCCACATGAGCAAGTCAACCACCTCCGATTTTAACGCAATCATTTCTCCTATAAAATGTTCTACGTGAGCAATTCTTTTTTCAACCGATAATAATGGCCATTCTCCAAATCCATTGTTGTATGCTACTTCGGCACTTTCTAGACATTCAAAGGCTTCCGGTAAACCCGTTTTAGGAATTTTACCGATTAAAATACGTTTTAGATTGTCACCGCCCGTTGGTTTACAAATGGCAGCGTAAATAGTGTTAAATGGTCCGTTCCAGCGTTTAAATTGTCCGTTTACTAAATATTCTTCCTGATTAACAAAAGGAATAGTTCTATTATTTACAGAAGAAAAAACATCGCACAGCTGGTTTTTAGTAATTGGATTTTGCATTTGAAGTGAGTAAAAATTAAACTTAATCAAATGTAACTTCTTTAAAATCAAACACTAGTTCAACAATTCATAAAAATAAATTAATTTTGAAAAATGAATATTCAACAACTATATGATTTTTGCTTAACAAAAAAAGGCGTCACCGAACATTTCCCTTTCGATGAAGACACTTTAGTTTTTAAAGTGGGTGGAAAAATGTTCTGTTTGACTTCTTTAAAAGAATGGGAAAACGGAACACCTTCGTTAAACTTAAAATGTGACCCGGAAAAAGCATTGGAACTACGTGCCGAATATGATGCGATAACGGTCGGCTATCACATGAGTAAAATTCATTGGAACACGATTGCTTTTCACAGCGATGTGGATGATAAAATGATGCGGGAACTCATTAACCATTCGTATGAATTGGTTTTTAAGAGTTTGACGAAGAAAGTGCAAAGTGAAGTTTTAGATTCCTAACCGCAAAGTTCGCAAAGGATTACGCAAAGAACGCTAAAAACACCTTTGTGAACTTAGCTAAACCTTCGCGTACTGCGGTTAAATAAGATTAAAGCGATTTCTTCTGTTTTTCCACAAATCCATCCGCTTGCAATTCTAACAATTCGATGGCTCGTTTTTTCTTGTAATCGTATAAAGCTTTATCTTCACGAATATCAGCATACACTTTATCGTAAATGGAAGCATCGGTTTGCTTTTGCAATTCGCTTTGGTATTTGTTTTGAGCCAACACGTTTTTGACTGCCCATTCGCCATCTTCTTGTTTGAAATCATATTCACCTTTGGGTGATAATAATTTTGCAATAATTGGAGATGTTTCGATGGCCAAGAAAAGCAACATGATGAAAAAAGACGGAAGCCAAGGCAATTTATCCAACGCATTGATTCGTGCCATTAAACCATCAAAACCATCGATGATGGGTTGTGTTTCGGTTACTTTTTTATCTAAATTGGTTTGAAGAAGTTTCCCTTTTTCTTCCAATTCAGCAATTTTGGTTTGATTGGTAGTTTTTAAAGCGGCTAATTCTTGCAAGGCTGCATCGTGTTTTTCACGTTTTTCTTTATAAACCGGACCCTTGCCCAATTTTTTGGTACCGGCTGTTCCTTCGGCTTCGGTGATGAAAACGGCATATAGATCGTTGACTTCTTTTTCTTTTTTAAGGATGTCTGACTTTAAACTGTCAATTTGAGCTTTGTTTTGATTGACGTCGGTTTGGAAATAATTGGTCACTTGCTTTTTATTAGTCATTGCCATTTCGTTTTTCTCTTTCAACAAAACGGTATTGATTTCTTTTTCAAAAATTTTAATTTCCAACGGTTTTGAAATGACAATGGCGATAATAATTGCCAACACAATTCGAGGAGAAGCTTGAATGAACTCATCCAGAGAACTGTCTCTTTTTTTGATGGTGGAAACAATAAATCGGTCGAGGTTGAAAACAAGTAAACCCCAAACCAATCCGAAAAACACAGCGGTATAAACGTTATCGAAAACCGTGTAAAGAGCATAACTACCGGCAATAAAGGCCATAACGGCTGTAAAGAAAACAGTAGCACCAATTCCGGCATATTTGTTTTGTTCGCCGTTGGAACAACTTTCGATAATCTCTTTGTCGGAACCCGAACAAAGGAGGAAGAATTTTTTTAGCATGATGATTGATGTTGATTGATGATTACAAATTTAACGCCAAAAATTTTAAATTGTTGTAATTTGTTTCAGGTTTCAAGTTTCAAGTTTCAAGTTTCAGGTTTCAGGTTTCAGGTTTCAAGTTTCAAGTTTCAAGAAATTGGTTGATTGCACAATTTGCACCCGGGATAGTAGCGGAAAGCCCGCAGGACGGGGTTGAGCTTTTTTGCGAGTTGGGCCGGCGACCAACGGAAGCCGAGACCAAACCGACAAAAAACCAACCCACGGACGAGGACTTGCAGCGAATAGCCCGAATTGGGGCCATAAAAAAACCGTTTACTCACTTATGAATAAACGGATTTTTAGGGATAACCTTTGTCAAAGTTTGGAACTTTGACAAAGGTTTAGCGGAAGTTATTTCGATAACTCCACAAAATATTTATAAAACAACGGAATGGTTTCAATTCCTTT
>NZ_JBIKJL010000084.1:0-6117 GCF_044361015.1 Flavobacterium sp.
TTGCACCTTCTGCTTCACGTAATTTAATTCGGTTTTCGATGTCTTTTGCAGCACGGTAGGTAGCACTTTCACCGGCATAAGCAGAAGTGGCCATTTCAGCCAATTTATATCGAATGGCTCCAAATTGAGCGATTGGTATATTGAACTGAATTCTTTCGTTAGCATAATTAATGGCGTTGGAAGTCACTCTCCGTTGAGCATCCAAACAAGCGGCAGCCAATTTGATTCGGCCTACGTTTAACGCGTTCATGGCAATTTTGAAACCTTCACCACGTCCGGCTAACATATTTTCAACCGGTACTTTGGTATCTGAAAAGAACACTTGACGAGTAGAAGAGGCACGGATTCCTAATTTATGTTCTTCTTCGTTCATGGTAATTCCGTTGGACGGGTCGTTCTCTATAATAAAACCGGTAATATTTTTATCGTCTTCAATTCGAGCAAAAACGATGAATAACGAGCAAAATCCGGCGTTGGATATCCACATTTTTTGTCCGGTAATGTTATAATGTGTTCCATCTGCTGACAATACAGCTTTTGTTTTTCCTGAATTGGCATCAGAACCTGCTCCCGGTTCAGTTAAACAATAGGCTCCAAACCATTCACCTGAGGCTAATTTTGGAACGTATTTTTTCTTTTGCTCCTCTGTTCCGTACAAAGTAATTGGCATCGTTCCAATTCCTGTGTGAGCACCAAAAGCAGTTGAAAATGAACCGGTTGCACCTGAAATGTAATCGCATACTAAACATGTATCTACAAATCCCATTCCCATTCCGCCATAGGCTTCCGGTACCGCAACACTCAAAAAGCCCATTTCTCCAGCTTTTCGCATTACTTCTTCGGTAAATGCATAATCTTTCTTTTCAAATCGGTCTTTATTTGGCCAAATTTCTTTGTCCACAAATTCTTTAACCGAATCACGCATCATGATTTGCTCTTCTGAGAAATCTTCGGGTGTGAATACGTTTTCACATTTGGTTTCTTTGACTAGGAATTGTCCTCCTCTTGTTATGTCTTCCATAATTAGTTTTTTAATCTTTTATATTTTTGGAACACAGAATTTAAAAATTAGAGAAATTTTTAAAATTTTATAAATTTCTTAAATTTATGTTCTTTTGTTTTTTTATTTCATGAAGGCCTCGTTTCCCCTTTGGGGGTTAGGGGGCTTATAGCAATTCAAAAATTCCCGCAGAACCTTGTCCGGTTCCCACGCACATACTCACAATGCCGTATTTACTACCTCGTAATCGCATTTCATCAAACAATTGAACCGATAGTTTAGCTCCAGTACAACCTAGCGGATGTCCTAAGGCAATCGCACCTCCGTTCACGTTCACGATATCAGGATTTAATCCCAATTCTCGAACTACGGCTAATGATTGTGATGCAAACGCTTCGTTTAATTCGATTAAGTCAATGTCATTTAAAGTTAAACCGGCTTGTTTTAATGCTTTCGGAATAGCTTTTACCGGACCGATTCCCATGATTCTAGGTTCTACTCCGGCTGATGCGAAATTGACTAATCGTGCGATGGGTTTTATACCTAATTCGTTTACCAACTCTTCACTCATAATTAAAACAAACGCGGCACCATCACTCATTTGTGATGAGTTTCCTGCTGTTACCGAACCATCAGCAGCAAACACCGGTTTTAAATTACCCAATGCCGCAACTGTTGTGTCAGCTCTCGGACCTTCGTCTTTTTTTACGACATACGATTTGGTTTCTTTTTTACCATTTTCATTGATAAATGTTTGTTCCACAGTGATTGGCACGATTTGTTTGTCAAATTTTCCTTCGGCCTGAGCTTTTAAAGCTTTTTGGTGGGAATGAAAAGCAAATTCGTCTTGGTCTTCACGCGACACGTTGAATTGTTTGGCGACAGCTTCAGCTGTTAGACCCATTCCCCAATAATAATCCTCATTACCTGATGCTGCAACTGCATAATCGGGGGTAGGTTTATAGCCTCCCATTGGAATAAAACTCATGCTTTCGGCTCCGCCTGCAATGATACAATCAGCCATTCCGGATTGAATTTTAGCGGTTGCCATTCCAATCGTTTCTAAACCGGATGCACAGTAACGATTGACGGTTACACCCGGAACATCGGTGACTTTTAATCCCATTAAGGAGATTAAACGACCTACGTTTAAACCTTGTTCGGCTTCGGGCATTGCGTTTCCAACCATCACGTCGTCGATGCGTTTTTTGTCGAAATCAGGTAGCTCGTTCATCATGAATTGAATGGTTTCTGCTGCCAATTCATCAGGTCTTTTGAAACGGAATACTCCTTTTGGGGCTTTTCCGACGGCGGTTCTGTATGCTTTTACTATGTATGCTGTTTTCATATCTTTTTTATTTGTATAATGTATTGTTGTATAATGTATATTGAAGCGATTACATTTTTTTTTCAATAGAACTTTTCAGTTTAATTATCATGTTTTGTATATGCTGTACTTCGGCTTCAAGAAATGTAAAATCATCTTGATTTATAAAATTTAAATTTTTACAAATAATTAATTGAGTTTCAAATTCAAAAGCTGAACCTAAAGAAATTCCTAAAAAGTTATTAAAATCTTTGTCAGTGTTTCTTCCACATCCTTCTGCAATATTTGAAGGAATTGAAACGGCACAACGTCTTATTTGTGATGTTAAACCATAAATTTCTTCTTTAGGAAAACTTTGAGATTTTAAATAGGTATTGGTAACAAGTTCAATAGCTTTCTGCCAAACTTTCAATTCTTTAAAATAATTCATAAGCATTAATTTTACATTATACAATTTTACAATATACATTATACAATTAATTTCTCAACGGCTTCCCTTTGGTTAACATAAACTGAATACGCTCCAATGTCTTTCTTTCAGTACACAAACTCAAAAATGCCTCTCTTTCAATATCCAACAAATACTGCTCACTTACCAATGTAGGTTCTGATAAATCACCACCTGCCATTACATACGCCAATTTGTTAGCAATTTTTCTATCGTGTTCCGAAATGTATTTTCCGGCTTGCATTTGGTCGGTTCCTACTAAGAACATTCCCAACGCTTGTTTTCCTAATACTTTAATGTCTTTGCGTTGGATAGGTTTTGTGTATCCTTGTTCTGCCATTTGCAAGGCAACTTGTTTTGCAACTGCAATTTGACGATCACGATTCACAACAACTATATCTTTTCCCTTTTGAAGAATACCGAAATCAAAAGCTTCATAAGCAGAAGTGGCTACTTTTGCCATTCCGATGGTTAGGAAGTATTCTTGTAGTACATTTAATTCGACGTCGTTTTTGTGGAATAAATCGGAGGCACGTACAGTCATTTCTTTCGAACCTCCTCCGCCGGGAATGACTCCGACACCAAATTCCACTAAACCAATATAGGTTTCTGCAGCAGCAACCACTCGGTCGGCGTGCATTGTCATTTCGCAACCACCACCTAACGTCATTCCGTGTGGAGCAACGACTACCGGAATAGAGGAGTAGCGGCAACGCATCATCGTGTCTTGGAACATTTTGATAGCCATATTCAATTCGTCATATTCTTGTTCAACGGCCATCATAAAAATCATTCCGATGTTGGCACCTACAGTGAAATTAGCTCCTTGGTTTCCAATAACTAATCCGTTGTATTCTTTTTCAGCTAAATCGATGGCTTTGTTGATTCCTTGCAACACACCGCCACCAATCGTATTCATTTTAGAGTGGAATTCTAAATTCAATATTCCATCGCCTAAATGATGAATTGTGGCATCGGAATTACCCCAAACTTTTTGACTTTCTCTTATATTGTTTAAGATGATAAACGCATCTTGACCCGGAATTTTTTCCTGCGATTTGGTTGGGATATTGTAAAAATGTGTTGCACCATTTTTAACCGTGTAAAAAGAAGTATTTTCAGAAGCTACCATTTCAGTCACCCAAGCAGCCGGTTCATAACCTTCGGCAAGCATCATTTCAATTCCTTTGGCTACACCGATGCTGTCCCAAATTTCAAACGGACCATTTTCCCAACCGAAGCCGGCTTTCATGGCATCGTCGATTTTATATAATTCATCAGATATTTCAGGAATTCTATTAGAACAATACGCAAACATAGCTGCGAAATTCTTTCTATAAAAATCACCCGCTTTGTCTTTTCCTTTCACTAACACTTGGAAACGATCGATTGGTTTGTCAATGGTTTTGGTTAATTCTAAGGTGGCAAAAGAGGCTTTTTTATTCGGGCGGTATTCCATCGTGTCTAAATCCAATGATAGAATATCTTTGTCGACTTTTTTATAAAAACCTTGTTTGGTTTTGCTTCCCAACCATTTATTCTCCATCATTGTATGGATGAAAGAAGGTAATTTGAACAAATCATGAGCTTCGTCATTCGGACAGTTTTGCTCAATTCCATTTGCGACATGCACTAATGTATCCAGACCAACTACATCAACGGTTCTAAACGTCGCCGATTTTGGTCGGCCGATGACAGGACCGGTTAATTTATCCACTTCTTCGATGGTTAGCCCCATTTCTTTTACTTGGTGAAACAGACTCATGATACCGAAAATTCCAATCCGGTTGCCAATGAATGCCGGAGTATCTTTGGCTACGACCGAAGTTTTTCCTAAGAATTGTGAACCATAATTGGTTAGGAAATCTAAAACGGATTTGCTTGTTTTTGGCCCGGGAATGATTTCAAACAATTTTAAATAACGAGCCGGGTTGAAGAAGTGCGTTCCGCAAAAATGCTGTTGGAAATCTTCCGTTCTTCCTTCACTCATAAATTGAATCGGAATTCCGGATGTGTTGGAAGTTACCAACGTTCCCGGTTTTCTATATTTATCCACTTGTTCGAAAACGAGTTTCTTAATATCTAAACGTTCCACTACCACTTCGATAATCCAATCTACAGAAGCAATTTTCCGCATATCATCCGTTGTATTTCCTGTTGAAATTCGGTTGGCAAATTTCTGACTATAAATAGGAGAAGGGTTCGATTTTAAAGCATTCATTAAACTGTCATTTACAATGCGGTTGCGAACTGCTTTACTTTCTAAAGTGAGTCCCTTTTTCTCTTCCGATTCGGTTAAGGCATTTGGAATGATGTCTAACAAAAGTACTTCAACACCAATGTTTGCAAAGTGACAAGCAATACCGGAACCCATAATTCCGGATCCGATGACAGCCACTTTTTTAATTGTTCTTTTCATTTTTATATTCTTATTGCAGGTCTCAGGTTACGAGTTTCCGCTGGTTTTTAGTTAGTTATATTTTTAGAACACAGATTTAAAAAATTAGAAAAATCTAGAAAATCTTCTTTTCGTTAATTAATGTATTGATCACATCGGCGACCTCCATGAAATGCTGTAATTTTTCTTCGGTTATGTTTTGTTTGACAACTTCGTTAAATTTTAAAACAGTTGATTTGGATAATTCTCTTTTTTCCTTACCCAATTCCGTTAAGTATATTAGGACACCGCGACCGTCTTCCGGATTTTTTTTACGGATAATTAATCCTTTTTCTTCTAATGTTTTTAAAGTACGAGTAAGGCTAGTGGGTTCCATTCCCATTCTGTTGCTGATATAGGTGGAGGGGGTCCCTTCTTCTTTATCTATGCTGAGGAGGGCGAAACCTATGGCCATGGAGCCTTCGTAATTTGAAGCTTCATCGTTGTACATCCGGGCGACGGATTGCCAAGTTGCTCGAAGGATATAGTCTATGGTTTTGTCTTTCATGTTTTTCGCAAAAGTTTTCAAAGTTATATAAAATTTATTATGCACGCATAGTATTTTTTAATTTTTAACACATTTTTTGTTAAGTAGTGTTTTGTTTGGTTGTGTTGTTGTTTTAGGTGGTTTTTTTTTGGTGGTAGTGGTTTTTTGGGTATTTATTTATTTTATTGGTTTTTGTGCTGATTTTTTTGTGATTTATGAAAATCTTGTTCCGTTTTCGGGTAATCTTGTTCCGTTTTCGGGTAATCTCGTGTCGGAATAGGATAATCTCGATGTTTTTGGGAAAGGTTTTCGATTTGAAGGGATAGGAATGGTAAGGGTTTTTATAGTTTTTTTGATTCTTTTGGTTTTATGGGATTGAACGCGGCAGACGCAAATGACGCGGATTAAATGGATTTTT
>NZ_JBIKJL010000009.1:0-61862 GCF_044361015.1 Flavobacterium sp.
AACCAAGTGAACATTGACCTCGTTGTGCTATTCCTTTGAAGGTTTTATGTTGATGAATTCGTCGATTATCACAAACCCTTAAGGGAGTCGAATCAATAAAACTTATCCCTGTGCAATCTCCTAATCCAAAACTTTTTAGATAGGCAAAAAGATGCAACATACTTTTAGAGTTAAGATCTGTCATGCGATTGTAACTGACTGTTTTTGGAAACAAATCATTCAAATGAATACAAACGTATCCTAAGTAAAAATCTTTGAAGGTTCTGAAACCAGAATGATGGAAAATAATTTGTATAGTCATTACTTCAGACATAGAAAGTTTGCTGGGTGTATTCCTAATTTTTGCCTTACCTATGCGCTTGGAATTCAACATTGGTTCAAATTCTTGACAAAAATCGTCAACGGAAACAAAAATTTCTGTAATTTTATATCTTGAAAGCATAGCGGATTATTTAGTTAAATGTTTGTATTTCAGCACTATAAATATACTAAATAATTCGTTTTTTTAATACTTTTTTTTGATTTTTTATATCGAACTCACGATAAATAGTATTGACAATACAAAAAAAATTAAACTTGAAACTCTCAACCCGCAACTCGTAACTTTTCCCTATCTTTGCCCGCTTTTTAAAAATCAAATATGTTCGGAAATCGAGTACTGAAAGGAGTTTTCTTAGTTGCCCTTGGAGCGACAAGTTATGGCATGTTGGCTACGTTTGTTAAATTAGCTTATGACGAGAATTTCACAACTGCTGAAGTCACTACAGCTCAATTTGTATATGGAATCATTGGTGTGCTTCTTATCAACTCTTTCCAACTAGTTAAAAATAAAAACATAGCTTTTAAAGCAACCAGGAAAAATATTTTTCATTTAATGTTGGCAGGAACTTCTTTAGGCATGACAAGTGTTTTCTATTACTTAAGTGTGAAATACATCGATGTTTCCATTGCTATTGTCTTACTCATGCAAACCGTTTGGATGGGGGTATTATTAGAAATGATTTTAGATAAAAAACTACCTTCGATTCAAAAAATAATGGCTGTTTTCATTGTATTAATTGGAACAATTTTAGCAACAAATTTAATTCAAAATGAAATTGCTTTAGATTGGCGTGGATTATTTTGGGGAATTTTAGCAGCTGCCTCCTTTACGACTACCATGTTTACAGCCAATCGCGTGGCCACAGAAATTACCTCTGCACAACGAAGTCTATACATGCTCCTAGGGGGAGCAATCATCGTTTTTCTCTTTTCAATAGTAACACAATCAACCCCGTTTAATTTTGAAATCTTTTTAAAATGGGGAATTATTGTTGCTCTTTTTGGCACTATTATTCCACCAGTGCTATTAAATTCCGGTTTTCCTTTGACAGGCATTGGACTTGGAAGTATTGTATCCTCGCTAGAATTACCGGTTTCAGTTCTTATGGCTTATTTCCTTTTAAGTGAAAAAATAAATGGTTTGCAATGGTTTGGAATTATTCTTATCATTCTTGCGATTGTTGTCATGAATATCAATTTGATAAGAAAGATTTAATGCTTATTTCGAAAAAATATTTTACTGTTCTACTTTTTATTAACATTTTTTTTATAAATTCGTATTAAACAAAGCAATTCATTTATGAATTTACCTTGGCATTTGTACCTTATGTCAGCTACAGATATAATAGCCGCCGTATTTAGTGATTTTCGAAATCCGAAATTTTTTTTAAAAATAATTCCTCCCTATTTTTCAAATCCCAAATTATTGAATTACACTTCAGGAATTGCGGAGATTTTATTGGGATTCTTACTATGTATTCCAGAATTCAGCCCTTTTGCGTCTTGGGGAATAATCATATTATTACTGGCACTATTTCCGACAAATCTAAATATGTATAAGAATGAAAATGGATATTGGGATTACCAAAATGGATTAGAATATTACGTTTAACTTTACAATTTGCTTTGATTTTTTGGGCTTATGACTACACTAAATATTAATTAAACTACAATTTTATGAAAAAACTATTTGCAGAATTTTTTGGAACTTATTGGTTGGTTTTTGGAGGTTGCGGAAGTGCACTATTTGCTGCAGGAATTCCCGATTTAGGAATCGGGTTTGCCGGAGTTTCGTTAGCTTTCGGTTTAACCGTACTAACGATGGCTTATGGTGTTGGGCATATTTCAGGTGGTCATTTTAACCCGGCTGTTTCATTTGGACTTTGGGCTGGCGGACGTTTTGACGCCAAAGAACTTTTACCTTATATCATTTCTCAATGCATAGGAGCTCTTGCCGCAGCTGCAACGCTTTACTTTATTATGAACGGTCAAGATAACTTTGTTGGTATTGACAACACCCAAGCTGGTGCTTTTGCATCCAATGGTTATGGTGCTTTTTCCCCTTCAGGCTATTCGATGACAACAGCTTTTGTAGCAGAATTCATATTGACAATGTTTTTCTTATTGATAATACTTGGAGCTACTGATAAATTTGCTAACGGTAAATTTGCAGGAATTGCAATCGGTTTAGGTTTAACGTTAATTCATCTAATCAGTATTCCTATTACAAATACATCTGTTAATCCGGCTCGTTCTACTTCCCAGGCTATTTTTGTAGGAGGAGAACCTTTGAGTCAACTATGGCTTTTCTGGCTTGCCCCAATTTTAGGAGCAATTGTTGCCGGATTTATTTATAAAAATGTGTTACAAAAAAATGAAGAATAATAATTTTACTTCTTAATTTACCTTAAGCGATGGAGTTTTCCATCGCTTTTTTTATTTTTACCAAATGAATTCATTATTTCCAAAAGAAAAAATTGTATTTGATCTACCCGACGCTGAAATCGAGTATTATCCAAATTTATTTTCAGTAGAAAAATCTAATGAATTATTTCAAAAATTAAAAAATGAAATTCCTTGGCAACAAGACAATATTACTGTTTTTGGTCAAACATATCCTCAACCTCGATTGACCTCTTTATATGGAAATGCTGGTAAAAAATATTCTTATTCTAATATCGTAATGCAACCTCATAAATGGAATCCTTTGCTAATGTTTATCAAAAATGAAGTGGAAGAAATTTGTCCTGAAAATTTCACAACAGTTTTACTAAATCAATATCGTGACGGTAAAGACAGTAATGGATGGCATGCAGATAATGAAAAAGAACTAGGTCGAAATCCAATAATTGCCTCAATTAGTTTTGGGGCAGAAAGAGTTTTTCATTTACAACATAATGAAATTAAAGAGTGTAAACAAAAAATTACGTTAGAACACGGTAGCCTGTTAATTATGAAAGGTGAAACACAACATTTTTGGAAACATCAAATTCCGAAAACATCAAAACCAATTGGCACTAGAATTAATCTAACTTTTAGAATTATAAGATAATCGCTAAAATTAAATCAAAATATTATTTAAATTAGTAAAAAAAATAAATGCAAACTATCATTGATTATTTTGAAAGCATTTCCTCACTTCACAGAGGTCTCATTCTAGTTGGAGGTATTACCCTTTTTTTGCTAATTGAAAACGCTTATCCATTATTCAAATTTCAATACAATAAAATTGAACATGCAGGAATAAATATTTTCTTCACGATAACCACTATAATCATCAATTTTCTGATGGCTTTTATTTTGTTATTAGCAGCCGATTTTGCCGTACAACAAAATTTCGGAATTCTACAATGGCTGCCGCAAATGAATATATGGGTTTACACCATTGTTGGTTTACTTTTACTCGATTTGATTGCAGCCTATTTGGTTCATTTGATTGAACATAAAGTAACTTTTTTATGGCGTTTTCATTTAATTCATCACACCGATACATGGATTGACACTACTTCGGCCAATCGACATCATCCAGGAGAAAGCATCATTCGTTTCATCTTTACTGTTATTGGTGTTTTAATAGTAGGAAGCCCGATGTGGATGGTTTTTTTATACCAATCACTTTCTGTATTTTTTTCACAATTTAATCATGCCAATATTCCACTTCCTAAAAAAATTGATAAATTGTTAAGTTATTTTATTATATCACCCGATATGCACAAAGTGCACCATCACTATAAATTACCTTACACAGACAGTAATTATGGAAATATATTTTCTGTTTGGGATAGACTATTTGGAACGTTTTCATATTTAGATAGAGAAAAAATTATTTATGGCGTTGATACCCATATGAAACCGGAAGAGAACAACCAACTAGTCAATTTGTTAAAAATACCATTTCAAAAATACAGAGCTCCTAAACTTTAATTTAAAAAAATAAGTGTAGTTTGAAAAAGTAATTTATTTTTTTACTAATATTGGTTTAGAATTTGAAACTTTAAATTAAATATTAATTGTGCTTTTGAACTAATGAAAAAAAGTAAAAGAGTGGAACTGGATAACGAACAAGTTGAACGCGTTATCAGTATGGCTCAAGAGGAAAAAAAACCTTTCGAAGTAATTAAGGTTGAATTTGGAATTTCCGAAAACGAAGTTACTGAAATCATGAGAAAACGACTTTCAAAAGATGATTTTGAACTTTGGAAAAAGAAAGTTACGGCTAGTAAACCTAAACCAAAACCAATTATTGATGATTTTGATGATTTAGACAGCAAATACTATATCAAAAATAAATTTGATTAAGTATATTTTAACTTTTGTTCACCAAGAGTTTTTTTATTTTCTGACGTTATTTGCTTTTTGATTAAAAATGTCTCTACTTCCAAAATATTTTACAGCGGTGCAAATAGACCGAATAATAGAAATGGCTTGGGAAGATCGCACCCCTTTTGAAGCCATCACTTTTCAGTTTGGAATTTCTGAACAGCAAACCATTGAACTCATGCGAACAGAAATGAAGGCTTCGAGTTTTAAAATGTGGCGGGAACGTGTACAAGGAAGAGCTACCAAACATGCTAAGAAAAGAGTAAATGGCATTGATCGCTTCAAATGTTCACTCCAACGTCAAATTACGCACAACAAGATATCCAAACGATAAAATATATTCAATAAACACATAGCATTCTTCTCTCGGAATGCTTTTTTTATTCAAAAATTAAAATAAACTTAAATTATATTGATATTTATTTAAACATTATTTACTTTTGAATAAACTTTGTTTAAAATGAAGCCTAAACTACCTATCCACTGTCCGAGTTGTGAAAGTTCCCTCTCTGTTTCACAATTAACTTGTGAAACTTGTCAAACACAAGTTTCCGGAAACTTTTCTTTACCATTACTATTGAAACTTTCGGAAGAAGAACAAAATTTTATACTGCAGTTTTTTCTTTCTAGTGGAAGTTTAAAAGAAATGGCCATTCAAATGGGCAATAGTTATCCAACTGTTCGAAATAAACTGGATGACATGATAGAAAAAATTAAAAAAACGCAAAATAAATTAGTCAATGAATGACAAACTATTATTTCAGGAAAATCAAAAATTCACACAATGGTGGGTTTGGACAATCATTATTGGAACAAATCTAACAGGCGGATATTTATTGTTAAATGAATTTGAAAACAATAAAATATCAATTTTATTTCTTAGTTTCTATTTTATATTTTTTGGGATTTTTATCTTAGTTTTTTATTTTTTAACCCTTGAAACAATCATTACAAAAGACTATATTTCAATACGTTTCTTCCCTTTTCATTGGAAAGAAAGAAAATATTTTTTTTCAGAAATAAGTCAAATGGATGTAATCAAATATAGTCCAATTTTTGATTATGGAGGTTGGGGTGTTCGATACGGCAGAAACGGAAAGGCATTTAATGTAGCCGGAAATATGGGCTTAGAATTGCATTTTTTAAACCGAAAAAATCTTTTAATTGGCACCCAAAAACCGGAAGAATTAAAAAAAATAGTAGAAACAATTATAAAGTAATTGACTAAATAATGAAACAATTATATAATCCTTTTGAACTTTACTCAGAACGTCAACTTTTAATTTTTGGATTAGTAATGACCTTAATTGGTTCCTTTTTAGGCTACTCTTTCAATGGTCGCTTTGACGGTATAATTGATTTTCATTTATTAGAATCAGTCACTTTTTTTGAAGTAGTTCTCGATAATTTTTTTAATACTGTCCTATTAACTACGCTATTGTTTATGACCGGGAAATTAATCAATTCGAAAACGCGTTTTGTAGATGTATTAAACGCTTCTTTAATTGCCCGAATTCCTTTTTATATATTACCTTTTTTTAATTTCAACAATGTAATGTATGACGTGAGTAATCGTACTTATGACATTATGGTAGCTGGAAGTTTTAATGCTATTTCAACTCCGGACATAATACTGTTAATGCTATTCAGCTTTGTAGCTATATTTACTTTGATTTGGTTTTCCGTGCTTTTATGGAATGGTTTTAAAGTAGCGACAAATGCTAAAGGAATTAAAAACATTATACTATTTATTTTTACCATTCTTGTAGTAGAAATTGTTTCAAAATATATAATTACCACTTTTAATTAATCTTTATAAAAATGAAAAAAATCAGTTTATTAGTTGTCCTTTTTTATTCAATAGCATCATTTTCTCAAGATATTACCGGTGAATGGTATGGAAAAATAAGTGTCACGGGATCCGAATTAAGACTAAGTTTTACAATTTCCAAAAATGAAAACAACTATTCCGGAACCATTAGTGTTCCGCAACAAAATGCAAATGGCATTCCCTTATCATCCGTTACTTTTCAAGATAATCTTTTAAAAATTACGTTTGACGCAGCCGGATTTTCTTATACGGGAAAATTAAATGCTGAAACTGTTTTTGAAGGTACTTTTTCTCAAAACGGCCAAAACTTTCCATTAAATCTGTCCCGGGAGAAAATGGAAGAAACCAAATTAAATCGACCACAAGAACCAAAAGGTAAATTTGATTATGGAATTGAAGAAGTAACTTTTGAAAATAAAAAAGACAAAATAACTTTGGCAGGAACCTTAACATATCCTCAAAACAACAAACCTTATCCGGTAGTGGTATTGATTTCAGGAAGTGGACCACAAGACCGTAATTCAGAAATTTTTGGACATAAATCTTTCTGGGTGATTGCCGATTACTTAACTAAAAATGGCATTGGAGTGCTTCGCTTTGACGACAGAGGCGTTTCAAAATCTCAGGGTGATCGTTCACTTGCCACTTCTTATGATTTTGCTACAGATGTTGAAGCTGCAGTCACATTTTTAAAAACAAAATCAGGAGTTGATTCTAAAAAAATTGGATTAATAGGGCATAGCGAAGGTGGTATGATTGCCCCTATTGTTGCTTCAAAAGATAAAACTATCGATTTTATCATATTGTTAGCCGGTCCCGGAATTCCGTGTATGGAGCTTTTATTGGATCAAGCCTATCAAATTGGAAAAGTTGCCGGTATGACGGAAGAACAACTAAGTGAAACCAGAAAAATAAATCAATCTATTTACACAATCGTAAAAAGTGATGCTGATGATGAAACGGTTAAAAAGGAATTAGTCACCATTCTGGAAAAAACAACAAATGAAAACTCCCAATTAGAACAACTTAGCGAATCTGATAAAAAGCAAATGATTGCTCAACAAATCGAACAATTAAGCTCTCCTTGGTATCGAAGTTTTATGAAATTTAATCCAAGTCTCTATTTAGAAAAAGTAAAATGTCCTGTTCTGGCTTTAAATGGAGAAAAGGATTTACAAGTTCCCTCTAAAGCAAATACAGAAGGCATTAAAAATTCGTTATCAAAAGGTGGAAATAAAAAAGTTACCCTTAAAGTATACCCTAATTTAAATCACTTATTTCAAGAATGTGAAACCGGTGCAGTTGAAGAATACGGAACAATTGAACAAACCTTTTCTCCTACTGTATTAACAGATATAAAAGATTGGATTCTATTACAAACTAAATAAACTTTATCAAACACTTAACAGTTAAACGCTTTGAATAAAAGCGTTTTTTGTTGTTATTTGTAACAAAATAAGAACTATTACAACTTATTATCAATTATATAATTATTTCATGAAAAAATCATTTTTATCGATAGTCGTTACCAATACATTTTTACTGTTAAACCTTTCCATTGCAACCGCTCAAAACAAAACCAACGAAGTTCAGGTTTCTATTGACTTAGTCAATATTAACAATGACAGAGTAGCGGTTACCATCATTCCACCAAAAATAAAAACCAATGAAACTACTTTCTATCTTCCTAAAATAGTTCCCGGAACCTATTCCGAAGATGATTACGGACGTTATATTGACAATTTCAAAGCCTATGATGCTAAAGGAAAAGAACTTGTGATAGCTAAAATGGATGAAAATTCATGGGTAATAAAAGAAGCTAAATCATTAGCAAAAGTTACTTATTTAGTAAATGATACCTATGATTCCGAATCAGGTTCTGAGTTTGGAAAAGGGGATATATTTTCACCGGCAGGAACTAACATTGCAGAAGGACTCAATTTTGTTATCAACACGCATGCTTTCGTAGGTTACTTCATAGACTTGAAAGAACTTCCTTATCGGTTATCAATCACAAAACCTACCAATTTATTTGGAGCTACTGCAATGATTGATTTGGATAAGAGTGAAAGTAGTGATGTATTTACAGCTTCAAGATATGCTGAATTGGTAGATCATCCAATTATGTATAATAAGCCAAATTACACCACATTTATGGTGGATGATATGGAAATTATTTTAAGTGTTTATTCACCTAAAGGAACATTCAAAGCGGAAGATTTGAAACCAACGATGGAAAAAATGATGAAAGCCCAAAAGAAATTTTTAGGAAAGGTAAATAGCACAAAAAAATATGCCATTTTACTTTATTTATCAGATTATGAAACATCGGATGCTAAAGGATATGGTGCTTTGGAACACAATACCTCAACAACTGTTGTTTTTCCTGAAGCAATGCCGGCAGAACAATTAGAACAAAGTTTAGTTGATGTGGTTTCGCATGAATTTTTTCATATTGTTACGCCTTTGAGTGTACATTCTAAAGAGATTCATTATTTTGATTTCAACACTCCAAAAATGTCACAGCATTTATGGATGTATGAAGGGATTACAGAATATTTTGCCAATTTATTTCAAGTGAACCAAGGACTAATTTCAGAAGATGATTTTTATGAAAGAATGGCTGGTAAAATTACTAATTCTAAACGCTATGATGAAACCATGCCATTCACTAAAATGAGTGCAGAGGTTCTAAAAAAACAATATAAAGATGCTTACTTAAATGTTTATGAAAAAGGAGCTTTAATTGGAATGTGTTTGGATATTCAATTACGGGAGAGCTCAAATGGGGAAAGAGGAATTCTTGATTTGATGCAAAAATTATCTAAAGAATTTGGTGATGCTAAACCATTTGATGACAGCGAATTGTTTGATAAAATTGTTTCTCTGACCTATCCTGAGATTCGAACATTTTTAACAACTTATGTAGCAGGTTCTACACCGCTTCCTTATGATGAATTTTTTGGCAAAATGGGTGTTACCCAAACTAAAATCCAAATTCCGGGAAATGTTTTTCTAAAAGGTCAAACACCCTATATCACCGTAAATCCTTCGACCAAAGAAATTATTGTTCTACCGGGAATTGAGTTAAATAGTTTTATGAAATCGCTAGGATTACAAGGCGGAGATATTATTCTTGCCGTTGATGATACAGCATATAATTTAGACAACATTTATGATATGATTATTGGAAGCATGTCATGGCAAGAAAATGACCCGATTACTTTTAAAATAAAAAGAGAAGATAAAGAAATTACCTTAAAAGGAACAGTACAAATTCCAATGGATGAAGTAGATGGATATCAAGCTACAGACGATGCCAAAAAAACAATTCGTGAAGCTTGGCTAAAAGGTTAAATCAAAAGATATCAAAAGATAAAAATCCCTGAAAGTAATCATTCAGGGATTTTTAATTTTTAAAACTATCCTCTAAAAAAGAACTTCAGTTTTTCAAAAAATCCCTATTTTGCAACCAAATTCAAAAGACATATAAACAAATGAAATTCATTACTAAAATAGCCCTACTTTTTACCATACTTCTTTTATTTGTAGCCTGTGAGAAAGAAAATAAAAAAGACTATAACCTACATATTTCAGGAAACATAAATGGAATCAAGCAAGGAAAATTATTCATACAACAACTAAAAGACACCAGTTTAGTTGTGATTGATTCTATAATTTTCAATGGAAAATCATCTTTCGACAGCTATTTGACAATTGATTCGCCGGAAATGTTATATTTCTTTTTAGACAGAGGTCAAACAAACTCCTTAGACAATAATTTAGTAGTTTTTGCTGAACCCGGAGAACTTTCATTAGAAACCAATTTAGAAACGTTTTATGCAGATGCTGTTGTAAAAGGTTCAAAAAATAATGACCTCTATTTGAATTTCAAAAAAATAAATGCTCGTTTTTCAAATCAACAATTAGGATTGATAGAAAAAGAAATAAATGCTCAAAAAAACTACAATCTTGTTCAACTAGACAGTATTCAAAAAGCAAAAGAACAATTACTTAAACGCAAATATTTATATGCTATAAACTTTGCTTTAACTCAAAAAGAATTTGAAGTGAGTCCTTATATTGCTTTGTCTGAGATTTATGATGCCCAAATTAAATATTTAGATACCATTCATCATTCAATGTCGCCCAAAGTAGCTCAGTCTAAATATGGAAAATTACTGACCGAATTTATTGAAAAAAGAAAAAAGGAAGAACAACAATAAAACTAAAAACCATAAGATTAAAACTTATGGTTTTTTTAAATACATTTAAAGCAACTTCCATACTATCAAATTAACTTATCTTTAGGTTCAAACTATTTCAAAAAAAAAGGACAACAGTAAAAGTTGTCCTTAAAATTGAGCCGATAGAGGGCCTTCCGTATAAAAATCGGGATAAACTTCTCGTACCGAATTTCACAAAAAAAGGATAACCGTTAAGTTATCCTTTCAAAAAATAGAGCCGATAGAGGGACTCGAACCCACGACCTGCTGATTACAAATCAGCTGCTCTAGCCAGCTGAGCTACATCGGCGTCTCAATCTGAGTGCAAATATAATTTTGAAATTGAATATTCCAAAACAAAAAGGCACTTTTTTTATCAAAAAATTGGATTAAAGTGCGTTCACTTTTTGAACCAATTGAATCGCAGCTGATTCCAAATCTTTTTCTACTTGTTTTAAATGAGCTTTACGACTTTCAACTTTTTTGTTGTTTACTTTAGAAATTAACGTGTCAAAAGTTGCAATAGCTTCATCAATCAACGCATTTGATTTCTCAGTTGGTTTTCCAGTAGTTGTCATTTCGTGGATATAAACCGCCTCAATAATATCTCCCATCACAAAATTGATGTCTTTCTTCAAATTTTTAATACTTGCCATTTTTATATATATTTTAATTGCGGTGCAAAAGTACGTAAAAAATTAGAATTAAATAAATTGGTTTCGTTTCCTAAACAGTAATTTCTAATAATGTTGCTTTTCCCTTTAATAAAAATGATGTTAGAACAGCCGATATTAAAACGGTATTACCTGCTTTGTAAAAGTACTTTTCATCATTTAAACATAACTCAAAATTTCCATCAGTACACATCAATACAGTAAATGCATCTTTGCTTTTATGAATTGGAATTTCTCCGTTGAGTTCAATAATATTTGTTTTAAAATAAGGACAATCAAGAACTGAAATCTTTTTGTTTTCAATTACCGAATATTCTTTTTTTGTTGATACTATTTGAAAGTTGATTGCTTCTAAAGCCAAATCCGTATGTAATTCACGCCCTTTTCCGTTGGAATCTACCCTGTCCCAATCATAAACTCGGTAAGTAATATCACTAGTTTGTTGAATTTCTGCTAATAAAATTCCACCACCAATAGCATGAACAGTTCCGGTTTCTAACAAAAAAACATCACCCTTTTTAACTGGAATTTCATTTAATATATTGAGTAAAGTTTTATTGTTTAAGTGGCTTAAATAGTCAGCTTGATTAGTTTCTTCTTTAAATCCAATAATCAAACGAGCACCCTTATCAGCTTGCATCACATACCACATTTCCGTTTTTCCAAAAGAATTGTGTCTGGCTTTGGCCAATTCATCATTTGGATGCAATTGAATCGACAAATCTTCCCGAGCATCTAGGTATTTGAATAACAAAGGAAATTGTTTTCCAAATCTGCTATAAACTTCTTTTCCTAAAATTTCTTCCGGAAATTGATCTATTAATTCATTTAGATTTTTCCCTTTTAAAATGCCATTATTGATAACACTTACATCATTTGGAACCGTTGATAATTCCCAGCTTTCTCCCGTAATTTCAGAAGAAATGGGTTTGTTCAAATAATCGTGTAGTTTTGTTCCTCCCCAAATGCGTTCTTTAAAAATGGGCTCAAAAGTAAAAGGATAAAGTGGTGTGGTCATTTTTTTTCTTGCAAAGGTCAAAAATAAGCAATTGATTTGATACTATCTTCTTATCAAACACTTATACTATTTTTTTAAGCATCTCAAGTGCTTTTTCAATGTGAATTTTAGCCGATAAATTGTCGAAAATCAATAGTATAATTCCATTTTCATCTGCTACATAAGTTACACGTCCCGGAAGAAGTCCAAATAAAGCGGTTGGTACACCAAAAAGTTTTCTGATATTTTTATCTTCATCCGATAATAAAATAAAAGGAAGCTTGTACTTCGAAACAAACTTTTGATGAGAAGCGATTGAATCACTGCTGACTCCTATTACTTCAGCACCTAAATAAGTAAAATCTTCATATTGATCTCTAAACGAACAAGCTTGCGTTGTACAACCCGGTGTATCGTCTTTTGGATAAAAATAAATTACTACCGGTTTTTTATTCAATACTATTGAACTGTCAAAAATATTTCCGTTTGTATCTTTTGCGGTAAACCGAGGAATTTTGTCTCCAACTTTCAGTGCCATTTTAGTTTCCTTTATAGGTTACAAAATTGCGTGGTGTTTCATACAAAACAACTTCCAATTCTAATTCATTTTTTATTTGATGTCGCAATTTATTCCAAATTACAACGGCAATATTTTCAGCTGTTGGATTCAAATCAAAAAAATCAGGTACATCTACATTTAGATTTTTATGGTCAAAAGCCTCTTCAATATGCTCTTTAATTAAATCGGATAAAATCTTTACGTCCAAGACAAAACCTGTTTCCGTGTCAATTTCTCCGGTTACACTGACAATTAATTCATAGTTATGTCCGTGAAAATTTGGATTATTACACTTACCAAAAACCAAATCGTTTTTTTCCATCGTCCAATCTTTACGATACAATCGATGAGCTGCGTTAAAATGAGCTTTTCTGGAAACAGTAACTTTCATGGCAAATGGTTAAAAGTAATTGGTAAAAGGTTATAGTTTGTGCTCTTCTAAATAATGATAAAACTCGTCAAAAATAATTTTAAACCAAACGGTATAAATGTCCGGGTGAATTTGCATGTCTTCTTTAATGGCTTCAATACTCATCCATTTCCAATCTTCCACTTCATCAGGATTAATTATTGGTTTGTTATTGTAATATCCAATCATCACATGATCTAATTCATGCTCTGTCAAACCATTATCAAAAGGAGCTTTATAAATAAAATGAAACAACTCCTTCAATTCGGCAGAAAAACCCATTTCCTCACTCAACCGTCTCGTCCCTGCTTGAATGTTGGTTTCACCTTCCCGTTGATGACTACAACATGTGTTTGTCCACAATAATGGAGAATGGTATTTTTGATGAGCTCGTTGTTGAAGCATGACTTCGTTTTTATCATTTAAAATAAAAACAGAAAAGGCACGGTGCAAAACCGCTTTTTCATGAGCTTCCAATTTATTCATCAAACCAATTGGTTCATCTTTCTGATTGACTAAAATTACTTTTTCTTCTTTCATAGCACTTTTATAGCTCTTCAAAGGTATGAAAAAGTTCGTTTTTATTTCGATTTATATGGTTTTGTGAAAAATTTAACGGGTGTTGAAGTCTATAAGATATGTAAACTCTCCTTAATTTTCACCGCACATTTTTCGCCGTCAATAGCAGCAGAAACAATTCCTCCGGCAAATCCTGCTCCTTCTCCACAAGGATAGAGTCCTTTAATTTGAAGATGTTCTAAGGTTTGAGTATCTCTGGGAATTCGAACCGGTGATGATGTTCGACTTTCCGGTGCATGCAAAATGGCTTCGTTAGTTAAATATCCTTTCATTGATTTACCGAATTGCAAAAAACCTTCTCGCATGATTTGGGCTAAAAATCCGGGAAAAACCTGTCCCATTTCAACCGAAGTTGTTCCCGGAACATAGGATGTTTTAGGAATCGAAGTAGAAATTTTATTTTGCGTAAAATCAATCATGCGTTGTGCAGGAACTTTCTGTGTCTGTCCAGCTAAATGCCACGCTTTTTGTTCGATGGATTTTTGAAATTCCATTCCGGCTAAGGCTCCAAATTTGGCAAAAGGTTTAAAATCTTCCAATTTTAATTCTACTACAATACCGGAATTGGCAGTAGCTTGGTCTCTTTTGGAAGGCGACCAACCGTTGGTAACCACTTCACCCGGACTGGTAGCACACGGAGCAATTACGCCACCCGGACACATACAAAACGAATACATCCCACGACCATTCACTTGCTTAACGATTGAATAGGGAGCCGGTGGTAAATAGTCACCTCGAAAATCGCAACTATACTGAATCGAATCAATCAATTCCTGTGGATGTTCTGCACGAACCCCTAAGGCAAAAGGTTTGGCTTCGATCAGAATTTTTTTTCTTTCTAGTAATTCAAAAATATCACGAGCGGAATGTCCGGTGGCTAAAATGACTTTGTTAGCCGAAATTGATTCTCCATTTTGGGTTACAATTCCTTGCATTTCATTGTTTTTGACAATAAAATCCGTCACACGGGTTTCAAACAAAACTTGTCCGCCGCATTCGATGATTTTTTCACGAATATCTTGAATAATTTGTGGTAATTTATTGGTTCCAATGTGTGGATGAGCTTCTATTAAAATATATGGAGAAGCTCCGAAACCTACTAATAATTGTAGAATTCTATCGACATCACCTCTTTTTTTGGATCGGGTGTATAATTTTCCATCGGAATAAGTTCCTGCTCCGCCTTCGCCAAAACAATAATTGGAATCTTCATTCACAATATGGTCTACATTAATGGCTTTTAAATCTCGGCGGCGACCGCGAACATCTTTCCCACGTTCAATAACAATAGGTTTTAAGCCTAATTCTATAAGTTGAAGAGCTGCAAAAAGCCCTGCCGGACCTGCCCCAATAATGATAACTTCTTTTTGATTGGCTACATTTGGATAATGGGGTAATTCGATTTTTTGTTCAGAAAAAGGTTCTCCTTGAAAAAAAACAATCAACTTCAAATTGATTTTAATAGCTTTCTGACGAGCATCAATTGAACGTTTTAAAATCGAAATATGCTGAACTTCTGATAGCGTAATACGAATCATCTTCGCCACATGATCTTTTAATAAAAAATCATTGGCGGCAACTTCGGGTACTACTTGAATGAGAAGTTCTTTGGGCATGGTTATCTTTTTGCAAAAGTAATTTTTTTAATTTGTACCGCATAAAAAAAGGTTCAGCAATTGCCAAACCTTTTAGAACAAGATTTTAAAAAAAACTAATTTTTAATGAACTTATAATTTAGTTTTTGATTATTTACTTCAATGTAGATAAAATATACTCCGGATTGTAGTTGACTCACATCTATATTTTGATAGGAATCAGAATTTTTCAATTCTTTGATTAGACTACCATTAATCGTAAATATTTTAAAATTATCAATTGAAAAAGTACTTAAATTATTGATGTTAATTACATTATTTGCCGGATTTGGGTAAATGGATATTGCTCTTTTTAACTCCGATACATCTGTTAAACTCAATGCTACACTTTCTTCTAAAAAGTCAGCAATTCCGTTAGAGTTTGTGTCATCATCCATCGGGTTATTATTTCCGTTGTAATCTTCATCAATGGTTAATATGCCATCTCCGTCATCATCATTATCAAGATAATTGGGAATTCCGTCTAAATCTGTATCAACATTAGTTATGTCATCTGAACTTCTTCCGGAATCAAAAACATATTCAAATTCGGTTAAAACCATATCTCCATCATCATCATTATCTAGAAAATCAGGAATTCCATCACCATCAGTATCGTCATTAGCTAAATTTCCATCACCATTTACATCTTCTAATTCGGTAGAAACAGAATCTGAATCATAATCATTTGCACAATTAACAACTGAAATTTCAACTTCTGTTATCGTACCGCCACCAACGGCATAAAGTGTTTGATTGTTTGGATTTATGTTAATATAATTTGTTCCAGACAAAGCATTTACTCCCGTTGTTGCATCTGATAATGTTTCATGAATTGTTACATTCTGCGGTAAATTAGAATCGATAGCTTCTTTGATTAAGTCCAAATTAAACGATTCAAATCCATCTAAATCATTATCACAAACCGTGTAATAATATACTGAACTTACATTTGGTCTTGCAAATCGCCATCCTTCATTTGATGCTGTCCAGACTCCTGTATTTCTTCCGGGAGGAGTGAAGGAAATACTACCACTTTCATTTATTATACCAATTAAAGCGTTTCCACCATTCCAAGCAGAACAAACCGGTTTGTCAACAATTTGTACATCGATGAAGTTAAATGTTTCATATAATATCAATTGAAATGTGCTTTTTAACTGCGAACAGGAAAAATGTGGTTGATTTTCGAACAAGACAACAAATTTTCTATATGGTGCATAACCAACTAACGAGTAAGTTATAGAACCTGTTTGATTTGAATTATACAAATCGTGATAACTTGCAAAAATTGAGTTCTTTATGTTAAGTTGAGAAATTTGAGCATTTAAACTCCACTCACTGAAAGTGCTTGCTAAATTTAAATTAAAACTGACATAACCATTTGTACTGATAGTCAATTGATTAAAATTATTTCCGAAATAATTAAAATCAAAACCAATTGGAATTACTCCAGAGTGCAAATCATCGCTTGTAGTAATTGGTGTAGCAGTTGAAGTATAAATCTGATGTGGAATTGCAGAAACGGTATAGTTTGTTTGTGAAAAACCGAGGTTAATAACAAATAAAAAAAGAAGGTGAATTTTTGTTAAGTAATTGTTTTTCATATGATTTTTTTTTTCAAATGTAAAAAAAAGTTTTAATTTTTCATGTTTTTCTAACTAATGTTTAAAAAGTAATAAAAATAATAGTTGAAAGAATTATTAATGTAATAGAAATGAATTTACTTTTGCTAAAAAAAAGATGTCAAGAAGGATAAAATTGATTTGGGATTTCAGAGGCCCTGCTTCCTCCAAAACTGCGGAACACCATGAAATTCACTTAAAGGAATTTATCACTACTGAAAAATTATCTATAAATATTACCGGTTTTGAAATATACAATGAAATGTATTCCATCGCATTTATTGTTGTTTCCGATGAAAACATGTTAGCAGTAAGAGATGCTTTAAAACCTCATCGAGGGGAAATTTTTAGTGAGCAGTAAGCAGTTTTTAGTGTTCAGTAACTGCCCACTAAAAACTGATTACTGAACACTAATTTGCTACTTCGCTAATAAATTTAATACGCATTAAACGCAATTCTTCAATATCATATTCACCATCAAATTCTTTGAGAGCATCTTCTATTTTATCGGTTTGAGAATCCATAAAATACTCGTGAATTTCTTCTTGTTGGTCATCATCCAAAATTTCATCAACCCAGTACTTAATATTTAATTTCGTTCCGGAATAAACTATCTGTTCCATCTCTTTCAACAAATTATCCATAGTCAATCCTTTAGCTTTAGCAATATCTTCTAAAGATAATTTCCTGTCAATATTCTGTATAATATATAATTTGTTAGCCGAATTAGCTCCGGTTGATTTAACAATTAAATCATCTGGACGAATAATGTCATTCTCTTCGACATAGCGAGCAATTAATTCGATAAAAGGTTTTCCGTATTTTTTTGCTTTTCCTTCTCCCACACCATGCACATTACTCAATTCATCAATTGAAATTGGGTATTTCAATGCCATGTCTTCTAAGGAAGGATCTTGAAAAACTACAAAAGGAGGCACACTCATTTTTTTTGCTTCTTTTTTACGTAAATCTTTCAATATAACCATTAAGGCCTCATCTGCGGTGCCGGTAGATTTAGATGCAGCTACAATTGCATCATCTTCTACTTCACTGTATTCATGATCTTCAGTCATCATAAAGGAACTTGGATTTTTAATATACTCTGCTCCTTCTTTTGAAAGTTTTAAAATTCCATATGTTTCGATATCTTTATATAACAATCCTGCCACTAATACTTGACGTATCAAAGCCATCCAATACCGTTCATCATGATCACTACCGCAACCAAAAAGGTCTTGCGTATCGGTTCTATGTGCTTTAATTACGGCATTTATTTTACCCATTAAGGTAAATACGATTTCTTTCGATTTATATAAATGTTTTGTATCCCGAACAACCTTAAGCACTTTTACCACATCTGCTTTCGCTTCTGCTTTCGCTTTAGGACTGCGTACATTGTCATCCATGTCACCACCTTCTCCGGTTTCATTGTCGAATTCTTCCCCAAAATAATGTAATAAAAATTTACGTCTGGACATCGAAGTTTCGGCATAAGCAACAACTTCTTGTAACAAAGCAAAACCTATTTCTTGCTCAGCAACGGGTTTTCCCGACATGAATTTTTCAAGTTTTTCAACATCTTTATAAGAATAATAAGCCATACAATGCCCTTCACCTCCATCACGACCTGCACGACCTGTTTCTTGATAGTAACTTTCCAATGATTTAGGAATATCATGGTGAATTACAAAACGAACATCCGGCTTGTCAATTCCCATACCAAAAGCAATTGTAGCTACAACCACTTCGACATCTTCCATCAAAAACATATCTTGATGCTTGGCTCTGGTCTTAGCATCTAATCCCGCATGATAAGGAACGACACTGATTCCGTTAACTTGTAGAACTTGGGCAATTTCTTCCACCTTTTTTCTGCTTAAACAATAGATAATACCTGACTTACCTTTATTATGTTTTATAAATTTGATAATATCCGATTCTATATTTTTTGTTTTTGGGCGTATTTCATAAAATAAATTAGGACGATTGAACGATGCTTTATAGGTTGTAGCATTAGACATATCCAGATTTTTAAGAATATCTTCTTGCACTTTTGGAGTAGCAGTCGCAGTTAATCCAATGACCGGTACATTTCCCAGATGTTTAATAATATTTTTTAGGTTTCTATATTCAGGTCGAAAGTCATGTCCCCATTCTGAAATACAATGAGCTTCATCAATGGCTATAAATGAAATTGGAACCGATTTTAGAAAATCCACATACTCTTCTTTTGCTAAAGATTCGGGAGCAACATATAATAATTTGGTAATTCCTGAAACAATATCTTTTTTAACTTGATTTATTTCTGTTTTGGTTAACGAAGAATTCAATACGTGTGCTATACCATCTTCCGAAGAAACGCTTCTGATGGCATCAACTTGGTTCTTCATCAAAGCAATCAAAGGAGAAACCACAATTGCAGTTCCGTCCTGAATTAAAGCAGGCAGTTGGTAGCACAACGATTTACCACCACCAGTTGGCATTATAACAAAAGTATTTTCTTTATTCAAAATACTTTTTATGACTTGATCTTGTAAGCCTTTAAAATAATCGAAACCAAAATACTTTTTTAATTCCTTGTGAATATCAATTTCGTTGGGATTCATTCTTATGTAATGGTATTTTAATTAAATTTGCATTCATAAAGATACAACTTTCTTTTATTCATACAAATTTTATATCTATTCCGTTTTGATAACAAAAGAAAAAATTTTAGCAATCGCTAAAGAAACCATTCTATCAGAAAGTAAAGCCATTTCAAAACTCTCTGAATTACTGACAGATGACTTAGCTGATTGCGTGCGGTTGATTTATGAATCAAAAGGGCGTTTGATTGTAACCGGAATTGGGAAAAGTGCCATTATTGCACAAAAAATTGTAGCTACTTTAAATTCTACCGGTACACCCTCTTTATTTTTACATGCGTCAGAAGCTGTTCACGGTGATTTAGGTATGGTACAACCCAACGATATCATAATTTGTATTTCAAAAAGTGGCAATAGTCCTGAAATAAAAATTTTAGTTCCCATTTTAAATCGTTTTGGTAACACTTTAATTGCTATGACCGGGAACCTATCCTCCTTTTTAGCTAAAAATTCAACTTATGTTATAGATACTACTGTTGAAAAAGAAGCTTGTCCGAATAATTTAGCACCAACAAACAGTACAACAGCACAATTAGTAATGGGTGATTGTTTAGCAGTTTGTCTAATGGAAATAAGAAATTTTAAAAGTGAAGATTTTGCCAAATATCACCCTGGCGGAGCTTTAGGCAAAAAATTATTACTTCGGGTTAAAGATATCTTGGAGGATTCCAGAAAACCAATGGTTCGAGCAGATGCAACTATTCAAATTGTTATTTTTGAAATTTCTGAAAAAAGATTAGGTGTTACTGCTGTAATAGAAAATGATAAAATTATTGGTATCATTACCGACGGCGATATTCGAAGAATGCTAAGTAAAACAGAAACAATCAAAGGCATTACAGCGAGGGACATAATGACCGTAAATCCAAAAATGATTGAATCTGATGATATGGTGGTGAAAGCACTAAACATCATGGAAGATTTTTCAATCACACAACTCATTGTGAGCGATGACTCTATTTATAAAGGCGTTATCCATTTACATGATATTTTAAAAGAAGGAATTGTATAATGGCGGATAAAAACACCAAAGAAATGTCATTTCTAGACCATCTTGAAGAATTAAGGTGGATGTTAGTTCGAAGTGTTTCAATCATCTTGGTCCTTGCTATTATCGCTTTTTTCTTCAGTGATTTTATTTTTACTGATATTCTATTCGGTCCTAAAGATCCGGACTTTATAACTTATCGTTTTTTTTGTAAAGTGACCCAATTCTTTGGTTTTACAGATTCTGATATTTGCAATGTTGAAATGCCATTTATTATTCAGAATACTGACATGGGTGGACAAGTATCTTTATTAATATGGGTATCTATAACGGTTGGATTTGTAGTAGGTTTTCCTTTTATATTGTGGGAAGTTTGGAAATTTATAAGTCCTGCTCTTTATTCTAAAGAAAAAAAATATGCAGGAGCTTTTGTAATCATATCTTCTTTCCTTTTTTTCATAGGAGTACTATTTGGCTATTTTATTATTACCCCACTTTCTGTATACTTTTTTGGCTCTTTCTCTACCAGTACTGAAATTGTAAATGAATTCAATTTAGAATCTTATACCAGTATGATTAAAACATCTGTGATTGCTTGTGGTGTTTTATTTGAATTACCTATTATAATTTACTTTTTGTCCAAAATGGGCTTAGTTACTCCTGAATTTTTAAAAAAATACAGAAAATATGCTTTGGTAATTGTATTAATAGTTTCTGCCGTAATTACTCCACCTGATGTTATTAGTCAAGTGATTGTTGCTATTCCCATTATGATACTCTATGAATTTAGCATTTTGATTAGCTCTCTTGTCACTAGAAAAGAATTGAAAGAATTGAAAGAATCAAAAAAAATTAATAGCTAATCTATGTCAGATATAGTCCAAGAATTTAATGATTATCGTTCCAAAATGAACGAAAAACTACTTACTGATAATAACTTAATTATCAAACGTATTTTTAATTTAGATACCAATGCTTATGCTGAAGGAATACTAGATGTAAAAACAAAAGAATTATTAGGCTTAGTCGCTTCGGCCGTTTTACGCTGTGACGATTGCATCAAATACCATTTAGAAACTAGTTATAAACATGGAATAACTCGTGAAGAAATGATGGAAGCAATGGGAATTGCTACCTTGGTTGGAGGCACAATTGTTATTCCACATTTACGTAGAGCTTACGAATTTTGGGAAGCTTTAGAAAATCATAAATAAGATAATCTATTGTTAATTTAAGCTAATCAACCTACAAAATTTGTTTATTTGCACTAAAATATAATCTCAGAACTTCAATAACTTAGGTACCCAGCAACTATTAAAATGAAATTAAGAGCCGAAAATATTGTTAAAACATACAAAGGAAGAAGTGTTGTGAAAGGCGTTTCTGTAGAGGTAAACCAAGGAGAAATTGTGGGTTTATTAGGCCCAAATGGTGCTGGGAAAACTACTTCTTTTTACATGATTGTTGGTTTAGTTAAACCCAATAGTGGTAAAATATTTCTTGACGATTTAGAAATCACCGCCTTTCCAATGTACAAAAGAGCTCAAAATGGAATTGGGTATTTAGCTCAAGAAGCATCCGTTTTTAGAAAATTAAGCATCGAAGACAACATTTTAAGCGTTTTACAGTTAACCAAACTATCCAAAGCTGAACAGGAAGCAAAAATGGAAAGTTTGATTGATGAATTTGGATTGCAACACATTAGAACGAATAGAGGTGACCTATTATCAGGTGGTGAACGCAGAAGAACTGAAATTGCAAGAGCGTTAGCAACTGACCCAAAATTCATCTTATTAGATGAACCTTTTGCCGGAGTTGACCCTGTTGCAGTAGAGGATATCCAACGCATTGTCGCACAATTAAAAAATAAAAACATCGGTATACTGATTACCGATCATAATGTTCAAGAAACGTTGGCAATTACGGACAAAACTTATCTAATGTTTGAGGGCGGCATCTTAAAAGCCGGTAATCCAGAAGAACTTGCTGCTGATGAAATGGTTAGAAAAGTATATTTAGGACAGAATTTTGAATTACGTAAAAAAAAGTTGGAATTTTAAAATTACGTCATTGCAAAACGGAATAATTCAACATTTTTGGAGTTCCATTATAAATATTGATATCGACAGGACCTTTGATGCCTGGAATCGTAGCTTTTTCAGTAAACTGCCAAAAAAGCCAATCATCTTTAATTTGCTCTACAAAAAAATTATAATTGGCAATCCAAAATGAGTAGCCTTTAAATTCATTTTTCAAAAAATCTTTATAATAACTTTCGCCTGAATAAATAATTGGTTTAACACCATAGTGGTTTTCAACTTTTGTTAACCATCGACGTAATCCAACTTTTAAACTATCGATTGATTGTGTTTTAGGTAAGTTTTCTATATCTAAAATTGGTGGAAAATCTCCTTTTTTAAGCGTAACTGTTTTGATGAAATTATCGGCTTGTTTAATTGAATTTTCATTGGGACGATAATAGTGATAGGCTCCACAAACAAATCCGTTTTCTTTTGCTTTCGACCAATTATGTTTAAATTTAGCGTCAATTTTATCTTTCCCTGCAGTTGCTCTGATGAAAGCAAACTCTAGTTGGAAGGTATCTTCGACTGTTTTAACTTCTTCCCAATGAATATCACCTTGGTATTCTGAAACGTCTAAACCAAAGACATTTGAGGAATGTTTGCTTAATACTTGAAAAATTCTTGCTCCTTCAATTTTTGTAGTATTAGTCGTTTTTAATTCGTGTCTGGAGCGAAAACTAAAATAGTAAGCCAATGCTTCTCTATAATGATATCCTGCAATTCCAATAAATAATAAAAATAATAAAAATGCTCCAATGGATAAAAACTTTCCTGAAAAAGGCGATTTTTTACGGCTGGATTTTCTTTTTACAGTAGGTTTTCTTTTAACCGGTTTTCTCATTTATTAGAAAATAATGAAACTTAAAACGATTATTGAACCGTTTTATTTTGAATTACAGAAAGTAGAACATAAAGTAATATTACTAATGGCAATCCTAGTATCTTAAAACTAAACAATAAAATTAGGGAAAACAGTAAAAAAAGCACTTGTATCTTGTGCCTTTCCCATGAAAAATTCTTTATTTTTAAAGAGAAGAGAGGAATCTCAGCATTTAAGATATAAGCACTAAAAGCTGAAATCGCCATCAAAAAGTAAGGGTTACTCAAGAATTCTTTTAGTCCTAAAAAAGTAGTAGAATCTATAATTAAAGGGATACTTAATATAAATAATGCATTCGCCGGGGTTGGCAAACCAATAAAAGAATTAGTTTGTCGGGTATCAATATTAAATTTAGCCAAACGATAACAAGAACCTAATGTTATTAGAAAACCTGCCAAAGGCAAAATATGGTTAGTTGGAAAAAAATCATCCAATACTGAAATACCTTGATTTTGATACTTAAAAATCAATTGAAACATCACAAATCCGGGAACAGCTCCACTGGTTACCATATCTGCTAAAGAATCTAATTGAACCCCCAATGGGCTTTGAACTTTAAACAATCGTGCAAAAAAGCCATCAAAAAAATCCAAAAAAATACCTAAACAAACAAAGAAAAACACAATATCAAACCGATTTCTAGCTACAAAAACTAAAGCTATACAGCCTGATAATAAGTTTAATAAAGTAATAAAATTGGGGATTTTCGACTTAATATTCATATTCAATGGTTTGAAAACAAATTTAATACAATAACTCACAAACAAGTGCGTTTTTTACTTGATATTTTTATGGGAATATTTTTTCTGTTTTATTTCATCATTAGAAAGAAGCACCTCACTAAAATTTTCTATTTTTGAGAAAAAATTGTAAAACCCAAAGGGTATATAAAAAATTTGCTTTGAAAAAAACCTTTATATGTTTATTGCTGTTCATCACGTCCTTTTCTTATAGCCAATCCATCAGAAAATATTCTAATGAGTTCATGAATATTGGTGTAGATGCAGCGGCTTTAGGAATGTCTAATGCTGTTACAGCCAATTCAAACGATGTGAATTCAGGCTATTGGAATCCGGCAGGATTAATCCATTTAGAAGATAATCAGCTATCCTTAATGCATGCCAGCTATTTTGCCAATATAGCCCAGTATGATTATGCTGCCTTTGCCATGCCAATTGATGATCGAAGTGCTTGGGGATTTTCATTAATACGATTTGGAGTGGATGACATTTTAGATACTACTCAACTTATTGACAGCGATGGAAATATTGATTATAACCGAATTAATTTATTTTCAACGGCTGATTACGGGGCAACTTTTTCATATGCCAGAAGTCTACAAGTACCCGGTTGGCAATACGGAGTAAATGCAAAAATTATCCGAAGAATTATAGGAAAATTTGCTAATTCTTGGGGTTTTGGAATAGATGTTGGGATTCAATTTGAACGAAATGACTGGAAATTTGGGTTAATGGTCAGAGATATCACAACAACTTATAATGTTTGGAACATTGATGAAGAGAAATTCCAAAGCATTGCCGATGCGATACCCGGTGAAAATCAGGAATTACCGGAAAGCACAGAAATTACACTTCCAAAAGCTCAATTTGGAATTTCAAGAAAATTCGAATTTAATTATGATTATACTTTACTGAGTTCAATAAATTTGAATATGCAGTTTGCTAAAACCAATGATATTATTTCAACTGATGCCGTTAGTATTGATCCGGCTTTTGGTTTTGAATTTGGATATACCGATTTAGTATTTTTAAGAGCCGGAGTTGGGAATTTTCAAAACATCCAACAAATTGACAATTCAGAAAAAGTGGGATTTCAACCTAATATTGGTTTGGGCTTTAAATACAAAGGAATTCAAATTGACTATGCACTAACCGATATTGGCGATCAAAGTGCCGCATTATATTCAAATGTTTTCTCGGTTAAAGTAGATTTGGGAATTTTTAGATAGTTCTTATGATTCAAAAATTACATTTCTATATTTTTTTATTATTTATTTCACTTTGTGGCCAATCGCTGTATTGTCAAACCTATCCCTTGTCACCAAAATCAAAAATAAGTATCCTGACTTGTGGGAGTGGTGAAGAATTGCATTCTATTTTCGGACATACCGGTATTCGTATTCAAGAACCTTCTCGTGGAATAGATGTGGTCTATAACTTTGGTATGTTTGATTTCAGTACGCCCAATTTTTATTTAAAATTTGTAAAAGGCGATATGCAATACTATGTTGCCAACAGTTCATTTGAACATTTCATGTATTCCTATCGAATGGAAAACAGAAGTGTTTTTGAACAGGAATTAAATTTAACAACGGAACAAAAACAAAAACTTTTTGATAATTTAAATCAAGCTGTATTTTCTGAAGGAAGATTTTATACTTATAAATTTATTGATAAAAACTGCACAACAATGGTGGTTGACAAAATAAATGATGAATTAGGAAAACCTGTTATTAAAAAAGTGGGCAATGTCGAAGAAAGTTATCGTGATGTGCTTAATCCCTATTTAGCTAATTTATTTTATGAAAAATTAGGGATTAATATTATTTTTGGCCACCGAACCGATGAAAAAGCTGAACAGTTATTTCTTCCAATTGAATTATTAAAAAGTTTAGAGCAACTTGAAGTTAACAACAAACCTTTAGCCGGTAAAACGGTAACATTATTCCAACAAGATGTCACATTGCTTTCAAATTCATGGTGGAATACTATTTATACTTTTCTATTATTTTTAGTATTAGTTGTGGTTTCTAATAGAAATTGGATATATCTGCTCTTTTTATTCCTTCTGGGTAGTTTAGGAATCTTCTTGTCATTAGTGGGATTTTATTCTTTACATCGGGAAGTATTACAAAACTATAATGTTCTGCTTTTTAATCCGTTTTTAATTGGAATTGTTTATTGCTATATCAGGAAGAATTTGATTTGGTTTAAACGCATATTTTACTTTGTTTTGACAAGTTTTAGCATTTATTTACTGTTTATGATTAACAAAACACATTTATTTCAAATGCTGCCTATTCTACTGACGATAGTAATAATTCTTTTTAAATTGAGAAAAAGAATCCTTTCAACTCAATAACTACTTATTGCCCCCTAAAAAATAAGATTGTACTTAAGGTTTTAAGCATTATATTGAAATCTAAAAAGATGCTTCTATGTTTGATGTAATACAAATCATATTGCAATTTGATTAAACTGTCATCAATAGAATCTCCATAGGAATAATTTACCTGAGCCCAGCCTGTTAATCCCGGTTTTACAACATGACGCGTTTGATAAAATGGCATAATTTCAGCAATTTCATTGACAAAAACAGGTCTCTCAGGTCTAGGACCGATAACAGCCATATGTCCTAATAAGATATTTATAAACTGAGGAAATTCGTCAATTCTGCTTTTTCTCAGAAATTTCCCAAACGGAGTTATTCTAGCATCATTAGTAGTAGCAAAAACAGCTCCAGCTGATTCTGCATTTTTGACCATGGTTCTGAATTTAATAATTCTGAACTCTTCTCCATTTTTACCGACTCGAATTTGAGTATAAAAAAGTTTTCCCCGATTTCCTATAAAATTACCTATTAAAATAAATGGTAAAAAAAACATACCAAGAGTAATTCCTATTATCGCAATTACGTATTCAAATATTCTAACAAAAAACAAATACAATTGATTTTGATTACTTCGACTAAAAGGAAAATATCGATAAAAATCTCTCGCAACGTATTGAACGGGAATACGGTGCGTCAAGCTTTCATAAACATGGGTATATTCTCTAATGATAAAACCATTTTCAAGTAGCAGTAATAATTTATTATATAAATCAACCGTAATTTCTTCCGTTTTTTGAGTAGCTATAACTAATTCAGAAATTGAATTCTTAGAAATAAATTTTTCTAAACCGGCCACAGAAATAATAGAAACCGCTTTATTTTGAATAGAAAAATCTGAATTTTCGTCTGTATTAACTAAGGCAACTATGGTATAATGTGGATCTACACTTTTTAATCCCAAAATCAATTCATTGGCTAATTCTTTTTCACAAATTAAAATAACTTTCTTTTCAAAACGATTTGAAGCCAAATATTTTAAATAAAACATCCTCCATAAAAATAAAGCGATAAAAAATGCAATAAAAAAATATAGAATTTGCAACCGATTTGAGGGTAATGTTGGTGTAAAAAATGGCGTCAATAAAAAAACTAAAACAGTGGTAGAAGAGGTCAATATTATACTCTTTAAAACCTGAAATTGATTACTGGCTACTTGGAGATTATACATTTCAAAAATGGATCCAATCACAAGAATATAAGTTCCTAAAACAATAGTCCAATAAAAATTAGTTGGTGTAATTGAAAAATAGTCGAATTTAAAAACAATTCCTACAAGGTAAAGTGAAAGCAAAACGAAAAGTACATCAAAAACACGGAGCAAAATTTTCCGTTCAGAAACTTCAAAATGTATTTTCTTTTTACTTTGCATTATATCAATTGTTAAATTGAAAGTGCAATTTAGTAATTTATGATAGATTTTTTAACCTATTCTAATATTTCTTTCCATTGGTTTTTAACAACATTCCAATCAAATTGTTCTGCCAATTTTCGCCCGTTAGTTGCTAATTTTTGAGCTAATTCCGGATTTTCAATCAATTCTGTAATAGCTTTCACCATTTCGTCTTCATCAGAATCATTAACTAACAGAGCTGTTTCTCTATCCTTAACCAAATAAGGAATTCCACCCACATTTGTTGAAACCACAGGTAAACCAAGTGCTAGGGCTTCTATAAGACTTACGGGTGTATTGTCAACATGTGTTGTATTAATAAAAATATCATAATTTTTTGAAAGAGCAATCCATTCTGTCTTAGATAACTTTCCTGGCAATTTAACCTCTACTCCATTTTTTTTAACTAATTCTTGAACTGTTTCTTTTGTCAAATCTTTATACGGTCCAACCATGCATAATTCTGCATTAGGATAAACTTTTCTCAATTTAGAAAAAACCTTTAAAGCCATTTCAGGATTATAAATTTTTGAAAAAGCCCTAACCCAAAGAAATTTTGGATTAACGGTCATTCTTAATTCATTATAATATTTGGATATTGATATTGTATTGGGAATTAAAATTAGATTTGGATATTTATGATTAAGAAAAACTTTATAAAGAAAACCAGAAGGAGCAATATTTCTATAAGAATTAGAAAAAATTAGTCTAGAAATTTTTGGTGAGTTATTTAAACGGTAAGCCAAATTTCCACCTCTCAAGATAGGAATATATGGTATCGCCATAATTCTACAAAGTTGGCTGACATAAAAAGTATACCAAAAATTTGTAGTACTGTACGTATCAATAAGAACAAAATCAACCTTTTTTCCAATTAATAATGTTTTGAAAAACATTTCTGCAAATCTTAAAATTTTATTCTTTTTAGAAGATGCATAGTAAAGTTTGTAATTTTCACTTTCTAATAAGGGCCCAAGTGTTTCTATAGAAGTAGCAGAATATCCATGTTTTAGGAGTTTATTACCAATATATAGAATACTTTTCATTGCTAGCTTAAATAAAATTTTAAATTAAAATATTATATTTTTTTTGCATAAAAAATTTCAAATAAGAAAAAAGGCCAAATGAGTTTACATATTGTATTTACTTGAAAAGTATTTTTAAAAACTGCTTTAATTTCAGAAATATTTGTTTCATGATAATGACCAGTGAAATCATTTCCTGCTATTTTTCTTCCAAGTTTATATAATTTATTTTCAGTTGGGCCAGAAACAATAAAATATCCATTAGGTTTTAATATTAAATCAAATTTTTCTAAATAAATAGGTAAAACATCTAATGAAATATGCTCTAAAACATCTAAAGCAACTATTACATCAAATTTTTGAGTTTCAAAATTCATTGTCAAAAAATCATCTTGAATAAAATTTATACTTTCAGGATACTGTATTTGAGTTTTTAATAGTTTTAAAGGAGATAAATCTAAATCTAAGGATGTCAAATTAAAACCATTTTTTGCCAAATCATATGAAAAAATACCAGTTCCACATCCAAAATCTAATATTTTTGAATCCGGCATAACCTGTTCAATAATAAATCTTTTTGCAACAGACAATCTTTTCCAAAATATATAATCAATGATAGGATTTTTATGAGCATAAGCCGGTAATGCTGCTTCTGACAATACCTCATCTGTTCCTTGTTTCTTTAAAATTTCAGAAATTGCATTTTTGAATTTAATTTTAGTCTCTTTCATCAAAATTTATTTTATATAAGTAAATATCTCCTATCTTTTTTATTGGTATTAAATCATCCCATGATTTGTCATCAATTATATAGTCAGCATTTTTATTTTTCAAAAATACAATCTTATCATTTGTACTTAAAGTTTTAAACTTGGATTTATCATAATACCAATTAATAAATTTAGCTGGATTACCTTCAATAAGCATACCTGCACCTTTAGAATCCAAAATGACTGGTTTATTAGCTCCCGTTCTGATTAAATAAGAACCATAAAAAACAGCATCATTTTCTGTGTTTTTTTTAACATAATCAATCATTTTTGATAGATTATAATTTGATAAATTATCTGAGTAACAACTCATTGATTTAGGCAAAACAGATGTTGTTAAATCATCTCCTATTATTGGAATTCTTGATAAAAGTGGTGATGTAGAAAAAAACAATAAAACTAGATAGCCGAAAAACATATATGGCTTATACTTGTTAAGAGGTGATAACAATTTAAATATTTCTATTAGCATTAAAAACAGTCCTATTTGAAATAAAAGAATTATTAACTTTTGATATCTAATAAGTTGGAATGACATTCGAATATTTTTATTAAACAAAATATTTATTAAATTCTCAATATAAACAGAAAAATTTGCTGTAAAAAATAAAACAAATGCTGAAATAAATAAAATTTTAAAATTGAATTTATTTTTTGAAGAATCAAAAAAATAATATACAATAAAAAGGATGCCAAAAAAATACATTACAGGCCTATTCCAATCAAGAATATAACGGATAGGGTTGTTAAATTTACTTGGTATTCTAGATAAAAATGCTTTATTAAAAAGAGCTTGATCAAAAGAAATAACATTATCTACTTTTGTAGCATAAGTTATTATAAATGGCAACATTCCTATAAAGCAAAACAGTAGTGCAATCAATAATTTCTTCCCTATATTTAGTATTTTTTCATTTAATAAATAATAATTATACAAAACAAATATTGAAAAATAGAGGATTATTCCTCCTAATCCAGTTATAGGATGAAAATTAAATATCAATCCCAAAACAAAAGAGGCTACTATTAAGTTATATTTTTTTAATTTAAAATAAATTAAAAAAGGTATAGGTAAAAAAGCAGAATAAACAGTTCGAGGCATTATGGTCCACAAATCTGAAATACCTAATAACTCACCTCCTGGAGGCCATAATATTCCTCTAATAAAAACAGAAAAAAACAAAGCTAACCAATAATCTTTTTTAAGGCTAAACAACAACATAAACCAACTTAAACCATAGATAAAATGTGCACAAAAACTAAGTAAATTTAGGGCTTGTAAATAATCATATTCTACAAATTTTGCGAAAAACCTCAAAGACTGTACAAAGAAAGGAGTATAATATTCAACATCCTCAATGTTGTTTAGATATAAGTCATTTTGATATAATTTTGGGTTGTCAATTTTTTTACAAATTGGAATTATATTGGCCAAATCAGAAGAGATATCTTCAACTTTAGCCTCTAAATTACTTTTATAAAATCCAGCAGCAATTGTGAAGTTCACAAAAATTAGTAAAAACCATTTTAATCTATTCATTTCGACTTACATTAGGTGAATTCTGTATATCATACTGAATAGCTTGTAACAAAAATTGAAACCCTAAAATAATTGTCAAGGTAACTAACATAATTGTACCTGTTGGAGCAAGCATATGATGAGTAGAATAATAAATCCAGCTATAAATACCGTGAATAACTCCAAAACTAAAAAGAGGAATTCCAAAAAGAATATATATAGATGCAATATTAAAATCATATAGAAAATATTGTTTAATAACTCTTTTAATAAAGAGTTTCAATAAATTCCAAGAAAACAACAACGGCATTTGCCAAACTTTCATACTAGATTTTTCATCTCCATAAATTGCTGGCATGGTAATATCTTTTATTTTGACATTAAGATAATATAATTGAGCAATTAATGACGTTTCGAAAAAATAACGATTAGAAATTTTATCAAAATCCAATTCCTTTAAAATACTTGTTTTTAAAGCAAAATAACCATTTGTTGGATCAAAAACATTCCAATAACCCGTTGCTATTTTTATTAAAAAAGACAAAATTAAGTTTCCAAATCTTCTAACAAAAGGCATTTTCTTAAGAGCTTTCATATCTCTAAACCGATTGCCTTTTACGTATCCTGCTTCATTATTTACTAGAGAGGATATCATTATTGGCAAATAACTTAAATCCATTTGATTATCTGAATCTATTTTAACAACAACATCACACTTTAATTCAATAGCTTTCAAAAAACCTATTTTAGTTGTTCCACCAACACCAAGATTTTTTTCATTTTTTATAAATGTAACCTTAGTTACTGAATTAATAACGCTCAAAATAGCTTCTTCAGGCAATATCTCTATACTACAATCATCAACTATAATTAAATGATTTACAGAAATTGGTATGCCAGCTACCACTTCTTTTATTTTAGTAGAAGCATTATAAAATGGAATAATAACTGCAATATTTTTTATTGAATTAGTTTCTTCAGGATTCATTATTATGTAATGATGAGATTAATGCATTAACAACTATTAAAAATAAACCTAAAATAGCAAATAATGGCCGGTAAATATAAAGATGTTCTCCAAAAAAAAGAGCTACTAGCATTGATAATATCAATCCTTTTAATGCCAAAGCATAACCACTATAATTTTTAAATGATATTTGAAGATATTTCAATAGCCATCCAAAGTATAGCACAAATCCTACTAAACCTAGTTCTTTAATTACATTTAAGTACATATTGTGAGCAGAAAAACCTTTGGTAATTCGATTATTAAAACCCATACCAAAAGGAATAACTTCCGGATAATTTCCTAAATAATTTATATAATTCATCGATAACCTCCCTCGTCCTGCACCTAAATCTTCATATAATTTACCAACATTCGCATTCTCAATATCTTGGTCATCTTCAATCTTGTTAATAACCCTATTAGAAATCACATCATTCATCTTTTCATATAAACCTGGATTAGACATTATAAAAAAAGCAAAAAAAGAACCAATCGAAATTGAAAAAAAAACAAAACCTCCTGTTTTATAAAATGAAAAAAACACAATAAATACTAACAATCCAACATAACTAGTTCTAGACCCTGATAATAATAAAACATATAAATTTATAAAAATAACTAATATTACAAATACTTTATTAATTTCTATTTTTTTATTAAATACTAGTCCAATTGCAAAAATTGACATTATTAAAGAGAACATTCCTGTTACAATTTTATTAGGGCCTAGTGTGCCGGACAAAAAGCCTGCATAACCTTTATAATAAATATCACTCCAAAGAAAAGGTATGATTGAGAAATTTTGAAGTACAATAACCAAACACGAAAGCGTTGAAAAAATCAGTAGTAAATACACAAACAATTTCAATCTGTTTTTATTAAAACTTATTACATAAAATAAAATAGATGTAATAAAAAAAACCCAAAGATGATACAAATATAGAACTGATTGAAAAAAAGAACTCAATTTATCATTAAAAACGCTAAATAAAAAGGTGAGAATAATTGAAAATGAGCACCACAAAACAAAATAATATAACCATTTGAATACATCAATTTTTTTTATTACAATGTAATAAAATTTAAAATTTTGTATAAATATATAAAATACAAAAACACCTAAAAGATCATATAGTCTTAATTCATTATCGCCTTTAGCACTATAAAATAATACAGGTAAATTATAAAAATAAGAAAAAATCATTAAAGAAATTAAAACAAAATGCGAATTATCTCTTACTAAATATGAGAATTGATTGATAGGCTTAAAACTCTTATTATTATTTTTATTAATTGAAACAGTGTTCATATAATGTAAAGTAAAGAAGAAAATAAATGAAATCTAAAGAATTACAAATTATACTAATTTAGATTATTTTTCAAAGGTAGTATAATTCAATTAAAATAAAATAATATACATTTTTAATAATAAGAAGTTCTGTAAACATTTAGCAGATGTATTCCTTAAAACTCTTTATTTTTCTAGTATATTACTTTTTAATTTTTGCAGATAGTTATCAAAAGTAAATAATGATGATACGTTTAAAATTTTATTAGATTTAATATTTAATTCGTTAGAATTTGAATCAATTGCTTTCTTTAATATTGATTCATAGGTAATTTTATTATTTTTAATATTCCACACGAAACCATTTGTTTCATCAATATAATGAGAAATACTTCCAACATTTGAAACGATAGGAATAACTCCATAACAAGCAGCTTCCGCAACAACTTTAGGAAATCCTTCTGCCGAACTTGGCAGTAAAAAAAAGTGTGCTTCTTTTAAATATTTATGAACATAATTTCTATCTTGAAAACCATGAAAAATTATTTTATCTGACAAATATTTTGAATCCTCTTTATATATATGAAAATCTATTCCATCTCCAATCATATGGATAACTTTAATATCTTCAGAAGAAACTCCTTTAAATGAATCTATGATTTTTGAAATCCCTTTAACTTCATCCATCCTTCCAACAAAACAGAATGTAAATGGTTTCTGAAATTTTTTATTTTTTGCAATCTTATCACCATTAAGAATATCTTCTTTTGTGAGACAAGGGTTTTCAAATGACTTACAATGACTTGGCTGATTTTGCCAAAAACCATTAATCGTAACATTACATTTAGACCAATTTTTTCTAAGCCAATAACGTTGCAATCTATTTGAAAAAGGCGGTTTTTTTTGATTCCAATCACCAGCATATTTAACCCAAAATGTAAATTTCCTAGGAATTATAAATGAAAACATTGGAAGTAAAAATAAGCCCATTGAAGTTGGTAAACGCAATTGGACTTCTGATGCTCCTTTAATACTTTTTAAAACAGTAATAATAATAATTGGAATTTTAAATAAGATTAATATTTTATCTAAAATTTTCTTTCCTCCATATGGTGGTATTGATTGGAAAAAAATATTTTTTTTCGAATAAGGTAATGAACTTTTAGGAACATCTTTCTTGTGCAAACAGGCAACATGAACAACTTCATCCCAATAATCTGCAATAAAGTTCACTTCGTTTATTGTGGCTCCCCACCCTACTATTTCACCTTTACTATAAAAATGCTCAGTATGAGAAATAATTACTAATTTTTTCCTTTTCATAATTCTATAACCTGATTGTATTTTTGTATAATTAAATCCCATTGAAAATTAAATGACCATTGAATTGCATTCTCGGAATAAACTTCATAATCTTTCATAATTAAGTCAAATGCAGCCGAAACTTCTTCACTATTTTTAGAGTCCACTACTAATCCGCTGAATTTATGTTTAATTGCATCTGAAATACCTGAATTATTTGAGCCAATCGCTGGAATCCCAAGTGAATTAGCCTCTAAAATTGCAATACCAAAACCTTCTACATCGCCATTTGACAACACATTACTTAACATAAAAAAAACGGTTGATTTTTTTAATAAATATTTCAATTCATTATTACTAACTGCACCATGAAAATATACATGATCATCAACACCTAATTGAGTGGCCAGATTAAGTAAAGATTCTTTTTCTGTTGGGATTCCAACAATTTCATACTGAATTTTAGGATATTTAACTAGTAAACTAGGTAAGGCTCTAATTACATTTTGTTGGCCTTTTCTTTGTGAAACATTTCCAACAGTTATTATTGATAATTTATCTTTAACTTTGTTAAAAACTTCTCCTTCTTCAATATCTATTTTAGAAAAACCATTATTAATAACTTCTACTTCAAGATTGGGATTTACTTTACTTATTAAATCTCGTGTAAAATTTGAAACCGCAATATTTTTGTGAAATGATGACAAACTATATTTTGTTAATTTTTGTTCAAAATAATTACCTGAAAATAATTCAGAACCATGAATAACCGAAAATGAATTCTTATTTTTTTTGAAAAAATTCAAAATGCCTACTGTCCACAATGAAAATCTGCCTGAAGCAAATATCACTGAATTTTTATGTTTATTAATGGTTTTTTTTGCAGCTAAAATTCTATTTAAATAAGTAAATAACAAATTATTTTTTCGCTCAATTCTAATTACCAAAAAAGGCAAAGAAGAATCAAAATCAATCTCAATTTCTTTTTGATTAACCCTGTAATCTGTTATAACTGTAACATTATGTCCCAATTTAGAAAAGTTTAAAGCTAAATTATAGGCATGATTTCCAATACCACCGGGTAGAGGCGGAAATTCTGAAGCTAAAAGAACAATATTTTTCAACTCTAATTTATACAAAAAACATTATTTGGAATACCCTTAAACTCTTTTAAATTTAAATTAAGTAATTTATAATTACAATTCTTTAAAAACTGTAACACTTCCTCACTATCATTAGTTTCTACTACCATAATTGGTTTATATTTATTTATTGTGTCTTGCAAACCTTTTAAAACATTCAATTCATAACCATCCACATCTATTTTTATAAAATTTGGAATAATATTTCGATCAAGTAAATAATCATCTAATTTAATTTGATTTATTTTAACTTTCTGAACTACTTTATTTCCGGTATCTAAAATATTACTGGTTTGTCCGAATAAATTAATTTCAATCAGTTCATTATCATTTCCAACTGCAACATTTTCAAGAATAATATTTTTGATATCATTTTTTAAAATACTTCTAGAAAATGCTTTAACAATTTCTGGATGTGGCTCAAAAGAAAAAATAGATGTTTGACTTGTCAGATTTGATTGCAAAGCAAGACTTATAAAACCATAATTAGAACCCACATCCAAGATAGTAGGATTTGTAAAATTATCATTTTTAAATAGTTGTAAAGTATTCTTTAAAAGTAAATTTTCAATTCCTTTATTTTTAGCTTTTGTTGCAACTTTTATTGGTGCAAAAAAATAAAATTTTCCCTTTCCCCAAGTTACTAATTCATCAATAATAACCTCTTTATTATTTGGTCTTAAAACCAAATCTCTGAGAAATTTTAACCCGTTACTTTTTCCTAAAAAAAGTATCCACTTTTTTGGCAAATAGGTATATAATAACCTGATAATTTTATTCATTTTTTTATTTTAACTTAAACATTTCTTAGAAATTAAGAAAAGTGAATTTTTTGTCCTTCTTTTAATTTTAATGATGCTAATTTCCATGACTTTACTACTTGATAGCAAATTAAAGGGAAAAGGAAAGGCACTAATAGTATACTTACTAATTTTAACATCCTGTTTTTTTTGTATTTATAAGGAATCAAAGACGGCAAAACTGCGCTAAATATATAATATTTCGCAGACTTTGAACCATAATAATTTCGAGCTAAATACAAAACACTGGGAATTGGTCTTGGATCAAACATTTTTTTCGGTCGCCAACCATCCCAGCTTCCCATTTGTCTTAATCCCCCTTCACTCACTTTCAAATGAATTCTTTTTGCTCTATAATTTGATATATTTTTATACCCGTTCAAATAGCATCTCAAACCAAATTCTCCATCTCCCATTCGTTGCTTCTCAAATTGTAAATCAAAAAAACCTATTGTATAAAATATTTCTTTTTTTAACATTACATTCCCTGTATCTAATTGGTCGCTCCAACGAAAATAGCTGTAATGCTTTGGGATTTCAGCTCCGGTCTTACTGATAGAAACACCTGAAGACAAATCTGCATTAAAATAATCCAAACATTTTATGTGCTCCTCAATCCAATTTGAATCAATTAACGAATCATCATCATATAATAATATTAAATCCCCTTTTGACTTTCTTATTGCTTCATTTCTAGCTTTCCATAATGCTTTTTCTGTTTGATTCCAATACGTCAAATTTAATTTCCAATTTTCATAAAACTCTTCCTGAAATGGTTCAGATTGATCCACCACTATTACTTCAAAATTTTTATATGTTTGATTTTCCAAATCTTTCATAACATCCTTAAGATAATTATATCTGTTTAAAGTAGGAATAACGACAGAAATAAAAGGTTTAGAATTCAGCAATTTACTTTCGAAAGATTCATAATCAGAAAATTGATAAATTTGTTTTAAATATTCAACCCTTTTTGTTTTTCTAGTTTTAAAAAAACATAAAAGTTCAGTTATAGGATTATGAAATGTTATAATTCTAATTATTAGGACATAAAACACCCACGCTTTATGAACATTTTTTCTTAAAAAATAATATTCATCAATTATAGGAATTTTAACCTCTTCCCAAAACTTCAAACCTGGTTGATACTGTTTATTTATAAAACCGGATTGAAAAGCGGTCCAAGCTAAATCTCTTAGTTGAGATTCTTTACTTAAATAATTAAAATCAAGTTCAATTTGTAAACCAGATTCTTCTATTTGTTTAAGGGTAGGGAAATAACCATTGTCAATTTGAGGTTTCAAATTAAAGTACCATATAGGCCTGATATATTTCAAAAAATAAAAAATCATAGTTAATCTGTATTTTGGTTTTCATTAAAATACATTTCAACTACCTTTTTTGTACATAACTCTCTCCCCTTCGTATTAACATGAATTCGATCATAAAAACAATCGGGGTTTGTTAGAAAATCTGAATGATTAATAATATTTACCGTTTTAGGGAATATGATTTTTGTATTATAAATTGGTGATTGATAAAGCGTAAGTTTAATATTATTTTCGTTACAAAAATTAATTACTTTATTCAAATATGGATTCTTATATTCAATTGTTCGGATTAAATTCTCTGCGTTTTTGAATTTCTTATTAGAATTATCTATTGGATAACTATAATTACCCTTATCATCAAAACGATTTCTAGCCGAAGGATTAAATATTGATACTAAGGATGGATAAAACAATTCTGTATTGAAATAGCTTAAACCAACTAAAGGAAAATAGTTAGACAATAAATAAACATTCTTATTTTCACCATCAATTTCACGAAAATAATTATAAACATTATAATCACTTATAAAAGGTATAAATCGATTATCATTGCCATTTACCTTGGGATTTATGGTTTCTAAATCATCTGGCATGACACATAAAATAAGACTATTTGTTTTTTTACCACAATTGTAAAAATGCTGCAACATTAAATATTGGGAACTTAATGCAGAATCATCCATACTAATGTTTAATCCCTTTTTATTAGTTATTGAGTCAATCTGCTTCGTATCAAGTGTTGTTAGCCCTGTACTTGAACCCAAAATTACATAATCAAACGAAACTTGATTAATACCATTTTTAATAAACTGTTGCTTATAGAAAGTTGAATTTGCTAAAAAAAACAAACACATAAATGAAATAAGATTTAATACTATAAAAATAACAAAACCATATATTCCTATTTTAATTAAAAATCTTTTCATTGATTAAAATTGAAAATAAATAAAACTCAATTGATTTTTAAAAGCACCCATAAAAAATATCATACAAATTAGGGTAATTAATTGAATTTTATTTAGTTGTATTTCATAATTATTATTTTTCACATTCTTCCATTCTATTTGTAATAACCAAAAAATTGATAGGAAACAAATACCTGTTAATAAACTATACTTTGAATTTTTAATAAACAAATCATAACTTAAATCAGAAAAATCAATCATACCGGTAAAATAAATCCAAGCATCTTTTAATGAATCAGCTCTGAAAAATATCCAAGCAATGCACACAAAAGCAAAAGTAGAGCTTATTTTAAATATATCTACCAATTTATAACCTACTTGTTGTAAAGAACTTCGATTGGAATCAGATAAAAGTAATGGCATAAATAAAATCGCATGAATAAGTCCCCAAATAATAAATGTCCAATTAGCTCCATGCCAAAATCCACTGACTAAGAAAATGATAAAGGTGTTTTTTACACTTTGCCATTTTGAACCTCTACTGCCACCTAATGGAATATATAAATAATCTCTAAACCAAGTGGAGAGCGAAATATGCCAACGTCGCCAGAAATCAGCGATGTCTTTTGAAAAGTAGGGGAAATTGAAATTTCTGAGTAAATCAATCCCAAATAATTTTGAAGTTCCTAAGGCAATATCGGAATAACCACTAAAATCACCATAAATTTGAAAGGCAAATAAAATGCTTCCCAACCATAATTCGGGTGCTGAATAATTAGCTGAATTATCAAAAATTTGATTGACAAAAAAAGCACAATTATCGGCCACAACAACCTTTTTAAATAAACCCCAGATAATTTGTTTAACACCTTGAATAGCTTTGTGATAATCAAAATTTCTTTTTTTCTTGATTTGCGGTAATAAATGCGTTGCACGTTCGATTGGACCAGCCACTAGCAAAGGAAAATAGCTCACAAATAAAGCATATTCTACAAAATTATGTTCCGGTTTAATGCGTCTTTTATAAATATCGATGACATATGAAAGTCCGTGAAATGTATAGAAAGAAATTCCAACCGGAAGAATAATATTTAGTGTAGTATAATGAACTTGAAACCCGAAGTTACCTATTAGATTTGCAAAAGAATCAACAAAAAAGTTATAATACTTAAAAACACCTAAAAAACCAATATTTATTGAAATGGTGAGCCAAAACCAAAACTTTCTATTGGCTTCTTTCTTAGCTTTTTGCATCATTAAACCTGCCAAATAATCTAATCCTGTAGAGAACATCAATAAAAAAAGGAATCGCCAATCCCAACAAGCATAGAAATAATAGCTCGCTACTAAAAGCAATCCGTTTTGAAGAGATAATTTTTGTTTTTGTAATATCCAATAAAGAAAAAATACCAGAGGTAGAAAAACAAAAAATTCGATTGAGTTAAATAACATGAATTCTTTTTATGATAAATCTGTGTAAAATGATCTAAATTCTTGATTTTGCTTAGTTAAATTAAACTCTTCTTTAACTCTTCCAATTGCATTTCTTCTAATTTCATTTTTTTCAATTTCATTTAATCCAATAACTTTCTCTATTATTTGAGCTAATAATTTTGGGCTTCTTTTTGGAACAACCCAGCCTGTTTCTTCATCCAAAACATTTTCATTCAATCCGTCTGCATCACTAACAATACAAAAAAGTCCCATTGCTTGTGCTTCCAAAACTGCGTTGCAAAATCCTTCTTGCAAACTGTATTGTAAATAAACATGACTTTGTTCCATGTGTTTAATTACTTCTTGCTGGGATACTTTTCCAACAAATATAACATTTTCAGTTAAACCCAATTGGTAAACAGCAAATTTCAAACGTTCTTTCTCAATTCCTTCTCCAATAATTCTATATTCAAATGGAATATTATTATTCTGTTTAAAATAAAATAAGGCTTCTAACGTATATTCCAGTCCTTTTTTCCAATGCAACCTTCCTACTGTTAAAAAACGAATAGGACTATCAAAACTGAAAGGTGTTGTTCTTTTAAAAGACTCAAAATCAATAGCCGGGGTAATTTTAAAGATGAATTGGTCAGAAATACCATTTTCTATTAAAGTTACTTTCATCTCATTAGAAAGCACATGGTACCTAACCTTTTTTGAAAATAATTTTTGATAACAATTAATATGTTTTGTTGGATAAATATACAAATCAAATCCTCTGAAACTTACCGCCATTTTTGCATTAATTGCCTGAGCTACATTTTCTCTTTGAAGAGCCATTGTCCCAAAACCAAAGTGAAGCCACTCTAATTTATAAGGCAAAAAGTGATTATTAATCAAAACTATACGAATTGAATCAAGAGCAGTTGCACCGTCTTTTCTACTTAAACTAAACAAACAAATTGCTTTTTTAAGATTTGATAATAAAGTCCGAATAATTATCAACATTTCAACTATTAATTTAAGTCGAACGGAAAAATCAGGAGCTGAAACAACTTTAGTTAAGACAAAGGAATTTGATGGCTTTCCACCCACAAATAAAATGACTTCGAAACCATTTTTCTGAAGTCCTTTAATCATAGATGTAAAGAAAGTCTCCGAATAGGCCGGAACATTTGGCAAAACCAATCCAATTTTTTTACTTCTCAAATTCTTCATCCCATTGTACATATAGTTCATTGAATGCTTGAATCATTCTTTTTATTTCATGCTGACTTTCAACTTTATTTTTAGCCTTTTCAATAAGATTGATTTTATTTTCTATTGTTAAAGATTGTGTATAAACAATAGCTTCTGCAATTGCCAAGGGATTACGTATTGGTACTATATAACCATTTTCTTTGTTAACAATCAATTCTGAAATACCTCCACAATCTGTTGAAACAACCTGTACTCCAAGAGCCATCGCTTCTATTACAACATTTGCGATACCTTCTTTAGTGCTTGATAGAAGTAAAATATCTGATTTTATCAAATATTTTTCAACTTTTTCAAAAGGTACTTTATCTATAAAAGTAACTTCATTGTTTAAACCTAATTGATTTCTTTGAAAAAGTAATTCTTCATTTTGACCTAATCCAATAATTGTATAAGTAAATTTGAATCCTTTTTGTTTTAAAATAGACATTGCATCCAATGCATAAGAATACCCTTTTATCCAATGTCCTCTACCTATTGAAATAATATTTACAGTTCCTGATGAATTACTGATTTCAAAATTATTTTCTTTCAAAATTGGTAAACCACTGTAGATTACTTTTGTTTTTTTATTAATATCGCCATATTTTGATGCCTCCTTTTCAATTTCATTGGAAACAGCGTGAAAAAAATCTACTTCAGGAAAGCATTTTCTGTATTGGTCAGCAATTTCTGGATGACATATTGGACTATAATTAATATGAGCTCCTCTTAAACTCACAACTAATTTCATATTAAATTCTTTTATCCATATCCAATCTGAAATACCTTTCACCCATTGTAAATGAAATATATCCGGATGATGATATAAAATGGGATAATATTTCATCTTTTTCAAATAAGTTGAATTTCCAACACTCTTAATTATGTTGTCTAATTTTTTTTTATCTGCATGCTTGAAAAAATATAATAACAAACTATATTTTAGTAGGTGGCCAATTTTATTCCATTTATTAGTGTAGCCAATAACTTTAATATTTTTGGGATAATTGGTCATTCCCTTTTGAATTGCTCCAAACAAATAAATAGTATGCCCTTGTTCAGCCAATCCTAAAATTAATCTGTCTACAAAGGTAGGCGGAGGAAGTTCTCCTGTATAAATAGCAATTCTTTTATTCTTCATTCCTATTTATTTTACAAAACAAGGAAAACGTTAGAAGTGTACTGACCGGATGAGAATAAAGTAAAGAATTTGTGTTTTTAAATTTTGCATAGAATTCCTTCACTAGTTCAGGATTAATAAATGCATCAAAATCTTTGTTATCAAAAAGCCAATGTTTTAAAAACTTTTCATTTGATTCTCCTAAAAATTGATTCTCGTAATTATTTACAATAGAATTATTTCTAAATAGTATTTTTTTACTTTTTTGCAAAATTCGATAGGGAATATTCCAAGGTAAATTGTTCCATTTATAGGAATATAAATTAAATGGTCTGTGATCTTGCCAAGTAATTTTAGCTAAAGCTGGGTTTCTAAATTTCAAATATTCAATTTGGATTTGTCTTCCAACAAGATACTTTTCTGGAATGGTGCAAATAAATTCACAAATTCTATAATCATAATACGGCAATGTAATTGGCTTCACAGATTGAAAATAGGATAAATTAACACTAGTCCAACGCGGAGCCCAAAATAAACTCTTGAAAGCCCTAATTTGAGCATTGGCATTGTTAGTTATTTTAATTTGACTGTGTAAAAATTCAATTCTGGTTTTTAAATATTTTTCAAAATCACCTTCAATATTCCAACTTTTCCATAATGCTTTAGCCAATTCCATCCCTCCTTTTTTAAGCACTTTTTTGTAAAGCATTGCAGTTTGCTCATCAAATGACATATCATCAGCTACTTTCATGTCATCAAATAACACATCACCCCAGTGACCCAAACTAAAAACATCACCCATGTGTTGAAATTTATCCAAAACTGCAGCTTGGCGAGAATGAGTAAATTCGGTATAACAACCGTTTATTTCCGCAATATGTTCGATATTTTTCCACAAATAGCCTTTAGGTATAATCCATTTTTGAAATGGAAAATCACAAACTTTTGCTATTTGTTCTGCATAATTGGTTTCATTATGCCCATCTTCAAATTCATAACTATAAGCTTGTACATTTTTCTTCAAATAAGTTAAAGCGGCAGCTTGGGTTCTACTATCTAATCCACCTGATAATGGGAGAATTACTTTTTTATTTCCAACTTGTTCGTCTATTATTTTTTCGAAAAGAGATGCGAATTCAGAAACAATTTGAGACAAAGGCCGATCAACGGGTGAATAATGCCACTTAAAATAAGGCATATTTGATTCTATTGCATTGCTAAAATCATTAATAACATAATCTGATGCAGGCTTTAAAACTTTTTGTTCTTGAAAATAAGTATCGTCATCCAGAAAAAAACCGGTAGCGGCAAAAACACAAATTGCTTTCAAATCATATGTTTTTTTCTCACCTATAAAAAAAGGTGTCGATGGAATTATATCCGTTTTATAATTTATGCTCATTATTTTTCTAAGATTCTTTTATAAAGCTCTTCATGTTGGAGAATACATTTTTCAATAGTAAAATTAGTAACTGTATAATCCCTCAAAAGTTTTCCAACTTTATTTCTTTCTTCTTCATTCATAGTATAGAAAAAACTAATTTTTTTGCTCAACTCTTTTTCATTACCAGGTTCAAAAAGTAAATTTGTAAAATCTTTTAGCACAAAATTAATTCCAGAAATATTTGAACCTAAGACCGGAATAGACATGCTCATTGCTTCCACAAGTGCCATTGGCATTCCTTCCTTCCTTCCTTCGTTTAATGTTGGTATAATATATAAATCTGAATTTTTAATAAAAGGCCTAACATCTGGCTTTTTTCCTAAAAAACGTATTTGAGATTCAAGTTCCAATTCAATTATAAGCTTCTTTAAATCATTTACATACGGATCTCTATCATCACCTAAAATATCTAACACTATTGATTTCTCATTTGTTAATTTAATAGCTTTTATTAACACTTCTATCCCTTTAACCGGAACCAAATTAGCTACTGTTATAATTTTAAAAAATCTTAGATTTACTTCTTTCTCAAAAAAATCAGGATTATAATAAGTAACATCTAAGCCTAACGGGATCAACTGTTGGTTTTTTTTGTATGGATAAAAATCAATCATTTCATGATTAATTGTAATTATAAAATTTGCTAAATATGATTTTATTTTCCAATGAATATTTCCCCAACTCATTGCTTTCTTGGTAAAAATAAATTTTGCTCCTCCAAGTCTAGCTGATATAATTTCTGTCCAATCACTACTCCAATGCCATGAATGTACAATATCAAAATTGTTTTGTTTTATAAATTCTTTAAAGGGTTTAATCCGATTAAAAAAAGAAAAAAATGGTTTATAATTAACTGTAGTTTCTAAAAAATAAATTGGAAGACCCAAGGATTCTACTTCTTTAAAAAATATACCTTTTGAATTTCGACAGGCAATTGAAACCTCAAATCTGTTTTTATCAAGATTTTTTGCCAAATCATATAGTACTTTTCCGCTTCCGGCGGTATCAAAATTCGGAATAGTAAAAAGAATTTTTATCTTGTTCTTAGCCATAACTGATAAAAAGGATTATATTTTATATGTGAAATTTTTTTATTAATTAATAAACTTATTGGATTAAACAAGATTAAATTTAATTTAAAACCTTCTAACTTTTTATCATCAATCAAATTTGATAATTTAATTTTTTTATTGTGTAATCTTAAAATATCAGAATTTAATTGTTTTTTTAAAATTCCTTTCGCTTCAACATTTTTTGAAACAATATCATCTTGAAATAAATTTTTTCTAAGTTCAAAATAAGACAACAAAGTTGCGTTTTCTTGCTTATTTCGTTTAGAAATTGTTGATTCTGAATGTCTCCAATAAAAGTTAAAAACTTTATTGTAAAAATAGCCTCTATATGTTAGGCCTAATCTGATATATAAAAAAGTATCCTGTCCTGTTTTTAAAGTATGGAACCCCCCCAAATCTTCAAAAACTTCTCTTTTGGCTAAAATTGCACCGGGACCTTGTAAATAAAAATAATTTTTCAACCAAACAATACCCAACAATGGCGGCTCTAGAATACCTTCTTCAATACCCTTTAAAGGCTGAATCATCTTTCTACCATCAGTATATTTTCGCTCAGTTCTACACAAAACAAAATCTACTTCATTTTCTTCTAACAGTTGAATATCTGTTTCTAATTTTCTGTAATCTATTGAATCATCACAATCAATAAAAGTAACATATTTTCCTGAGGCATTTTTTAATCCTTTATTTCTGGCAAATCCTGAACCTTGAGTACTTTCCGTTAAAATTTTATATTCAAATTCTGAATTTGGCAATAACTGTTCTAAAACTTCAATCGAATTATCAATAGAGTTATTATCAACAAATATAAGTTCAAAATCTTTAAAGGTAAAGTCTTTTAAATGTTCGATAAAAGCCGGTAAAAAGTTAGCACCATTATAAACAGGCGATATTATACTTACTATTTTCATACCATTTATCTAATCAAAAAATTGCTAAAAATATTTTTACCCTTTTGAAAATGTCTAATAATAAATATTAATTAATTTCACAATTCTGTTTTAACACCTTGGCAGGATTACCCGCCACTATAACATTGTCCGGAATATCTTTGACAACAACAGATCCTGCACCTATAATAACATTATTTCCAATAGAGATGGGTCCGATTATAACAACATTTGCCCCTACCTCAACATTATCTCCAATTATAGGTAATAAACTATTGTTGTTACCTTTATTACCAATCGTTAGTCCATTTCTAAAAATAAAATTCTCCCCAATCATTTTTGCGTTAATTACTGTTCCAAATGGATGATAAGCAACAATCCCACCTTTTATTTTTGTACTCTTAAAAATTTTACATGAATATTGTTTTAAGAATAAAACTTTCCATAAAAAGAAATTACTGTTTATTCTCCAAAAAAATAAAAAAGCAAATTCAGGATAGTAAATTAATAAATGATGTAATTGTTTAAATAAAGAAACATTTTTAAAGGTTGCTCGTTGTTTAAAATTATATTGAATATCTTTTATCAAAATAGCATTATCAATAACATAAAACTTAAATAAATAATATATAAATATCTTTGCTATAGCGACTCTAAATTTTAATTTCAAACTCCGATAATTCATGAAATTATATTATTATAAATTAAAACCCAAAGATAAAATCTTAATGAATTAAAAACATAAAGATTAGCACTTTTTATACCTCAAAAAAAGAAATGAATAAACTATAGTTTTTATAAAACAAAAGCTATTTTTTTTGAGCAACAATAACCAAATGAAGATTTAATAATTTTTTACTTGTCAATTCATAAAACCAATTACTCAAACCCAACCTTTTTACTAAAAATTGAACATACTTATTAGAAATAAACTTATAAATTCCAAAATCTCCCTTTGCCTGAATTAATGAATGACAAGATTTAATCTTAAATTTTTTAGAAACTATTTTTTTCAATTCCGTTGGGTATAATATATTTTCTATGGGTTGCCGTGAATAATTCCCGCCTTTTAGCCTGTCAAAATAATATTTATTTGGAGTGGTTAAAATTAAAAAACCATTACTTAACAATAACTTATTACATTCTTCTATATATTTATCTTGATCAATGATATGCTCAATAACTTCTTGAGAAATAATAATATCATATTTATTAGAATCATAAGATGAATTGCACGCATCACCAAATTTAAAGTTTATATAAGGGTAACGAAGTGATGCTTCTTTCATGGCTGTTTCTGATAAATCAAAACCATCCGCAGGCCCCACTAATGACCAAACCGGAACTGAACGCCCGTCACCACAGCCAAAATCCAATATTCTTGGATTTTTTTTAATCTTGCTTAATTTTTTTAATATTTTTAAAAGTTCAATAATTCTTTGAAGTTTATAGTCTCCAAATGGCTTTAAATCACTCCAATAGAAATTATAAAATGCTACTTGCTCATCCAAAGAAGGGTTGTTATTATTTACCATTATATTGTTATAAAAATTAAAAAATTTGTATTTGTATAATACTTTTTAGCCATTTATTGATTAATTTGATTATAAATCTCAATAAATTTATCTCCTAAAATTTCACTTTCAAATTCATTCAAAACATATCGTTGACCTTTTTCTCCCATATCCTTACTTAAATCAGGATTTTTATAAAGTAAGATTAATTTCTTTACAAAATCCTCTTCGTTCTCACTTTCAATTAAAAAGCCGGTTTCATTTGGAATCAAACCGTATTTGATTCCACCAACATTAGAGGTAATAACAGGCAACTTAAAATATTGAGCTTCTTGAAGAACTAATCCTTGAGTTTCGGTGCGTTGCGTATCTTGATCTTCAATTCCAGGATATAAAAAAACTGAGCCATTAGCCATAATTTTAAATACATTTTCTTGGTTTATTGTACCATGAAAAATCACGTTAGACTCCATATTCAATTCCTTAGTTAAAGCTTTTAACTGTGGCATCATTTCACCATTCCCAATGATGTGCAAAACGACATTCTCACAATCTTTTTTCATCATTTCATGCACTATTTTTATGGCTCTATCAGGGGCTTTCCAATTGATTAGTCTTCCGCAGAAAATAATGTTAAAAACGCTGTCTTTTGGTTTTTCTATTAAGTGTTTTTTCAAATACTTTTCTTTGAACCCAACCGATATAATATGGTGATTTGAAATGTCTGACTTTACAGACAACAATATATTTTGTAAATAAACCGAATTTGTTGTGAAAGCACTAAAATAATTAAAAACACCTTTGTACAATGTTTTATAATAATCAATTTTTGAAGGAGTCAAATCTGAACCGTGAAAAGAAACTATTGCTTTGGCATCCCCACACATGGAAAGTTCCAAGGCATCAGCAACTTTTTTACCATTAAAACCAAAATGACAATGAATAATATCAAAATCATTTTTAAATAATAATATTGGTAAATCATAATAAATTTTGAGTTTTTCTAAATTTTTACTTAGTTGAAATGGATTTAATAACTGAAGAATCTTAAAGTGATTAATTTGAAAAAAATACTTTTTATAAAATAAGATGGCTTCTTCAATAACCTTCAATTTATTACCGTAATTTTTAAAGTGAGTAACCGCAATTTTATCTAAATTATAGTCTGCAAAAATTTGGTGTTCAGGTTGATTTTTAGGCTTAACATAGGCAAATACAGTAACCTGGTGACCCTTGTCAAGAAGGTCGGTTATATGGTTAAGTATAAAAGTTTCCGTTACTGTGGGAAAAGTTGTAACGACAACTAAGATATTGAACTTTGTTTTCATTTTTCTTTCAACTGTAGATATATCAACACAATGTAAAAATAGATTTAATTATGAAAACTAAATATAAATGTTTGAAAATTTAGTTAAAAAAAGAATATCCCTTTCTAAATAGCAAATATAAAATTATCCCAAAAGTTATTTTAAATATTGAAAAAAATGAATTGTTTTTAAAATATAACACACATGCTTTTTTGTAGTAAACAAACCAATTTTTTTGATGAGCTATTAATTTATTTCGTACCGTTTTTTTGTAAAAATGAGCAATATGTTTTGAATAAATTTTATGATTTGAAGGATTTTGGTCGGTTAATAACTTTAAATGTTTAAGTCTAGCTTTTATAGCTGATTCTATTTGAACATCATTCGCTTTTTGAATTTCCTTTTTAAATGAATTTTGATGTTGATAATAGATTACCAAAGGTTTATGAATTTTTACCAATCGTGCTTTTGCATAAATCATTCTTAAATTAAAATCCCATTCGTCATGGTGACCGAGGGTTTCATCAAATAATTCTGTTTGTTGATTTAAATAAGATTTTTTCCATAAAACTCCGCAAACAAAATAGCATACTTTGTTTAAAAAATAATCTTCAATTAAGTTTTCAGAATCAATACGATTTACATCCTGTAAAACACCTGTATTTCTGTCGACACGTTCAACTTGTGCTAAAACACCATCAGTATCTGATTTAAATGCATTGATATAGGTTTCTAAAGCATCTGGTTTTAAAAAATCATCACTATCAAAAAAATAAACAAATTCACCTTTGGCATTTTCAAAACCAAAATTCCGACAAGCATTAGGGCCTTTTATTCTGTTCAATGGTCGTTTATGAAATTGAAACCGGTTGTCTGAATCAATAAATAGTTGAATAATTTCTTCTGAATCATCTTCAGAACCGTCATCAACAATTAAACATTCAAAATCTTTATATGATTGGTTTTGAATACTCTCGAGCGTTTTACTAATTAAAGCTGCTCGATTATAAGTCGGAATTATTATGGAAACCAATCTATTCATTCCAATTGAATTTGAATTTTAACCACCTGTCTCTAAGCTTTTGAGGTGATTTTTTGAAAACATACATCACTCTTCCTAAAAAAATTAATTCTAACGCTTTTAATTTATCATACTTCAATAACCGTGGATAAAACATCTTTAGGATAGATAGTGTTACTTCTTTGTGCTGATTTCGATTGCTTGTTATGAATAGTTTTAACAATCTATCATAAAAATAATCAAGTAATTCTATTGATTTAATTTGCTCGCTTCTTTTAAAATTTTCAAAAAGATAAAAAAACAATGATTCTTTATATCCTTTGTTATAATTGCTGTTTTTAGTAGATTTTGTATCTTGATGTTGCCGATATAGAAATCCTAAATGTGGAACAATAAGGTATTGATTGGCTTGACATTTAAAAAAAAGTCGGGCAAAAAACTCGGCTTCTTGTCCTCTTTTCATTTCTGGATTAAATAACGGTTTGTTCTCTAAAAAAGCTTTTCTAAACAACACGGAATTGGTGATAATTTTAATTCGCCATTGGGCAAATTCAACATATAATTGATCGGTTGGTTCGACTTTTAAAATAAATTGGGTGTCATCACTTGGATTCCAATAATAACCAGAAGCTATCACAAAATCAAGGGTTGGTGTAAACGCTTTTATTCGTTGCTCAAGACAATCAGGCAACATCACATCATCACTATCAAACCAATTGATAAATTCACCGGAGCTCACTTCAAAACCATAATTCCGACATGAATTTGCTCCTTTTATATACGTTATAGGACGATGATAATAGGCAAACCTCTTATCTTTTTCAACAAAAGTTTGAATACAATTTTCAGTAGAATCCGTTGAACCATCATCAACAATAATACATTCCCAATTGGTATACGATTGATTTTGAATGCTGTTTAAGGTTTCAACAATCAACTTTTCACGATTGAAAACGGGAATAATTATTGATACTAAGCCACTAATCATGCTTTAAATTACTTAAACTTTCTTCTGAAATTTCATTTTCAAAAAAGCTTTTGTTCTTCGCTATTTTTTCATCAGGCCAATTCCACCATGCTAGTTCTTCAAGTTGTTTGATTATGGATGGTTCAAATCGATAACCTATTAATTTTGAAGGACTACCTGCCATAATTCCATAAGGCGGAACGTCTTTAGTTACTACGCTATTTGCAGCAATAATTGCTCCATTACCAATTTTGACACCCGTTAAGATTACGCAATGGGTTCCAATCCAAACATCGTTATCCAGCATAATATTTCCTTTTGAAACTTTTTCATTAACCCATTTTTCATCAAAGAAATTCTGCCCAATGAAGTAGCTTGTTGGTTTTTTAAAATTATGATTAAACGTTTGAAAAGTAACATTCCGAGCAATAGAACAGAAGTTACCAATTGTCACACTTGCATTTTGATTAGAGTGTATGTCTAAATTTGGTCCCCAAAGTGAAGTATATCTACCAATTGCAATTTTTCCTAAAAGTGTGGCCCCGTGAATTTTGTTATTCTCTCCAATTTCAATTTCCCCTTTGAGAATACTGTTCGTAATTTTAGTAGAATCTCCAATGCTAATTTTACCTTTTAAATTACTTGAATGGATAGTGATTTTATCAGAAAGTTTAATATCTCCTTTTAAAGATGAACCAACTATTACAGCTTTATTTGGAATTTTTACACTGGAACTTATTGCGTTTAACTTGTCTAAACGTGATTTAATTTTTAATAAAATTCGATTATAAAAGCTCATCGCTACTCAAATAAATTTTCTTGAAAAGAAGTTAAATTTTTATCTCTTGGTAAGTTGTTCTTTTGTTGGATAATAGCATTAAATTTTTGTTGAAAATTAGAATCAACAGGATTCAAATATACAGCCTTTTGTGAAGAAATTAAATCTTGAAATGAAAAAATGCCAATCTCATTTAACAAAACAGTAAAAACATTGAAGAAAGAGGCTTCTATCACAGTGCCAGAAAAATGAGTTAAATGTAGTGTTGCTTTAGAGAGCAACAATGGTAATGGGTCATATGTTGCTTCATCAATATTTACTAGTTCTACTATGCCTTTACATTTTAAAAACGATTTTATTGTTCCCATTTCATTTAATTGTCTTGGATGCAAACGAATAAACCACTTGTGCGGATTGTTTTTAATAAAATTAAGTATGGATTCTGGGAATAACTGTTCAATTGTAAGTGGACTGGGTTGCAAAGAATAAAGAATAAAATTTTGATGTTTATAATTCATTTCTTTTGCTTTCCAATAATCAATCCAAGGATTACCGATAACTTTCACTGAATAATTCTGATTGTTTTTTGTCCAATCATGAATAACATTATAGCTTCCCTGATCCCAACACCAAAAGTTTTTAGGAATCATATCATAACCGGATTCGGGTAAAGAAGACCAATTACTATAGGCTAAATGAACATTAGGTTGTGGACCATGCTGCATTTCAATAGTACTAATTTTTAATTGATTTGCAGCAGAGGTAAGTGCATAAATATCCTGAACATAATAGCATAATATTACCACTTTTTTAGGTTGAACAATTCGTAAAACTTTTTGAAAAAACAACACTTTTAAATAAAATACTTCTGCTGCCCATTGAGCCACTAATTCTACTGAATATAAATTTGTGAATCGTTCAAAAAGTTTATCCTTTTTTAAGAAATTTAAAAAAGAATCATATCCTGCTAAATTCAAATCATTTGGTGATTTAACAAATTTATTCAGAAAGAGAAATCCTTTTAAAGCCTCAGAAAATGTAAAAATCAGATCCGAATTGTATTGTTTTTTAGTATTTTTACCATATTCAAAATAAATGGATGTATCTTGTATTAAATATTTTTCAATCATAACATCAAAATATCTATTAAACCTCGAATGCTTATAATCTACCCGATGAGCATCAGCACCTACAAACAAATTTTCTTTTTGAGTTAAAGACTGTTTCCACCGTAAATAAAAAAAAACAGAACGAATATTTCGATATAAAGATTTTACTTTGTCGATTCTACTTTTAGATTTGTTAACTTGGGTTGAAACTAATGGCTTTTCGATTGAATTAATCAAATAAAAATAAATTTTTATTCGAATATATGGCCATATGTGTATAGAGTTTATTTTCCAATTATTTACAGGAAATTTTTTTTCTAATCCTAGGATAAAATCCTTGATTTCTTCTCTATTTTTCATTTAATAGTATTTCTGATATTTTCCAATCTAAAAGTGTATCAACATCGTGTGAACTGATTTCGTCCATGACATATTTTCTAATTTTTTTAAAATTTGAAATAGTTTCATCTTTTAAAGATTTTATATTAATGATATAAATAGCCCCATTATACTGCCAAACAGCTGGACAATCCTGTCTTCTGTTAAATGAGGCAGCTTTTGACTTTTTTAAAAACCCACTAGGATTCTCTTCAAAAAGATTATAATATGGATTGGCTTTTGCTTCTTTAACAGAAACCACCATATCAATTTTAGAATTATATAAATTGATTGCCTCTTCTATATGTTTTGAAGTCCTAAATGGTGAAGTGGGTTGCAATAATATCAAAGTATCCGGATAATACCCATTATTTTCATAAAATTCAATTGCATGAAGTAATACCTCATAAGTTCCACTTGTGTCTGTAGCTAATTCAGATGGCCTTAAAAACGGCACTTTGAAATCTAATCCTTCTGCACATTTTTTTATCTCTAAATCATCAGTAGATACGCAAATAATATCTCTTGGAAATAATGCTTTGGCCGCTTCAAGGGTATACTGAATTAGCGGAATTCCTCCCAGCAACTTTATGTTTTTACCCGGAATTCCTTTTGAGCCACCTCTGGCCGGTATGACGACTAATGGTTTCAAATTAAAATTTTATTTGATTTATATCACGTTGTGCTTTTTCAAAATCTTCATGCTTCCCAATATCTAACCAATAACCTAACAAAGGATACGAAACCACTTTATAATTATCATGAATTAGCTTTTCCATAAAATCGGTAGCATTAAAAAATACGTTTTTGGGAAGCATCTGTAAAACGAATCGCTTCATTAAATAAATACCTCCGTTTGAATAGTAGGTATAGGTTGGCTTTTCTTTTAAACTTAATATATGTCCGTTACTAGTTTCTAGTACCGCATAAGGCACACTCACTTCGTAAGGAATAGAAACTACTGCAAAATCTGCATCTTGTTTAATGAAATCTAAATAAAAGTGTTCATAATCTATATTAGTTAATACATCAGAATTGATTATCAAAACATATTCATGTTCAAAATTTGTAATTTTACTAACTGCACCAATCGTTCCCATAGGCACTTCTTCCTGAACGAAGTTCATAACAATATTTTTTTTGTATCGTGGGTTAAAATGTTCTTTTATCTGTTCTCCAAGATAATTTACTGAAATCCAAAAATCATCAATACCATATAAAATCAATCGATCAATATTGTGTTCTAAAATTGGTTTACTTCCAATTTTTAATAAAGGTTTGGGCGTGTAATCCGTCAAAGGTTTAAGACGTTCTCCCTTACCTCCTGCCATTATTACTGCATCAATAGGAAGATATGATCGTATTTCACTAAAATTAATCACATTCACCACCTTTGCTTCTTTATCTAAAATTGGAATAATTCTAAAATTGCCTTCCCTTAATGATATCATTTTTTCCACATCATACTCACCTTTGCATAAAAACTTTGGATTAGGGTGAACCACTGTTTCTATTTTATCATCAATCTTTGCACCATTTATTAATCCTCGCCTAATGTCGCCGTCAGTAATTGAACCTAATAACTTATCCTCTTTGTCAACTACAAAAATTATAGCATCTTTTGCCAATAAATCTAATTGAATTAACGCCTCTCTAATGGTACTTCCTTTAAGTATTAAATGTTCTCTGTGATTTTTCATACAAATTCTTTTAAAATTTTTATTACTTTATCAGCTGCACCATTTCTAAAATAAATGTTTTCTCCTTCGTATGGCTTTGATGTACCTAATTTCATTGCTGCATTATATATATCATTTGCAATAAAATCACAATTTACTATATTTTTACTTTGCAATCTTCCTTTTTGTCTGTTACCAACATTAATAACATACTTATTAAAAGAAGCTGCTTCAATTATCCCACTGGATGTATTTCCTATCAGCATTTTAGAATGATACATTGCTGTAAAATAATTATCTTTCCCAAAATTCTCAACCAGTACAACTCTATCTAAATGTTCTGAATGCAACAACATGAGTTGCTCTCTTATTACTGATCCCATTGTATCAGCATTTGGCATAGTAACAACAACATTCATGTGTTCTGAAATTTTACTTAAAGCTTGTCGCATTTCTTGAGCATACATCGTGTTTTTTTCAAAAGACATTGTTTCTGGGTGAAAAGTAACTAATACATAATCTTCCTTAGAAATTCCAAATTGCTCTAGAAAAATAGTCTTTGGTTTTGGTTGAAAAGAAAATAACTCATCTAAACTCAAAGAGCCGATAATGAAAACATTTGAAAAATCTTGAGTAATCTCTGAAACTCTTTTACTGAATTGCTCCGTCGCTGTAAAATGTAATTGGGATGCCAAAGAAATTTGATGTCTAAAAATATTATCAAATGCTCCTAATGTTGTTTCTCCACCATATAAATGTGCAAATTTGACACCAAAAGGTATTCCAGCCTGAACAGCTGCATTCATTTCAAATCTGTCTCCTAAACACAAAACCATATCATAGTTGTTCTCATTCCAAAAATCAGCAAAAACTGAGATTGTTTTAGCATATGATTTTGCAGTTCCTAACTGTGTATCATCATCAATCAATGTTTCTAATGCATAAACTTTTCCAAAATTATCTTTTTCAATAATCCTAAGTGTATAATCATGTAATTTTGATAGATGCGTTCCAAAAGCAATTATTTCCACCTGAAAACAGGAATCGTTACTCATTTTTTTAAGTAACGGCTGATAAATGCCGTAATCGGCTCTCGAACTTGTTAAAATGCCTATTTTCATTGTAAATCAGTCCAATTTAATTTTTCAAAAGCATTTTTATCAGTTATCAACTTTTTACCTATTACAGTTTCCCAATCCATAGCTGAAATACCGTCACCGGGTCGTAAAGGAATAATATCTGCCTCGGTTAAAATATGTCCTTTTATTAAATCACCTCTCAGGTGAATGCTTTTTCTTGCAATTAATATGTTCTTAAATTCGCTTTTACTTGGGTTTTTTTTACCATCTCCACTAATTGCTTTTTCTATATTTCGAATCGCTTCTACCATTTTCTTCAATTCTATAGGTTCTAAAGATGCTTTATGATCCGGACCAGGTAAATTTCTGTCTAATGTAAAATGTTTTTCTATTACTTTAGCTCCCAAAGCTACCGCAGCAATAGGAACTTCAATGCCTAATGTATGATCAGAATATCCAACATTCACACCAAAATGATTTCCGATGGTCAACATGGCTTTCAGATTTACATCTTCCATTGGTGTAGGATATTCTGTATTACAATGTAAAATTGTAATGCTAGATCGTTTTACTCCAAAACGTTCTAAAACATTTAAAGCATTTTTAATTTCTTCCAAACTTGCCATTCCAGTAGACATTATAACAGGCTTTCCCTTATGTGCAATTTCTTTCAAATATCTAAAGTTTGTTAACTCACCACTTGGGATTTTAAAAATTTCTAAACCCAATTTATCTAAAAAATTAATTCCTTCAACATCAAATGCTGTAGAAAAAAAAGAAATCCCTCTTTTTGTAGCATACGCTATTAATTCTAAATGATCTTGTTCAGATAATTCTAATTTTTTAAGCATTGAATATTGGAAGTCGTCTTCTTTATTGTCAAGAAATTGATAAGTTGCTTTTTTTGCTAAAGGACTTACAATAGTATCTGCTTTAAATGTTTGAAATTTAACATAATCTACTTTTGCATCAGCTGCAACATCAATTAATTGCTTAGCTAAGGTAATATTTCCATTATGATTTACTCCTGCTTCTGCTATAATAATAGTTTTCATCATCTTATCTTTTTGGCCGGATTTCCTAGGTAAACTCCTTTTTCTTGAATTGACTTAACAACAATTGCTCCCATACCGATGATGGTTTCACGCTCCACTTCTAAATTTTGTTTTATCGCTACTAGTGTCCCAATATCAACTAAACTATTAATTGTAACATTTCCACTGAGTACAGAAGCCGGAGAAAAATGCACAAAATCGGCTACCTTACAATCATGTCCAATCTGCACGGCACGATCCAATATGCAGAAATCACCCACCGTTACATCGCAGCTTATAATTGCATTTGCTAAAATTACTACTCCATTTCCTAAAATAACCGTTTCATTAACCAAAGCACTTGGATGAATAACCTTTGGATAAAAAGTAGCTGCCGGCAAACTACTTGAAATTTGTTTTCTGATTGTAGGATTACCAATAGCAATAATAACCTGATAGGTTCGTGAATCAAAATTTTCTTCTAGAAATAAGGGACAGTTTAAAAAAAAAGCACTTTTATTGGGCAACTTATCCACAAAAACAACTTGACCTTCAAAATCATAGTGGCCTTTTAAATAAATCTCCTTTAAACAAAAAAAGACGTCTTTAGCCAATCCTCCAATACCAAAAATGGCAATTTTTTTTGTAAAATCTAACATGTTATAGATTATAAATATCCGCTTTATAATGGGCTAAATTTTCTTTCAATTTAAACCATTCTATAGTTTCTAAAATCGCCTGATTAAATTCAGTCTCCACAGTCCAATTTGTATGATTTCTTAATTTGGTATTATCTCCAAACAAACGAAACACTTCACTTTTTTCAGGTCTGATTCTATCTCTGTCTGTAATAATTTTTGCTTTTGGATTTAGTTGTTGTATCAGTAAATCGGCAACTTCTTGAATACTAATTTCTGAATTTGTAGCAATATTTACTTCATGACCAATTAATTCATTACAATTTGCTATTGCTTCAAAAGCTCGAACGGTATCTTTTACAAACAATAAATCTCTTGTAGGTGCTATATCACCTAATTTTATTTCTGTTTTACCACTCAGAAGTTGTGTAATAATGGTTGGTATGAAAGCTCTGGCGGATTGACGTGGACCAAAGGTATTAAATGGTCTCACAATTGTAACCGGTAGATTAAAACTTCTGTAAAAAGAATCTGCAATTGCATCTGCTCCTATTTTAGAAGCTGAATAGGGCGATTGTGGCTGTTTAGGATGCTTTTCATCAATCGGAACATACTGAGCCGTTCCATATACCTCTGAAGTAGATGTAACTAAAACACGTTGAATGTTTAGTTCCCTAGCTGCTTGAAGTATATTTAAAGTTCCTTTAATATTAGTATCAATATATGAATCTGGTGAATGATAACTAAATGGAATTGCAATAAGTGCAGCTAAATGAAAAACAACATCACACCCTTTCAAAGCTTCCCGAACACCGTTTGGGTCACGAATATCTCCTGTAAATACCTCAATTTTTTGCAAAACTTCTTTGTCAAAACTATCGAGCCAACCCCATGAATTGAAAGAATTATAGAAACAAAATGCTTTCACCTGATATCCTTGATAGACCAAATATTCAACTAAATGAGAACCAATAAAACCATCTGCTCCTGTAACTATTATTTTTTTATTTTGTAAAAAACTCATTACGTGTACTTTTTGATTTGAATTACTACTGATTAAACCAACTTAATGAATGCTTCCTGAATAAATCCCTTAGGTCTGTTAAGTACTCCAGAATTCCAATAATCACCTCGTATAACATTTAAAGTGAAAGCATCTTGCAAATAATCGATTATTTGATGTGGTGTGTTAAATGACAATTTTTCACTAACCATATAGTGTAAAGTATATCTTCCCTCTCTAAATTGTAAACGTGGTATTTCAACTTCTATAGAACCCTTATCTTTAACCTCAGAAAATTTAAAACCCAATTCATCTGTTGCAATAGTTGTAAACAACTCATCATTTTCATTTTTAAATTGAAGTACAATTGTTAACTGTTTTGGATCTATTTCTTTTTTCTTTTCATATTCAAAAATGATTTTGTAATATTCCCCACTATGCATTTCACCAACAATTACTTCGTCTTTATTTTTTACATAAATTTCATTGATTATTAGTTTTTTATTCCCTTTTCTGTCAATTCTGTCGCTTAATTTAATTTCACTCTTTTTATAGGAATTCTCTAAATAATAATTAATCGCATCATCGCTTGATCCACTAAAAGTGATTCCGCCATGTTCTAGAACAATTCCCTTCGTACATAAACTTTTAACGGCGGCCATGTTGTGACTCACAAACAAAACCGTTCTTCCTTGCGTTTTAGAAATATCTTGCATTTTACCTATGGCTTTCTTTTGGAATTCGGCATCACCAACGGCCAATACTTCATCAACCACTAATATTTCAGGCTCTAAATGTGCAGCAACAGCAAAGGCTAGACGAACTGTCATTCCGCTACTATAGCGTTTTGTCGGCGTATCGATATAGCGTTCACACCCTGAAAAAGCAATAATTTCGTCAATTTTAGACGCTATTTCTTTTTTTGTCATTCCTAAAATAGCCCCATTTAAATAAATATTTTCACGTCCAGTCATTTCATGATGAAAACCAGTTCCCACTTCTAATAGTGATGCAATTCTTCCTTTGGATTTAATAGTACCTGTCGTTGGAGAAGTAACTCGAGACAAAACTTTTAACAAAGTAGATTTACCCGCACCATTTTTTCCAATGATACCGAGCACTTCACCTTCTTTGACTTCAAAATTAATATCTTTTAAAGCCCAAACATATTGGCTATCCCCTTTAACATTTCTATCATTAACATCTCCTATTTTCAAATAAGGATCTTCTTTCCCTCTAATGGAATGCCACCATCTATTTAAATCGTGACTTAAAGTACCTGTACCAATTTTTCCTAGTCGGTATTGTTTAGATAAATTTTCTACTTTTAATATCACCTCGTTCATCTTCCTTTCATTTTTTAAATAACATCAATAAAACTTTTTTCTGTTCTAGTAAAAACAAGTAATCCTAAAAAGAAAATCACAATTGAAAATATAACTGAATATAAAATAGCCCCAAAGTCGAAACAATCAGAACCTAGAAAAGCAAACTTAAAGAAATCAAAAAGTCCAGTTAACGGATTCAAATAAATTAACTGATGGTATTTTGGGTCAATCTTTTCTAATACTAAAGAAGTTGGGTATACAATTGGTGTAATATACATAAATAGAGATATTCCAAAAGTAATTACAAAATTCAAATCTCTATACTTTACTGTCAAGGAAGAAATAAGCATACCAGCTCCTAAAGCAATAAATGCAATGACCAATAATAAGAACGGCAAAAGTAACACATAAGGCGTTAAGGTTATAGGTGTTTCTTGATAAAGATAATAAATAAGTACGCCTAAAAAAAACACAAACTGAATTCCAAACTTAATCAAATTAGAAACAGCGACTTTTAAAGGCATAATGATTCTTGGAAAATAGACTTTGCCAAAAATATTTTGATTGGTAGTAAACGTTTCGGAAGTTGCTTTTAAACAATCTGAAAAATAAAACCAAAGTATATTACCTGCTAAGACAAACAAAAAATAAGGTATACCATCGGAAGGTATTGAGGCAATTTTACTAAAAATAATAAATTGAATGACTGACGTAATTAAAGGTTGTATTACAAACCAAATAGGCCCCAAAACAGTTTGTTTATAAAAAGTGACAATATCTCTTTTCACAAACAACAACAGTAAATCTCTATAATGCCACAATTCTTTTACATTAAAACTCACTACTTTTTTTGTAGACGAAATTTCAAACAACCAATCCTCTGTTTTATCAACGCTCATAAGGTGTAAAAATATTTTTTCAAATGTAAAGTTTTTTTGTGAGTTTCTATAATTCAATACCAACTTGTGTTTCAAAATAAAAAAACCCCCGATTGCTCGGAGGTTTTAGTCTATTTATCTAAGCAACTCAGTTGCTCAGCATCTTAGTTACTTATTTCTTAACTACTCTAATGGTTTGTGTTGCTTCATCTTGGTTTACAATGATACTGTAAACACCTGATGGATAACTTTCCCCTAATTTTTGAGAAGCTAATTTTTCAAATTTAAATTCACGAGTCTCTAACAATCTACCAGCCATATCATAGATAGCAATGCTAACCGGTGATGTGCTGTTTGAAATTAGATTCAAGGCAAAGCTCTCTCCGTAAGGATTTGGATAAGCTACTGCTTTAAATTCACCCATTGGATTGTTTGAATCAACAACTGGTCTAGTAAATGGTACAATTGGTGCTCCACCCGGTACTAAGATATTACAATCTTTTCCTAGATAGTAGAAACCATATACTTGCACTTCTACCGATACTGAATAAGTTCCACCAGGAG
>NZ_JBIKJL010000066.1:0-9596 GCF_044361015.1 Flavobacterium sp.
AAGGTTTTGTATCAAGGTTGTTTTACCCACCTGACGCGGACCAAGTAGCACAATGGCTTTCTTTTTATCCCAATCTTCAAGGATATTTTGATGTAATTCTCTCGCTATCATGACCACAAATGTAGTAAAAATAGTTTAAAATCAGTAAAAATATATAATATTTTAGGATTGTAACCCCAAAATATTATAATATAATAGGATTATAATCCCAAAATAGTATATTTATTTGTTGTGCTGAAAGGATATTAATGCAATAATTTCTGTAATTTTACCGTTGTTAAAAAACAAATTTGCATTCTTTTTCCGTGTTCAAAAACCTCTTTCATAAAGCCAAAACCAAAATCCTTCAACACAAAATCAAATCCCTTTTGATTTTGCTATTGATGATTGGCTATTATTTTTGTTTACCACGAACGCTTTTCAACGAACCGTATTCCACCGTTATTGAAAGCAAAGAAGGCAATTTATTAGGAGCTAAAATCGCTCGTGATGGACAATGGCGGTTTCCGGCTTCAGATAGTGTGCCGGAGAAGTTTCAACTCTGTATTATTGCTTTTGAAGACCAACATTTTAACTATCATCCGGGTTTTAATCCGATTTCGATGTGGAATGCTTTTCGACAAAATAGCAAAGCTAACAGAGTGGTTCGAGGAGGAAGTACGTTAACTCAACAAGTCATTCGTCTTTCCCGAAAAGGAAAAAACAGAACCTATTTTGAAAAAATAATTGAAATAGTTTTGGCAACGCGGTTGGAATTTAGGCATTCCAAAAAGGAGATTCTGAGCTTGTATGCCGCTCATGCTCCGTTTGGGAGTAATGTAGTGGGATTAGAAATGGCTTCATGGCGGTATTTTGGGGTGCAATCGCATCAATTATCGTGGGCAGAAACAGCTACATTAGCAGTTTTACCCAATGCTCCAAGTTTAATTTATCCCGGAAAAAACCAACAACGTTTATTGGAAAAACGCAATAAGTTATTGCATAAATTGTATGAAAATAAAGTTTTAGACCAACTTTCGTATGAAATGGCGTTGCAAGAACCGTTGCCACAAAAACCATTTGACTTACCGCAAATGGCACTGCATTTATTACAAAAAACAGCCAAAAAGCAAGAAGGACAAAAAATAAAAACCACGATTGATTTTGCGTTGCAAGAACGATTGAACCAAATTGCTCAAAATTATTACTACCAATACAAACAAAATGAAGTTTATAATTTAGCCATTTTGGTGGTTGATGTCGAAACCCGAAATATTATTGGCTATGTGGGCAATGCTCCCACCGATAATAATCATCAAAAAGATGTAGATATAATTTCTGCACCACGAAGCACGGGAAGTATTTTGAAACCCTTACTTTTTGCTGGAATGTTGGATGATGGAGAGTTGTTGCCCAACACGTTGGTTCCTGATATTCCAACACAAATTTCAGGGTATAGTCCGCAGAATTTCAATTTAACATATGACGGAGCGGTTCCTGCCAGACGAGCTTTGTCGCGGTCGTTGAATATTCCGTCGGTGTTGATGTTGCAGGATTTCGGAGTATATCGGTTTTATGAACAATTACAACAATATGGTTTTACTACCATGAATAAGCATCCTAATCATTACGGTTTGTCACTTATTTTGGGTGGAGCGGAAAGCAATTTATGGGATTTGTGTAAAACCTATGCCGGACTGACGGGAACGCTAAATCAATATCAAGCTAACAAATACCAATACCGACAAAATGAATTTTCGGAGTTGAATTATGAGGTAGAAAAGAAAGTGGATTTCGGAAAATTATCTTATCAAAAAAATATAGTAGGGGCGGGTTCAATTTACCTGACGTATGAAGCGATGAAGGAAGTAAACCGTCCTGAAGGAGATGAAGCTTGGCGGTTTTATGATTCGTCTTTACCCATTGCTTGGAAAACCGGAACGAGTTTTGGTAATCGCGATGCGTGGGCGGTTGGATCGAGTTCAAAATATGTAGTTGGAATTTGGGTAGGAAATGCGACAGGAGAAGGTCGTCCTTCATTAACCGGAGTAAGTCACGCAGCACCGATTTTGTTTGATGTATTCAACTTATTACCTAGAAGTAGTTGGTTTGAAAGACCATTAAATAATATGCAACAAGTGGAAGTTTGTTTGAAAAGTGGCTACTTAGCCAATGAAAATTGTCCGAAAGTTAGTCAATGGATTCCGGTTTCGGCCAAGCAAACCGAACAATGTCCATATCATAAACTTATTCATTTAGATATTTCCGAACAATTTAGGGTGAATAGTAGCTGTGAAAATGTAGATAAGATTGTTACAAAACCTTGGTTTGTATTGCCTCCTGTGATGGAATGGTATTATAAAAATAAAAATATGGATTATTGGGTTTTGCCACCTTTTCGACAGGATTGTGCCGATAATCAAATGGCTGCGATGGATTTTATTTATCCTAAAACCAATAGTAAAATCTATTTAACCAAAAACTTTGACAGTGAAGTACAACCGATGATTTTGAAAGTGGCTCATTCGCAACCTAATATAAAATTGTATTGGTATGTGGATAATACCTATTTGGGAATCACACAAAATTTTCATGAAATGCCACTGATAGTTGCATCCGGAATACATTATGTTACCGTAGTTGATGAAAAAGGAAATGAAATTAAGCGAAAAGTGGAAGTGGAGCAGGAGTGAGTCTTTGGCTTATCTTGACATAAATTCTAACGAAAAATGATGCAGTTGTTGCAAAACCGTTCCAATAATTTTTCTTGAAAACCGTTCATTAGAAATGTAAAAATCAATACCGTTGGTTGAACTAATGGCTTCTATTTGATGAAAAGGCAATTTCAATTTTATTTTTCTTTTGTTAATATTTTCAAAGTTTACATTTTTCAAATCGTAAATCAAATACATAAATGGTTTTAGCTTTTTGGTATGTCCACAAAGAGCGATGAGGTTTTTCCCTTCTACAAAAGTTGCTCCTGTAATCAATCCGTTTACTTTTAGGGTTGTAATATATTCTGCTGAATATTTCCCGGCTGTTTTGGGTAAACGATAAACAGCGGATTGATTATTTTTCCATTGTTTGGTAAATAGAATCAGTTCATTTTCAGTAGCAATAAAAGCTTCGCAATCAAAGTTAGTAGTGTTGCTCTTTTGAATGGAAAAATCGGTTTGTTCGGGATATGAAAAAGAGATAGTTTCTATTTTTGGATTATCAAATAAGGAGTTTTTGGCTATTTTAAAAATGGTTAAATCGCTTCTGTTTCCGCTGGCATTATTGCCGAAATCACCCAAATAAAAGTGGGTTTCGTCTTGAGTGAGTTCCTCCCAATCTTTGTTTTTTATACCATTTAATTTAATGCTTTTTGTGATAGCACCTTTTTTATCTAATTGATAAAGATGTAAATCGGTGTCGTCATTGTGAGTATAAAGGTGATTTTCCCACTCCACCAAACTAGAGGTTTCATTGAGCATATCGTTCAAAACAACTGAAGTAAATTTCTTAATTTTTAGTCTTTTATAACAGCAATTTCCATCGTTTTCAACTGCATTTTGATTATAATTTCTAGCCAAAACATCCGTGCAACCCAACTGGGCTGAGGTTGTGGTTTGGAATATAATCCAAAATAAAAAGATAAAAATTAATTTTGTTTTCATAGGATAAATTTTTTTTAACCTCTTCCCAACCCCCTCCTAAGGAGGGGGAGACGAGACGTTGAAAATCCTTTGAAATTTGTAGTTTTTTAGATAATTAAAAAACAAACAGACATTTTAAGATAAAAAATTTATAATTCGTGTAAATTAGTGAAATTCGTGTCAAAAATGAAAATTCTGTGAAATTATTCTAAAAAAAAACGTCCACCAAATAAATGGCAGACGTTCAATTTTATTCTTTTATTACATTACCCTCTTTATCATAAAATTGGTATTGTAAAAACGTGTAAGCATCACGAGGTATAATTTTCACCCATTTTTTATGTTCAAAAAACCATTTTGAACGTAATGATGGAAAACCTTTGGTTAGGTATGCGGCCACAAAAGGATGGGCATTAAGCACCAGCTTTTTATGATTTTTTAGTCGTTCAACATCGAGATTAATTTTATCAATAACTTGAATTGGAGCATCTATTTCTCCTGTTCCATTGTTAGGATCTTCTTCTCTTGTTTTAATGTTGACTTCCGGTCTTACTCGTTGTCGCGTGATTTGGATTAATCCAAACTTACTTGGTGGTAAGATTTTGTGTTTTGCTTTGTCATCACTCATTTCCTCTCGCAAGAATTCAAAAAGGACTTTTCGGTTTTCAGGATTTTGCATATCGATAAAATCGACTACAATAATTCCACCCATATCCCGTAAACGCAATTGTCTGGCAACTTCTGCTGCTGCAATCATGTTTACTTCCAGGGCTGTGTCTTCTTGATTTTGAGCTTTATTGGAACGGTTTCCACTATTCACATCGATGACATGAAGAGCTTCTGTATGTTCAATAATTAAATAAGCTCCTTTGCTCATTGATACCGTTCTGCCAAAAGACGTTTTGATTTGTCTTTCAATATGGTATTTTTCAAAAATGGGCAATTCCTTTGATTGGTAAAGTTTGACAATGTTCACTTTTGAAGGATCAATTTCTTCAATTGATTCTTTGGTTTGCTCAAACAACTCTTCATCATCAATATAAATTCCGGTGAAGGAATCATTAAATACGTCTCTGAGTATTGATGAAGCTCTGTTCATTTCACTTAATACTTTAGACGGATGATGAGCCGTTGGTAATTTTTTACACATTGCAGTCCATTTACTGAGTAAATTCTGCATGTCTTGGTCTAATTCGGCTATTTTTTTGCCTTCTGCTACTGTGCGAACAATAACACCAAATCCTTTCGGTTTGATAGATTGTACAAGTTTCTTTAAACGGTCTTTTTCTTCTTTCGATTCTATTTTTTGTGAAACAGAAACGCGGTCAGAAAACGGCACTAAAACTATATACCTTCCGGCCAGAGAAAGCTCAGAGCTAATTCTTGGACCTTTGGTAGAGATAGGTTCTTTAACGATTTGTACTAAAACCGACTGATTTGCACTCAACACATCGGTGATGGTGCCATCTTTGTCAATTTCTTTTTCAAACTGAAAGTTTTTAAGGGAGAAATCTTTTTGTTTACCTGTGCTTACAAGTTTGGTGAATTTCAACATCGAAGATAAGTTTGGACCCAAATCGTGGTAGTGTAAAAAGGCATCTTTTTCGAAACCTAAATGCACAAAAGCCGCGTTAAGCCCAGGAACAGGTTTTCTGATTTTGGCGATAAAAATATCACCCACCTGAAAGCCGCTTTTTTGCTCTTCTTCTTTGTGTAATTCTACTAGTTTTCCATCTTTTAATAAGGCAAAATCTACAGCTTCAGAACCTGACCTGATGATCAATTCTTTATTCACGTTGTAAATTTTTATCTATACCTTTTAGCCGGAAGATGGAAGTTAGAAGATAGAAGTAAAAATTGGCATAACCAACTTGAAACTTGAAACTTGAAACTACTCAACACCAACTTAATTGTACAGATGGATTAAACAATATTTTAAACAGGTAGTTTTGTACCCGGTGAAACAGTTATTGTTTTTTACTGTTTCATTTCAAAGAACTTTTTGTAAAAGAAAAAAGTAGTGTAAACTACTTTTTCTTTTTGTGACGGTTAGCTCTCGCTCTTTTTTTACGCTTGTGCGTCGCTACCTTATGTCTCTTTCTCTTTTTTCCACTTGGCATAGTGTGATCTTTTTGGTATTAATAAATGAGTTATACTGCTACTTCAGTGTTGGTTTTCACACCTTCAACAAAAACCTTTGCTGGTTTGAATGCCGGAATGTTGTGAGCAGGAATTTTAATTGTTGTGTTTTTTGAAATGTTTCTTCCTGTTTTTTCAGCTCTTGTTTTGATAATAAAGCTTCCAAAACCTCTTAAATAAACATTGTCGCCAGTTTCTAATGAGTTTTTAACTTCTTCCATAAAAGATTCTACAGTTGCTTGAACATCACCTTTTTCAAGTCCTAATTTTTCTGAAATCTTCGCTACGATATCTGCTTTCGTCATTTTCTTTCGTATTAGTTATTTATGTGTAAATTTTTAAGAGTGCAAATATACAAATTAAAAAAACAATTATTCAAGCATAATTGATTAAAATTTAATCACATAAACTTATACTTTTGTTAACCAAATTAAAATTATGACTTTTTCTAATCGGCTTATATCTTGGTATTTAGAAAATAAACGTGATTTGCCTTGGCGAAACACTACAAATCCCTACAAAATATGGCTTTCAGAAATCATCTTACAACAAACGCGAGTTGCCCAAGGTTTGCCTTATTATATAGCCTTTGTGGAGACATTTCCTACGGTATTTGATTTAGCAAATGCATCAGAAGAGCAAGTTTTAAAACTTTGGCAAGGACTCGGTTATTATTCTCGTGCTCGAAATCTTCATAAAACAGCTCAATTAGTTGCTTTTGATTTGGGTGAGAATTTCCCGACTTCTTATCAGGAATTATTAAAATTAAAAGGAATAGGAACATATACAGCTGCAGCAATTGCCTCTTTTAGTTCTAATGAGCCGGTTCCTGTTGTAGATGGGAATGTTTTTCGCGTGTTAGCTCGTTATTTTGATGTGGAGACTGATATTTCCTCAACAATAGCCAAAAAAGAGTTTACAGCTTTGGCTTATGAAGTATTAGATAAAAGGAATTCTTTGCAGTTTAATCAAGCTATTATGGAATTTGGAGCGTTGCAATGCGTGCCAAAAAATCCAAATTGTTCTGTTTGTGTTTTGAATGATAGTTGTGTCGCATTGCAAAAAAATAAAGTAAATCAGCTCCCGTTTAAATTAAAAAAGACAAAAGTGACCGAACGTTTTTTTAATTATTTGGTATTTGAAGATGAACTTGGAAATTCAATTATACAACAGCGGACCGAAAAAGGAATTTGGCATAATCTTTATGAATTTCCCTTAATTGAATCTTTTATTGAATTTACAGAGAAAGAAATTACAGATGAAATCAATAAAGAGAAATTTTTTTCAAATGAAATAATGTCTATTAATGCCTACGAAGGAAAAAGTGTTTTGCATATTTTATCCCATCAACGGTTGAAAATCAGATTTTGGAATATTCAAGTAAATGGAAAATTGCAAAATGCAAAGTCAAAAGAATCCATCAAAAAGAGACCGTTTCCTATTGTGATTTTTAATTTTATTGAAAAGTATTTTTAAACTGTTATTAAATTCGTAACTTTGATACTGTCCAAAAACAACAAAATATTATGAATGGAACTTTAAATAAGGTTATGTTAATAGGTCATTTAGGTGACGATGTGAAAATGCATTATTTTGATGGTGGTAATTGTATTGGTAGGTTTCCTTTGGCAACAAATGAAGTTTATATTAATAAAACTACCAATGAAAAAATAACATCAACGGAATGGCATAACTTGGTTGTTCGAAATAAAGCTGCTGAAATTTGCGAAAAATACCTTTCAAAAGGAGATAAAATTTATGTTGAAGGGCGAATAAAGTCCAGACAATGGCAAGCGGAAGATGGTCAAACAAAATATACTACAGAAATTCAAGTAACTGAATTTACTTTTTTAACTACTAAGAAGGAAACAGAGTTAAATAAACAACAGGTTCCTTCAATGCCGGAACCAAATAAAAACACTAATTTTGAAGCCCAAAGAGGTAGCGGTAATCAAGATGATTTACCCTATTAATGTTTAACCAATATAATTAAATTTGGACCCTGAACCGTCGAGTTTGTTGCAAAATATAGATACGAGTTTGCTCTTAGGAATTTTGGGCATTCTCGTTTTGCTTTTATTTTCTGCCTTAATCTCTGGAGCTGAAGTAGCTCTTTTTTCATTATCTAATAAAGATATCGACGAGGCAACTGCTCAAAACCAATCTAAAGGAAATATTATTTCTGCCTTACTTAGCAAACCAAAAAAACTATTGGCTACTTTATTAATTGCAAATAATTTTATTAATATTGGTATTGTTATCATTTTCTCTTTTATAAAAGAAGAATTATTTAGTCAAATTAAGTTTGACTGGCTTCGTTTTGCAATCGAAGTAGGTGTTGTTACCTTTTTAATTTTATTTTTTGGGGAGGTTTTGCCCAAGGTTTATGCTAACCGAAACAATGTAAAATTTGCTAAAAAGATAGCGTCCCCAATAGCTATTTTGAATATGTTGTTGACACCAATTAATATGCCAATGCGTGCCATTACAATCTATTTGGAAAATAAATTAGGTAAACAAAAATCTAATATTTCGGTTAACCAATTGTCCCAGGCATTGGAATTGACATCGTCTGAAGATACATCACAAGAAGAACAAAAAATTCTGGAAGGGATTGTGTCCTTCGGAAACACTGATGCTAGCCAAGTGATGAGTCCGAGAATTGACTTGTTTGCCTTAGAGATAGAAGAATCATTTATAGAAGTGATTGCCAAAATTTTAAACAAAGGGTATTCTAGAATACCGGTTTATCGAGACAATATTGATAAGATTGAAGGCGTTTTATACGTCAAAGATTTATTACCACACATTGATAAAAAAGAATTTGATTGGACCGCCTTGTTGAGAGAACCACTTTTTGTACCAGAAAACAAAAAACTGGATAATTTATTGAAAGATTTCCAAAGCATGAAAAATCATTTAGCGATTGTGGTTGATGAATATGGAGGAACTTCAGGTGTGATTACATTAGAGGATATTATCGAAGAAATTGTGGGTGATATCAGTGATGAATTTGACGATGAAAACATAAATTATTCTCAAATTGACGAAAAGAATTTTTTATTTGAAGGGAAGATTAACTTGAAAGATTTTTATAGAATTGTTGAAGTAAATGAAGATTTATTTGAAAATAATAAAGGAGAAGCTGAAACATTAGCCGGTTTTATTTTGGAAATCATTGGAACATTTCCACGGAAAGGACAAAAAATCACTTTTGACAAATGTCTTTTTACTATTGAGTCGGTTGACAAGAAACGGGTAAAACAAATTAAAGTGACTTTAGATGCGTAAAAAGAGTTTGTATTTTGGGTTATTCATAATCTTGGGTTTTTTTATGGCTTGTAAAGAAGATGTCTTGCCGAAACCTACGGCTCAATTACGTTTGGATTATCAAATGTCAAATTATATGGATTTTGATAGTCCATGTCCATTTAATTTTGACTATAACACCGATACCAAAGTTAAAATAAAGGAAGATTGTGGCGTAACCATAGAATATCCAAAAATGAAAGCTACTGTTTATTTAACTTACCGAAAAGTCAATGATAATATTGATATTTTACTGAAAGATGCTCAAAAACTTACCTACGAGCACGTGATTAAAGCGGATGACATTTTAGAAACGCCTTTTATCAACACTAAAGATAAGGTTTATGGTATGTTTTATCAAGTGGGAGGAAATGCTGCATCAAACACACAGTTTTATTTAACAGACAGTATACAACATTTTGTTACCGGCTCGGTATATTTTTATGCAAAACCTAATTTTGACTCGATTATGCCGGCAGCGAGTTATATTAAGGATGATATGCAAACGTTGATGGAAACGATGCGTTGGAA
>NZ_JBIKJL010000085.1:0-6034 GCF_044361015.1 Flavobacterium sp.
AAAAATCCATTTAATCCGCGTCATTTGCGTCTGCCGCGTTCAATCCCATAAAACCAAAAGAATCAAAAAAACTATAAAAACCCTTACCATTCCTATCCCTTCAAATCGAAAACCTTTCCCAAAAACAACGAGATTATCCAATTCCGACACGAGATTACCCGAAAACGGAACAAGATTATCCGAAAACGTTACGAGATTTTAAAAAAAAAGAAACCCTAATGTAAAATAAAAAGAATACATACTTAAATTTACACCAACAACACAACAAAAAAAAACAGCATGCAAAAACAACACCTCAACGAACTACTCGAACACGGCATCATCACGCCCGAAGTAGCTACCGCCATAACAAACTATTACCAAAACAAACAAACAACAGCCTCTAAATTACCCATTATTTTCGGCATCTTCGGAGCACTCCTCGGAGGCCTCGGCATCATCCTCCTCATCGGTCACAATTGGGATGAGTTCACCACTACAACACAATCCATCCTCGCCTTCCTACCGCTTCTACTAGGTCAAATCGCCTCCGGATACACCATCCTAAAAAAACCGGAATCAATCGCATGGCGTGAAAGCAGCGGAGCCTTCCTCTTCTGCGGAGTTGGAGCCTCCATAGCACTAATCTCTCAAATCTACCACATTCCCGGCAACTTCAATCGCTTCGTCCTCACCTGGATGTTGCTATCGTTGCCACTCATTTATCTCTTGAAATCGTCGGTCGTTTCCCTACTCTTCCTCATTGGCATCACTGTCTACAACATGACCATCGGCTACATTGACTACCCGAATGTTCAAAATTATAAGTATTGGTTGCTCCTGCTTGCCGTAGCACCGCACTACTATCAATTAATTAAACAACAACCCAACGGCAACTTCACCACCATCCACCATTGGTTTATTGCCCTCACCCTACTCATCAACCTGGAAAGCCTTGACAAAAACAACAACGAACTCATTTTTATCACCTATGGTTTCTTGATAGCCCTCTTCTACCTCCTCGGAAAAACAGCCTACTTTCGTCACCACCATACCATTGCAAACAGCTATTTAACCATCGGTAAACTAGGCGGTTTAACCCTATTGTACATGGCCAGTTTCCGTTTCATTTGGAAACCACTCCTACTCAAAAACCTCGTCCCCGAACCTTTGTTACTAACCGTCACCCTTACGTTGTTTGTGGGTTGTGCCCTCTTACTCTATCAGCTCAACAAAAGAAAAGCAGCAACCCCGTTCACGCTATTCCATTTTAACTTTATAGCCCTTGCTGTGTTTTTTATTACAGCCCAAGTAAGTATAACTGCCACCGTCATTTTGTCAAACCTCTATATCCTATCACTCGGACTTCAAGAAATTCAGAAAGGCAACAAAACCCACAGCATTACCCGACTCAATTTTGGCATACTCCTCATTGCCATCCTCACCGGATGTCGCTTCTTTGACGAAAACATGACCTTCATTGTTCGCGGAGTCATGTTCATAATTGTCGGTTTCGGGTTCTTTGCTCTCAACTATTTCTTACTCAAAAAAAGAAAACAACATGAAAACTAAAGTCCTACTCTTCGGTCTCTTTCTGCTGGTAGCTGCCGCACAACTCTATGTCCCCACTGAAATGATATGGCAAAACCAAAACATTTTAGATACGGGAACCATTATGAAATTCAAATGTGAACCCGTTGACCCCTATGATCCCTTCCGCGGAAAATATATCTCCTTACGTTTTGCGAATAGCACAATAGCCGTTAAAAATGCTAATCGGTATCAGTATAATCAAACCATCTATGCCACCTTTAAACAAGACACAACAGGCTATGCCGTGATGGATAAAATTTACACCGCAGCCCCGAAAGAACGCACCGACTATTTAGAACTCACAGTAGATTACACCAACAACTATGATTCAATACAAAAGATCAGTGTCTCTTATCCGTTTGACCGTTATTACATGAACGAGTACAAAGCTCCCATGGCTGAACAAACCTATGCAGAAAGCGTAAACGATGTCAAGAAATCAGTCTACGCTGAAGTAGCCATCAGCAACGGAACCGGAGTGATTAAGAAGGTCATGATTGATAATCAAGCTATTGAAGACTACGTTAAAAAACAGCCTAACTAAACTAACGAACCCATGCCATTAGCATTCGCTTCAAACAACCCAAACAAAATAAAAGAAATACAATTACTGCTTCCAAACACCCTAAAAATCTTAAGTTTAGAAGACATCGGTTGCCTGGAAGAAATACCGGAAACAGCACCCACCATTGAAGGCAACGCTATTCAAAAAGCCAATTATGTTACTGAAAAATATGGCTACCCCTGTTTTGCAGACGATACCGGTTTAGAAGTAGCCGCTTTAGATAACGCCCCGGGAGTTTATTCTGCCCGTTATGCCGGAGAGCAAAAGAATGCTGATGATAACATGGCAAAACTACTTCACAATCTTTCAGACAAAACAAATCGAAAAGCTCAATTTAAAACGGTAATCTGTTTAAATCTAAATGGCTATCAACACTTATTTGAAGGAATTATAAAAGGAGAAATAATCCCCGAAAAAAGAGGTTCAGCAGGTTTTGGTTATGACCCAATTTTTATACCCAATGGTTATTCAAACACCTTTGCAGAAATGTCCATGAGCGAAAAATCAAAAATTAGTCATCGCGGTTTGGCGGTTGAAAAATTGGTTGCTTTTTTAAAACAAAAAGGTATCAAATAATCACATTTTTTTCTCGATTTTCATCCCTATTACCCATAACTAATTACCTATCCTCAACCAAAATACTCCAACTAATTAAAAATCAATAGGTAACATCATTAGTTTATATGGTTTTTAAACTGTACCTTTGCACCCAATTTAAAATATTATATGAATAAATTTGAACAATTAGGATTGAGTGAATCGCTCCAGCGTGCGATTATCGATCTAGGATTTGAAAATCCGACAGAAGTACAGGAAAAAGCGATTCCCCTCTTATTGGAACAAGAAACAGATTTAGTTGCGTTGGCTCAAACAGGGACAGGGAAAACGGCAGCATTTGGTTTCCCGCTTATCCAAAAAATTGATGCGAACAATAGAAATACGCAGGCTTTAATTTTATCTCCAACCCGTGAACTATGTTTACAGATTACGAATGAAATTAAATTGTACGCTAAGTACGAAAAAGGAATTAACGTTGTTGCTGTTTACGGAGGTGCAAGCATCTCAGAACAAGCACGTGAAGTAAAAAGAGGAGCTCAAATTATTGTAGCCACTCCAGGAAGAATGCAAGATATGATTAATAGAGGTTTGGTAAACATTACACAAATCAACTATTGTATCCTTGACGAAGCGGACGAAATGTTAAACATGGGCTTCTACGAAGACATTGTAAGCATTTTATCTACTACACCTGATGAAAAAAACACTTGGTTATTCTCAGCAACCATGCCGGCAGAAGTGTCGCGTATTGCAAAAAAATTCATGCACGAACCTGTAGAAATTACCGTAGGAACAAAAAACTCAGGATCTGCAACCGTATCTCATGAGTTTTATTTAATCAATGCTCGTGACCGTTATGAAGCTTTGAAACGATTGGCCGATGCAAACCCGGATATCTTCTCGGTTGTTTTCTGTCGTACCAAAAGAGATACACAAGCCGTTGCCGAAAAACTAATTGAAGACGGATACAATGCCGCTGCTTTGCATGGTGATTTATCACAAGCACAACGTGACAGTGTGATGAAATCGTTTAGAGGTAGACAAATTCAAATGTTGGTAGCAACCGATGTTGCCGCTCGTGGAATTGACGTGGACAACATTACACACGTAGTGAATTATCAATTACCGGATGAAATTGAAACCTATAACCACCGTTCAGGCCGAACAGGTCGTGCCGGTAAATTAGGAACATCCATTGTAATTGTTACTAAAAGTGAATTACGTAAAATCTCTGCTATTGAGCGTATCATTAAACAGAAATTTGAAGAGAAAACAATACCATCCGGTATTGAAATCTGTGAAATTCAATTATTGCACTTAGCCACTAAAATAAAAGATACTGAAGTTGATCATGAAATTGACAACTACTTACCGGCTATCAACGAAGTTTTAAACGGATTAAGCAAAGAAGAATTAATCAAGAAAATGGTATCGGTAGAATTCAACCGATTCATTAATTATTATAAAAAGAATAGAGACATCTCTAATCAATCATCCGGTTCAGAAAGACGCGAACGTGATGACAGAGAACCAAGAGAAAACAACAGTGGAGCTACCCGTTTCTTTGTAAACATTGGTTCACGTGACAATTTCGATTGGATGCAACTGAAAGACTTTTTACGCGATACGTTAGAATTAGGTCGTGAAGATGTTTATAAAGTGGATGTGAAAGAGGGTTTCTCCTTCTTTAATACTGATGCAGAACACGCTAATAAAGTAATGGATGTGTTAAACGGAATGTTATTGGAAGGTCGTAAAATCAACGTAGAAATTTCTAAAAATGATGGTGGCGGAAGACGTGATCACAATGGAAGAAGTTCAGGCGGTGGCGGAGGATTCAGAGGAGAAAGAAGTTCAGGTCCCCGTTCAGGTGGTTTCGGTCCAAGAACAGAACGTAGTGCTGCTCCAAGAGGCGATCGCAAAGAAGGTGGATTCAGACCAAGAACCGAAGGTAGTTCATCAGAAAGACCAGCCAGACGTTCAGAGGGTGGAGAACGCAACGAACGTCCTGCAGGCCGTTCTTTTGAAGCTGCAAAAACAAGAAGACCAAGAAGAAGCTAACTGACTTTTGTTAATTTTCTTATAATTATACTGAAACTACAAAATATCTAAAAGTGATTTATTACTTTTAAACCGTTAAAACCGTTTATGAGATATTTTGTAGTTTTTTTATTGTTTTTATCCCTTTCTTCAGTCAAAGCACAAATTGCAGAGCGAAATCAGAGAGTGAGCGGTACTGTGTTAGATGACACTAAATCAAAACCGTTACCAAACGTAAACATCATCAATTTAAATTCTGTTCGGGGAACGATTACAGATGAAAAAGGTGTGTTTGAAATTAATGTGCAGGTTAACGACACATTACATATTTCATTAATTGGTTTTCAATCCATTCGGGTTCGTGTAACGAATGACTGGATTAAGACAAAAACAACCCAAATCAGTTTGACTGAAAAAGCAATTGCTTTAGAAGAAGTTGTACTTACTCCTTACAATCTTACCGGTTATCTTCAGGTAGATGCTAAATTAATTCCGGTGAAAGAAAACTATCGGTACGGAATTTCGGGATTGCCTTATGGTTATGAAGCCGGGGAATATTCACCAAATGCATTTAATCGGGTGTTGGGTTCTATCTTTAATCCGACCGACATGCTTTATAATTTCTTCGGTAACAAACCCAAGGAACTCCGCAAGTTGAAAGAAATGAATAAAGACGATACCGTTCGTAACTTACTTGCTTCAAAATTTGACCGGGAAACTATTGCTATTATGCTTGGGGTTAACAAAAAAGATATAGCCGAGATATTAGAACGCTGCAATTATTCTGAACAATTTATCAAAACGGCTAATGATCTTCAAGTGTTGGATGCCATCAATGATTGTTATGAAGAGTATAAGATTTTGAAAAGAAAGTAAAAATTAATTGCAAATAGTGTTTTCATTATTTATTACTTAACGCCTCCAAATATCGTTCTTCAACTCTATCGCAGTCTTTAATTGTTTTTTTAGCCCAATCAATTCGTTTTAAAAAGATTTCCTCCTCCGATAATTGCCATTTTATGGTAGAATTTCTGAGTCGTTGCGTAACACTTTGAAGAATGATGGAAGCCGCAACTGATATATTTAAGCTTTCCGTAAAACCTACCATCGGGATCTTCAAAAAACCGTCAGCTTGTTCCATAACTTCTTCTGAAAGACCATCCTTTTCGGTTCCAAAAAAAAAAGCAGCCTTATTAGAAATATCAAAATCTTCTAACAAACACGAATCCCTGTGCGGAGTAGTTGCAATAATTTGATATCCTTTCTCCCGTAAACCCAAAACACAATTTTGAATAGAGG
>NZ_JBIKJL010000087.1:0-5727 GCF_044361015.1 Flavobacterium sp.
TTTTTATTGCTTTTACTGACCTTCTTTTTGTTAGATTGTATCATTTTATTTGGAGCCAAAACCGGAATGGAAGCCACCCGCATCAGTCCGGAAAAATTGTCTAATGGGGATGAAAACCCCATTCGGATTTCTATTCGTAATTATTATACGTTTTCCATATTCACTAAAATCATAGACGAAATACCTTTTCAATTTCAGGTACGGAATTTTAATATCAACCGAAAAGTGAAAGCGTCTTCACAAGATGACATTCAGTATTTTCTACGTCCGGTGGAACGAGGGGAATACACTTTCGGGAACCTTAATGTTTATGTATCTTCTCCGTTAAAAATAATCGCTCGCCGGTTTACATTCAATAAGGATCAAATGGTGCCCACTTACCCGTCGTATATCCAATTGCGGAAATATGATTTGATGGCTTTTTCAAATAATTTATTTCAATATGGTGTAAAGAAAATACGTCGAATCGGGCATACCATGGAATTTGAACAAATCAAAGAATACGTTCAAGGCGATGACATCCGAACCCTGAATTGGAAAGCAACCGCCAAGAAGAATAGCTTGATGGTGAACCAATTTCAAGATGAAAAATCACAATCGGTTTATATGATTATTGACAAAGGCCGAGTGATGAAAATGCCTTTCAACGGATTGAGTTTATTGGATTATGCCATTAACGCAACGTTAGTTTTATCGAACGTAATTTTGAAAAAACACGATAAAGCGGGAATGTTTTCTTTTTCTAAAAAAGTTGAAAATCGTGTCGTGGCTGAAAAACGCTCCTCACAAATGCAATTAATCATGGAGTGCTTGTATAACATCAAAACTGATTTTTTCGAAAGTGATTTTAGCCGATTATATACCGACATCAAAAAGAACATTAACCAACGAAGTCTCCTTTTGTTGTATACCAACTTTGAAACCTTGGACGGATTACATCGCCAATTGCCCTATTTAAAAGGAATTGCTAAAAACCATTTGTTGGTGGTGGTCTTTTTTCAAAACACAGAACTCAACGACATAATACACAACAAAGCCGAAACCGTTCAGGAAGTTTACGACAAAGTAATTGCTGAAAAGTTTGTCTTTGAAAAACGATTAATCGTTAACGAATTGAAAAAATATGGCATTTATTCCGTTTTAACCCAACCCGAAAATTTGACGTTAGATACCATCAATAAGTATTTAGAAATCAAAGCTCGAGGAATTTTGTAAAAAACAAAGTAACTTTGCCACTCAGAACCTCAGCACCTTGAAACAAATCACTTCCCCACAAAACCCTTTTATCAAATTTCTCGTTCAATTGCAGGAGAAAGCTAAAATCCGCAAGCAAACCGGAACATTTTTGATGGAAGGCAAACGCGAAATCGAATTAGCGTTAAAGGGAGGCTATCAATTGGAAACCGTTTTGTATTTGCCCGAATTAGTTTCTGATAAAGAACTACGTGCTTTTTCCGGTTGCGATTGTATCGAAATCTCAAAAGAGGTTTATCAAAAGTTAGCCTATCGCGATACGACGGAAGGCATTTTAGCCGTAGCAAAAACGAAATCGCATCTTTTAACTGATTTGCATCTTTCAGATAATCCCTTGATTTTAGTGGCAGAAGGAATTGAAAAACCGGGTAATTTAGGAGCTTTACTCCGCACCGCCGATGCCGCAAATAGTGATGCCGTAATCATTGCTAATCCTAAAAGTGATTTATACAATCCAAACATCGTGCGTTCGAGTGTTGGCTGTTTGTTTACCAACCAAATCGCAACAGGCACTACAGAGGAAGTAATTGCTTTTTTAAAAGCAAACAAAGTAGCCATCTATTCCGCCACTTTGCAAAACGCTAATCACTATCATTTAGAGAATTTCACTTCTTCCACGGCCTTGGTCGTTGGCACTGAAGCAACCGGATTAACCGAGCCTTGGCGAACAGAAAGCGCTCAAAACATTATCATCCCGATGCAAGGCGAAATTGATTCCATGAATGTTTCCGTAGCGGCCGCCGTCTTATTGTTTGAAGCCAAAAGACAGCGAGGATTTTAAAAATACTTGCTAATTACAAATCCTTATTGATTTGATTTTTTTAACCCTCTTAACACTTATTCAACTTCAATCATCCTGATTTACAGCATTCAACAATAGTTAAATGTACATCAAATTTTATTAAACTTTAAATATTATTATAAATTTATACCTCTTTTACTGCTTATGTATCAAAACATTAAGTAAAACTAAAGAACCTAAAAACGCTATCTATGAAAAAAAATCTACTCCTTTTCGTTATTGCATTTTCATTTCATTCAAATGCACAAGCTGTCGATAATTTATTTACGATAGTAACTAAATACTCTTCTGAATTTGGAGGAAGCACTCGAATGGGTAATGTAAACCCAACAGTTGGATTTGTAAATAATGTGGGCTCAGCGACCAGCTCGAATATGTTTAGCATAACCGGTGGCTCTATCAATCAAACAACCAATCGATTTAATTTGGTCTCTTCCAATTTTTACGTGTCTTTCGACCTATATGATGGTTCCATTCAAGACAATATGCCTATTAACAGTTTTTTCGGAGGCACAACAATGTTTTCAAACGTTCGATATAATAATTCGAACAATACACTCTATGGTTTAGCTTCTACTTTCACTGAGAACAACGATTTAATCGGCATGTATTTGGCTAGTTTAAACACAGAAACGGGTGATTTAACTGCCCTTTCTCAAAGTTCAATCGGAAATGGATATCAATTAGCCGGAACAGCTGTCAACCCGTTAGAAATGGTTTATTATTACTCTACCGGACCTAAATTTGTTGGACTTGATTTGTATAACGGAACGGTTTACAGCAACCCTACCATCCAATACAGTAATCCAAATGAATTTAATTTTACCAACTTTGCTTATAACTGTGCCGATGATACCATGTATGGATTAGTAACGGAAGACACGCAAGTGCCCAACCCTAATTCCCCTTCCGGTGTGAGCATTTACGCCATGCGTTTCGGAAAAATTAATCCTGCAACAGGCGTAGTAACCAACATTTCTGATGTTCCATTACCAACTTCCTACTATTCGTTGAATGCAAGCTCTACCATCGATCCCAATACCAATACTTACTACTATAGCGATGGAAACAACATCTACGGAATTTCATTACTCACCGGACTGGTCGTTAGCAACGCTCCGCTAGTATTTGAAGACGGTCAAAACATCAACATGATGTTCAACTACAACAATTGTTTAGGAGCAATCGCCACTAGATTTGACCCGGCTCTTTCCATCCAGGAGAATGCCGCGAATGCCAAAATCACGCTTTATCCAAACCCTACTTCAACAACCTTATCCATTGATGCTCCTTTCGCAATTGATTCCGTTGAAGTGATAGACAGCAATGGTAGAACAGTAAAAGCTGACCGTTTAGACAGTAACAAATTACAAGTTCAACATTTACAAAGCGGTGTTTATTTCTTAAAAACAGTATCAAACAACCTCGTTAAAAACATTAAATTTGTAAAAATATAAACAGGCATATCTTCTTTTAAAATACTGATTTTCTTTCTTTTGAACGAATCATTCTTTTCATTAAAGCCACTAAACAAGTAGGCTCACAACAAAATGAACGGCTTACATAATCTTTGAATAATGCAAATTATATCAAAAATTGTGTAAGCCGTTAGGCTTGGTTTAGTTTCACCTTTGTACAGTAATAAAACGTTACGCTGAATCGCCAGTTGCGAAAATTAAAACTAGTACAATGAAAACAAATTTAATCAACTCAACACTTAAAAAAGTACTTACCGGGTTATTATTTTTAGGGTTACTGATTCCTTTCCAATCGTGTTCTAAAAAAATCAAGTTTGAAACTTCTTCTGTAGTTCCCGCTGCACGTGGTGATGTAAAAGTCTCTAAAAACAGCAATAAAAATTATGTTATTAAAATCAACTTCACCAATTTGGCAGAAGTCGATAGATTAAATCCACCCAAAAAAGCATACGTCATTTGGATGGTCACTGATCAAAAATATACTAAAAACATCGGACAAATAAAAAGTTCCAGTTCAATGATGTCCTCTAAATTAAAAGCCGATTTCGAAACAGCCACACCCTTTAAGCCCGTTAAAATCTTTATAACCGCAGAAGACGATGCTAATGTTGAATACCCCGGCATGTACACCGTTCTCAAAACAACTAATTTTTAACCCCTTTAATTAAAACAAACTAAATCATGAAAAACGTAAAAAGAAACACCCTGTTAGCCGCTTTATTCCTTTCAGCCACACTTTTCATCAGCTGCCAAGAGAAAACAAATGCGGAAAGTGCTGAAGAAAACTTAGTAGAAGCCCAACAAGACCTAAACGACGTTAAAACCGAAGCTCAAGAAGATGCTCAAAACTTGGCAACTCAAGCAGAATACACATCTTCAAAGCAGAAACAGAAGTAAAAATTCAAGCCAATAAAGTGCGAATTGCGGAATTAAAAGTAAATAGAAACGCAAACGACATGGAACGTGTTAACAACCTCGAAGCAAAAAACAGCGAGTTAGACGAACGTTTAAAAGGCTATGAAAGCTACAAAACAGATTGGCAAAAATTCAAAGAAGAATTCAACAGCGACATGAATGAATTAGGGGAATCCTTTAAAAACTTCACAGAAGACAAAAAATAAAAACAAGAAGTAAAAGCTTCTAAAAAAAACAAAATGAAAAATTTAAAAAAAGGTTTAGTGATTGGTTTAGTTGCCCTATTTAGTGCAACAACATTTGCTCAAAATTTTGATAAAGCACCACAAATAGGTGTAAAAGGTGGACTTAGCTTTTCTAATCTATACGTTGATAACATTGACGACGACGAAATGCTTACCGGTTTCAACATCGGTATGTTTGCTAAATTCCCAATGACCAGCACTGTTGCCATTCAAACCGAGGTATATTATACCACCAAAGGAGCAAAACTAACCTATAACGATAATTTTGCAACCGGTTCAACTAAATTCAAATTAGACTACATTGAAGTGCCTTTATTAGTTGTTTACAACGTTACAGACATGTTCAACATCCAAGCCGGTGCCTATGCAGCTTATATGATTAGCGGAAAAGTAACAAACGAATCAGACCCTGCTGCCTTCGACTTTGAAGGTGAATTAGATACCGAAGATTTCAACCGTTTTGATGCAGGTTTAGCCGCCGGTATTGCGTTTGACTTCAACCCTATCAGTGTAGGAGCTCGTTACTACTACGGGTTAACCAAAGTAGGGAAAGAGCAAAACTATTCCGGATTTAATGCCATATTCCCGGATGCTAAAAATAGTGTTTTGCAAGTGTATGCTAGTTTCTCCTTCAACTAGCTACCAAAATTCGATGAACAAAAGTGGGAGAAATTGCTGAAAAAGAAGAAATAATGGGGCCTTAAAACCCCATTATTTTTTTTATATAAAGTCAAGCAACTTCACCGCAAATGAAATGCTTAGCTAAAAAGGCAGTGATTCACTTTTTCGGACGTTTTATAAAGTCCTTTATTAAAATGAAAATCGAGAATACAAAAGTAACAAGGTAGATAACACCAAGTGCCGGATCCTTAAATGACATCGTTTCAAAGTTGAATTGCCTAAATAAGGTAATCCCTAAAATAAAGGCAATCATTAAAAAGAAAAAGTTTACTCCTTTCATCGTTTCTGTTTTTTAATTATAGCGTTAAACCTCTTAAAATCGATTTGAATTAATCATGATGTAAATATAGTA
>NZ_JBIKJL010000088.1:0-5721 GCF_044361015.1 Flavobacterium sp.
AAATAAAGGAAACCATTTTCACGTGTGTTGACCACTAATTTAGCGATGTATTCTAGTAGGTTTGGTTCAACCAGAACCTGCTTCACCAGCTCTTGATAATGTTGAATATCGGTAGCGGTAAGGTGTGTTTTAATATGGTCTAATTTATTATTGCTCAACAACGCATGTTCTTTTTGAAGGATGGTGATTTCTTCGTCTAATTTGGGATAATCAATGTTGATTTTAAATAGAAATCGGTCCAACTGAGCTTCAGGTAAACGATAAGTTCCTTCCTGTTCAATTGGGTTTTGGGTGGCAATCACTAAAAAAGGAGCGGTCATTTGATAGGTTGTTCCGTCTAACGTAATTTGACGTTCTTCCATTACTTCAAAAAGAGCGGCTTGTGTTTTGGCTGGAGCCCGATTGATTTCGTCAATCAAAATCAGGTTGGAAAAGATGGGCCCTTTTTTAAATTCAAACTCCGATTTCTTTAAGTCGAAAACAGAAGTTCCTAAAATATCGGATGGCATTAAATCCGGCGTAAATTGTATGCGGCTAAAACCGATGCTTAATGTTTTGGCCAGCAATTTTGCTGTAATCGTTTTGGCTACCCCGGGAACACCTTCCAGCAACACATGACCATTGGATAAAATTGCCACAAGCAATTGGTCTATCATTTTGTGTTGGCCTACAATCACGGAATTAAGTTCCTGTTTGATGGCTTGAATACTATCTTGAAGCGGTTTCAAATCAATTCGGGATTCAAAGTTTACGTTGTCTTCCGGTGGCGTGGGATTTATATTTTCTTCCATTAGTGTGTGTTATTATACTTGTTGTTATTTTTTTGTTTCTAAAACTTTCTCTATGACAGCATTCAATTCTATTAACTCGGCTTCGGTGCTTTTAAATGTTTTTCGTTGCCGTTTAATCAGCATTACTACATTTTCAATTAAGGCAATGTCTTTTCCTGATTTTTGATGTAATTTTTTGATGAAATCATCATCAAGGTTTTGTGTATCCAGTAAATAATCTTGCCTGATTTTTTCTAAAAAGTAGATAATCTTCTTTTCCATGATGGTGTCATGATTTCCTTCCTGAAAATACAGATTTCCAATGGTTTTAGTAAAATCAACGGTTGTATTTGTCAAGGGTTTAATTATTGGAATGATACGTTGTTTCCGTTTAGCATTGAAAATCATAAAGATAATCATTCCGATTAAAAATAAATACCATGCCCATCGCAACCCCTCCTGACTTAAAATAAACCGCAACGGAGAACTGGAAATACCTGATTTATACTGCTGATTCGGATACCAAAATAGATTTCCTTTCGGAATATAGGACAATACTTTTTCAGCATATTCTACATTTTTATTTTTCAATAAATAATAGTTGGTAAACGCAAAGGGCTGCAAATGCAAGTAGAAATTCCCTTTACCGTAAGGCACTTTTATAAAATTAACTTGTGTTTTTTTATCAATTTTCTGATAACCTAAAACAGTTGTTTTTAATGTGTCAAATGAAGTAAAATGATATCCGTTTACGCCCATTTTCATTTCAAATGACTTTTTACTAAGCGATGGATTAGCTAGGCTCACTTCAAGTTGCTCTTGAAAATACAGGTTGGAATAACTAAAGCCCAACGAATCCTCTAATGTAGTTGAAAAAGTGTTCATGCTCAAAAAAGCATCGTTTCCGTGGCTCACAAACAGCAATAACTCTTCAGTAGAAGTTTCGTCAATAGTATAGTCGGAATCAATCGCTAAAAAAGTTCCATTGGTGGTATAAGTATCCACTAACGTATCATAATCATAAAACGCATCTAAAAACTCATAAGGCGTTGATTGAATGGTTTGAATAGTATCGCCTTTAAAATAAGTATCTTTTTCTTCATTAAAAACATATAATCCAAACGGAATTTTTGAATTCACATCAAAGCTTGGAGTCCAATTAATCGGTTTCGGTCGATTAGCATCCACAAAAACGATAAGCACCATGAGTGCCACTAAAATACCAATATATATTTTCAGTGTTTTATTCATCTAAATGGAGTGTATTGTTTTTTCAAAAGCGGCTTTAGCTTTCAAAAAGGTTTCTTCATCCAGCTCAAATTCACCATACCAACTATAATTATATAGATAAGAAACATAGGCAAACTTAGTTTTGAAAGTCTCCTCTTTTATTTCATATAAATAATCGGTATTTGTTTTTTCAACATCCCATTCAATGATGTTCTTTTCAGCCATCTTTTTCAATAGCCAAAGGTAATAATAGCGAATGCTCAATCGCTTTTCGCCTGATTTTAAGGTATCTTTAATTAGCTTTTCAAAATCAATTAAATGAATGTTTTTTTCTACATCTTCATGGTGAATTACTTTTTTATCAGATGATTTTCCAAAAATCCATTGCCCTTCACCATTCATAATGGCTTTAACGATGAGGTAAATCACAAAAACAATAAGTAAAACGGCCAACACCTTAATCAAAACTTCCACAAACTTCATGGAAACGTCATCACTGCTGAAATTAAACAAACGACGGAAAAAGTCGGAAAGCCATTCTTTAAATCGGCTCCACCAGTTTTCTTTGCTCACTTTTTGTTCATAAACAAATTCATCGCTTTTATATTTTTCTTTAATGGTGGTTTCGAAACTTCTGGCTTCCATCGATAGGGAATCTATTTGAATATCCTTTTCAGTGAAAATAATTTTCGCAACCGTTGTGGTATCTACCACAAGACTATCTTGCGATGAAGCCGTCATCCAAGTTAATAAAAAAGCTATGTAAAGAAGTTTATTCACTTGGGGTACCAATTTGGTCTATGTCGCTTAAAGTCGTTATGTTTTCATTTTGATCCCGTAAGCTGTAATAAATAATTCCGCCATTAATAATCATAATGTTGTTTAGAATATAGCTCACCAAAATACTGATGCACATCACAATAACCATCATGATGGAAAAGAAAGAAAAAGCATCGGCATCGGTTTGTTGGTTTTCAATGTTGGTCACCATATCAATCACGCCAATAATGTAGGGAATAGCAATAAAAACAGTCGCTATCGTTTGAATAATCATATACATAATTAGGGTTGAACCAACGATGGGCCAAAAGTGTTGTTTCAGTTTATCAAATCCTTTTCCATAAGCTTCTAAAATGCCCATGTCTTCGTTGAGGTATTCATAAAAACTGAGTTGAACCCAAGCCATAAGAGCCGGAATTCCAATAATGGCAATCGGAATTCCGATGATAACAAAAAACAAAGCAAAAACAATCGCTATCAATAGTAGTCCGGCGGTTAAACTCAATCCTACCAAGGCTAAGAAAAACAGAATGATCTTGCCGATTTTAGCTTTCATTGCTTTTATAAGGTCAAGCGTTTCAAAATTACAGCCTTTGTGTTTTTCATACAATTGCAAATAGATAATCGGGAAAGCGTAATTGACGAGCGAAACAAAAAGAATGACGATTAAAAAAAATAGAAACACGCCGATAATCAACGCAATATTGTTGTTGAAATAATCTTCTAAAAAGTTGGGAGCATTCGTACCGATGGAGGAAAAAAGAACTTCAAAATAAACTTTAAAAATAAAATAGGAAAGCACCAATAAAAGCAACAATAATCCACCGTTGATGATGAAATAGTGTTTAAAAAAATGTTTTCCGTTTTCTTTAAAAAAAGCAAACGTATCGCCGATATATTCGCTAAAAGTTCTTTTCTTGAATAGGTGTAGCATAGTTTAAATTGTTGGAATGTTGATATTCTTTTTTCGATGCACAATAAATGGAAACAGTAAAAAATAAAAGGAAATAAGACTTAACGTTCCCAAAATAATCACAACATTCAGCCACTTGGGCATTTCAAGTGCATAACGGGTTACAAAACCTTCTAAAAAGCCGGCGGCAATCGTAAAAGGAATCGTGCTCAAAAATATTTTTAAACTGTCTTTAAATCCAATCTTAAAAGAATTCATCCGCGAGTAGGTTTTAGGAAATAGGATAGAAACCCCAAGAATAAATCCGGCAGCCGTTTCAATCACAATGGCAAAAATCTCCATCGAACCGTGAATCCAAATTCCCTGAACGCTTTCCCAAAAAACACCTTCCTGATAAAAGAAATATTGAAAAGAACCCAGCATGATACAGTTTTGAAGCATGATGTAAAACGTTCCGATGCCTAAAAAAATCCCCCAAATAAAACACTGAGCACCCACATAAAGGTTGTTCATCGTGATGGCAATAAATCCTCCCCAGTTGCTCCCGCTTTTATAAACCGCCACCGGATTACCTTCTTTGATGTTTTCCAGCGTCATGTTTACATAATCATCCCCTAAAATCAAACGAACAAAGTCTAAATCATAGCGGGCAGACAAAACCCCAATGCCGGTGCAGAGAAAAAATAAAACAAAAGCATACACTAAATACCGCCGATAATGATACACAATCAACGGAACTTCCTCTGAAAAGAAATAGATTATTCTGTTTTGTTCGGTTCGTTTGGTCTTATAAATCTTCTGATAAATTTGAGAAGCAAGGTAATTTAAGTACACAACCGTCTTACTTTTAGGGTAATAAGTTTGAGCATACGATAAATCGTTGACTAAATGGATATATAAACTAGCCATTTCATCAGGATTTTTTTTAGCTTTACCAAAAATAGCTTGTTCAAATTCAAGCCATTTTTCTTTATTTTGTTTTATGAAGGCGACTTCTCTCATAGATTGCTAAAATATAAAATATGTCAGAATTATCGATTACAACAACACAAAATGTGAATATTAATTTTACAGCAGCAACCGTAGCCGACAGGATGTTAGCTTATGTTGTTGATTTACTGATAAAAGGAGCTTACGTGGTCGTGGTGTGGGGTATCTTTTTTTATGCCTTAGGCATCAACCAAGGCATGACCGGGTTAGACGATTGGTCGTATTACGGCTTAGTGGTCATGTTTTATTCTCCCGTTATTTTCTATTCGCTCACCCTCGAGAGTTTATTAGAAGGGCAAACCATCGGAAAGCGATTAATAAAAATCAAAGTAGTAAAAATTGATGGCTACCAAGCCTCTTTTGGCGATTATTTGATGCGGTGGTTGTTTCGAATCATTGATGTTAATTTAAGTAGTGGAGTCATCGGATTAATTGCCATGATCACTAGCAGCAAAACACAACGATTAGGCGATATGACTGCGGGAACGGCAGTCATTAGTCTAAAAAACAACATCAACATTAACCATACCATTTTAGAAGAAATCGACCAGGCCTATGTGCCCACCTATCCGTTAGTAATAAAATTAAGTGATAATGATGCCAGAATCATTAAAGAAACCTTTGCGGTAGCACATATCAAACGAGACTTTGCTACACTAATCAAATTGCGAACAAAAATTGAAGAAGTCACCGGCATAAAGAACATTTCAGGCAATGACACCGACTTTATCCGAACCGTTTTAAAAGATTATAATTATTACACCCAAAACATGTAAATGACAAGGCAATATCAATTTTTTCTAATCTACCCACTTCAATGTTTCACCTGCTCGATATTATAGGAACCATAGCATTTGCCATTTCAGGCGTGCTCACAGCATTTAACAAAAAACTAGACCCGTTTGGAGTCTACATCATTGCGTTTGTAACCGCAGTGGGCGGTGGAACACTTCGCGACGTGCTCATCGGGCGAACTCCCGTGGTTTGGATGCAAGACATCACCTATGTCTACATGATTACCATTGGGTTTTTTATCGC
>NZ_JBIKJL010000089.1:0-5516 GCF_044361015.1 Flavobacterium sp.
AATGCAGCAATCCGAAAAAAATAGTTTTTTTAGCCACCAAATTATGTTGAATCATAAATAACAAAGACTTTAGGAAGCTTCATTTTTTGCTGTATTTATTGCCTATTAAGTCTGAAATACATCTTTTCAGACTTTATTACTACATTATTTTATTTGAAAACGGTAACCTAGTATTTAATTTTACCAAAAAAAATACTATGAAAAGATTTCGATTAAATGTATTAGTTTCATTTTTATTCTGTTTTGGTTTACTATACAGCCAAAAGCAAAACAACCAGTGGCGTTTTGGATTTGGTGCCTCTATTGATTTCAATACGATTCCACCTTCATTTCCATCTGGAGCCGCTTTGCCTACATTCGACCCACCAATTTTTAGTGGAGGTTATGTTGAAGGCACAGCATCCATAGCTGACCGAATTACCGGTGACTTACTCTTTTATACAGATGGGCAAACGGTATGGAACGCACAAAATCAACCGATGCCCAATGGCAGTGAACTGGGAGGGAGTACCTACCTGTCTTCGGTAACCGGAGCAGTTATTGTTCCTGTACCTGGGTCCTGTTCGAAATATTATATCTTTACGGTCGGTGACCGTGAGATTGGATACGAAGGTGTTAAATATTCAGTGGTGGACATGGTATTGAATAACGGGCTCGGCGATATCATACCGGGTCAAAAAAGTATTTTTCTTTATCAAAACCAATCAGAGTGCATTCAAGTCTATCCCAAAAGCACGCAAGATGGTTACTGGATATTAACTGGCGATCAAACCGGGTTGAGCATTGCAGCATTCGAAGTAAACGCGTCAGGTATTAACACAACTCCCATTATCAGCCCAATAAATACAGATACATCTTGGTTTAGAATCAATCCTCAGGGTACCAAACTAGTAACAACATCTGAAAGTGGCGGAACTTATGGGATTAAGCTATTCGATTTTGATGCAACTAGCGGAATAGTTAGCAATCCTCTCAATATACCCTTTCCGATACCTAATTCCGATCTGTTAAAAAAATTCGACTTCTCCCCAAGTGGTCAGTACCTGTATGCCACCTCAGATAATTTTTTTTATCAGTTTGATATTTCATCAAACAATGCTGCAAATATACTAGCATCTGCAACGGAAATTACCACTCCCAATGCAGGAATTTACGGTATGCCGCAAATAGGCCCAAATGGAAAATTATATGTTGTCAGAAGTCCATTAGTATATCAGATAGATAACCCGAATAATCCAGCGGCATCCATAGGACCAATAACACAGCTGCCTTTCCCTAATGTTAGAACGATGACAACATTACCGCAGTTGATTTATGTATTGCCCGATAGCGTCTTCTCAGCGTCTATAGTTAATCCTTCAGATTTATGCCTGCTTAATTCCATTCCATTCAGCGTACAGAGCACATCTGACATAGTTTCTATTGCTTGGAACTTCGGTGACCCAAACAGTGGCTCCAATAACACTTCTACTCTTTTTTCACCCAATCATATCTTTTCAGGCACCGGTACTTTTCTTGTTCAGGCAATAGTTAACTTCGGCTGTGCAACTAAAACTATATCCCTACCTATTACCATAAATTCACCTGTAGTTCCAACATTCAATACAATACCCGCTCTTTGCGTTGGTGATACAGCACCCGTATTACCCACAACATCTTCAAACGGAATAGTAGGAACATGGAATCCAACAACAATAAGTACCTCTAGTTCTGGTACATCAACTTATATATTTACTCCAAATGCTGGACAATGTGCTAATCCTGAAAACTTAGTAGTATCTGTGCAAAATACAATTGATTTTGAGATTACAGGAAGTTGTGTTAGCAATAATTTTGTATTAGAAGTTACACCTCTAAACAATACTTTTGATATTAACACAGCAAATTTTAATTGGTTAACCAGTAATCAACAATCCGTTGGAAATGATTCAAACACATTTAATGTAACTCAATATCTAAATTCAACAACAATTGTTGAAGAATTGCCTATAACATTTTCTGTTACTGTCACTCCAGCAAATGGCTGTCCACGAAATGAACCATATGAAGTACAAAAAATAGTATGTACTATTCAAAAAGGGATATCAGTAAACAATGATGGAGCTAATGAATTCTTCGACTTGAGTTCATTAAATGTTAATATTCTAAACATTTATAACCGCTATGGAACTAAAGTATATAGCAAAGGGCAATACAAAAATGAATGGATAGGACAATCCAATAATGGAGATATTCTTCCTGATGGCACCTACTTTTATGAAATTGAGTTTAATAATGGAGATGCAGCCAAAACAGGTTGGATTTATAAAATATCTAATAATTAATGGCATTCAAAATAAAATCAAACAAAATGAAAAATATATATATCATTGCCATAGTCGCTTTATCGATGTTTACTGATTTACAAGCACAGCAAGATCCACACTACACACAGTATATGTATAACATGAGTGTTATAAATCCGGCGTATGCTGGTTCCAAAGAAGGTATTTCGGGTGGAGTTTTATACAGAAAACAATGGGTTGAGATAGAAGATGCTCCTACAACAGGGACTTTTTTCCTTCATAGCCCAGTAGAAAAAAATGTAGGTTTAGGACTTTCTGTTATTTCTGACAAGATAGGACCAGTAGAAGAGAATAATTTTTATGGAGATTTCTCTTATACATTAAATTTAGGAGGAGAACATCGACTAGCTTTTGGTTTGAAAGCTGGATTAACGATGCACAAAATTGATTTCAACAGCATTTCCTCCACCTTACCCGATTTAGGAGATGATGTTTTTGGACAAGGCAATCCAAATGAAACATTCTTCAATTTAGGAACGGGATTGTTTTATTACACAAATAAGTATTATGTTGCTTTTTCTATGCCCAATATGTTAAAATCAAATTATTTAGACTTTGATGGCAGACAATACGGAACAGAAGTCTTGCATTATTTTTTAACAGGAGGATATGTATTTGATTTAAATCCAAACTTAAAATTCAAGCCATTTGCTATGGTTAAATCTTCGGTGAATGCACCACTTTCTTTTGATATATCGACAAATTTCATGATTTATGATAAGTTAGAATTAGGCGCAACCTATAGATTAGAAGATTCCTTTGGAGCGATGGTAAATTTTGCAATTACTCCTAGTTTGAGAGTAGGATATGCCTACGATCATATTATTTCTGATTTGAATGTGGCTACACCTGCTTCTCACGAGGTAATGATTTTGTTTGACATCAATTTCTCGAAAAAAGTATCCCAATCACCTAGATATTTTTAACCCATAAAGCAATCTAAAAAATGAAAAATCTATATATAACATTAAGTTTAGTAGTACTAAGCATTACAGTTTCAGCACAAAATGCTGCTACCAAAACAGCCGATAAATTGTATAACAGACTCGAGTATGTTGATGCAGCAAAAGAGTATTTAAAATTAGTTGAAAACGATAAGGCCGATGGTTATGTTTACAAACAATTAGGCGATACCTACTACAACATGTTCAATACTACTGAAGCAGTTAAATGGTATGCTAGAGCAACAGAAACAACTCAAGATGCAGAGACCTATTATCGTTATGCCCAAATGTTGAAAGCCAATGGTAAATATGAAGAAGCAAACAAACAAATGCAAAAATTTGCTTCAGCTGCACCAAATGATGACCGAGCCAAAGCTTTTAAAGCAAATCCTAATTATATACCGACTTTATTAGACAAAACCAAAAGGTATAACGTAAATTTATTAGACGTAAGTAGTGATAAATCAGATTTTGGAGCTGTTCTTTATGATACCAGTTTGTATTTTACAAGCGCCAGAAACACCGCTAGAAAGAGTTATGGTTGGACTGACGAGCCGTTTTTAGACATTTACAGAGCCGATTATAATACAGACGGAACAATTACAAATGTCATTGGAGTTAGTTCAATAAATTCAAAATATCATGACGGTCCACTTACCATGAGTACCGATGGGAATACGGTTTATTTTACTAGTGATAGTTTTAGAGAAAGCTCTTTTGAAAAAGATAAAGCCAATAAACTGAAATTGGGACGAAACAATCTTTTCAAAGCCACAAAGAATGGAGATTCATGGGGAGATATTACTTCTTTACCATTCAATAGCAAAGAATTTTCAACGAGTAATCCAAGTTTAAGCAGAGACGGTAAGACCTTATATTTTTCTTCAGACCGACCAGGAAGTATTGGTGGAGTAGATATTTGGAAAGTTGCTGTAAATGCAGATGGGACTTATGGAGAGCCACAAAACTTAGGTAACAAAGTAAATACTGAAGGTAACGAGAGCTTTCCATTTATTGCAGACGACAACAAAACCTTATACTTTGCTTCAAGCGGAAGACCTGGTTTAGGTGGTTTGGATGTATTTCAAATTGATTTGACAAGTGGTGAAGCTAGTAATTTAGGGAAACCAGTAAATTCTGAAAAAGATGATTTTGCATTCACATTCAATGAAAGTAAAAAGGTTGGATTTGTTTCCAGTAATCGAAATGGGAATGATGATATCTTTGGTGCGATCCCAGTTTGTAGTGTAGATGTTTTAACGGTAGTTACCGATGCTAAAACGGGAGCTATTTTGACCAACGCAACTGTTTCCATCCTTGATGATAAGAGAAATGTCATAGCTACCGAAATGTCGAACGCAAAAGGGGAAGTAAAATACAATGTAGAATGTGATAAACCATACGTAGTTCAAGCGTCAAAAGATGGTTATGAAGGCAATACTTTTGCAGTAACTAAAAGTAAAGGACCAACAGTTAAAATAGATGCGGCCATACAACCAATCGACGTTATCGTTACAGAAACTGAAATTATTTTAAAACCAATTTTCTTTGAATACGACAAAAGCAACATCACACAAGAAGGTGCTTTTGAGTTAGATAAATTAGTTCAAGTCATGAAAAACAACGATAAGTTGGTAATCATGTCTAAATCGCACACCGATAATAGAGGAAGTGATAAATACAATTTGTCATTATCAGATAGAAGAGCTAAATCAACTGTTCAATACATCATTTCAAAAGGAATTGATGCTAGCAGAATTTCTGGCAAAGGAATGGGAGAGTTAGAGCCAAAAGTTGATTGTGGTGCAAATTGTACAGAAGAGCAACACGCTCAAAACAGACGTTCAGAGTTCTTGATTGTGAAGTAAAGTTTTAGATCTTATAGTAAAAGCCCCAAACTAATGAACATGCCCCAAAAAGTTAGACACTATTTGGGGTATTTTTATTATAAAAAAAAGAAGTTTTATATCAGAATTTAAAATTGAACAATTTTTAAAGTACACCCATCATCATTAATCTTATTGTTCTATTTCCAGAGAAATTGGTATTGATAAATCGGTTGTTAGAAGATGGGTTGGTTTATATAAATCCAAAGGGATTTTAGGTTTAGAAATCAATAAATGCAAAACTATTTTTGATATTTGTGATTTTTTTAGGTATTTTTTTGAATAATTTTCAAAATCAATCAAGTGTTAGCCATTATTTAGGTTAACAAAATTTATTAGAA
>NZ_JBIKJL010000051.1:0-16711 GCF_044361015.1 Flavobacterium sp.
TACCTCTCCCCACCAAATATCTCCTTCACCGCTTCTTGATAACTTTTCGGATTCTGAGCTTTTTTAATCTTTTTGAACGTCTTTTGTGGGTTAGAAAAGGAAGTAGAAAAGTATTCCCAAAAACCTAACATTTTCATTTTGATAGGCGTGGGGCCGGAAAGAGTGGCATCGTATTCTTGGTAAATCGTGTCGTGAAATTCCTTGAAGATTTGCCAACGATTGCTTGGGTATTCCGTCGTGTTGTTTTTAATCATACTCGGCAAAAACGGGTCGGCAATCAAACCGCGACCAATCATAAAATGATCAATACTTGGGAAACGTGTTTGCATTTCCTTAAACTTGGCTACCGAAGTAATATCGCCGTTGTAATACAGTTTTTGTTTAGTGTTTTCGGTGCAACGCTGAAAGGCTTCTAAATTCACGCCGCCTTTGTACAATTGCTTGCCAATTCGGGCGTGAATCGCGATATTCTTAATCGGATACTTATCCAAAATTGGGAAGACATCTAAAATTTCTTCAGGATGTTCATAACCCATTCGCATTTTCATGGAAACAATCACGTCGGTTTCGTTGTGAACGCGGTTTAAAATATGATCAATGCGTTGCGGTTCACAAATTAACCCGGAACCCATTCCTTGTTTAGTCACCATCGGGTACGGACAGCCTAAATTCCAGTTCAGTTCTTTGTAACCCAAATCCTGAATGTATTTCACGACAAACAAAAATTCATCGGCATTATTGGTCATCACTTGCGGAATTAATTCGGATACCTTGTTATTTTCGGGTTGCAAATCGCGTTGGTACGAATTTTTGATAACCAATTTTCCATCCAACCGAATATACGGAGCATAAAACGTATCAATGCCGCCAAAATAGTGATGAAATGCATTGCGAAATCGGAAATCGGTGAAACCTTGCAACGGCGAGGATAATAGGGTAGGACTCATGTTTGAAATTGAGTCGTAAAGATAAGAGAAAAGGAATTGATTTTATTCTAACTCAATTTTATCCAAAACCAATTGAAACGATTCATTCTTTTTGTTACCGACTAAAAAAACTATTTCTTCAAAGGAATCACTAGTAAAATTGGGTAAGTTTAAATTCTGACCTCTAAAGGACGGATATAAATCACTTAGTTTGATCGTAATGGTTTCCCACTTTCCGGAGGTTTTAAAAGTGGTGATATAAGAAAAGTAGTTATTTTTTTTGTCTTTTATTCTAAATTGGTATTCTTTTCCATCTCCTTTCAAACGAATCAATACTTTGCTGTCTTTTGTCACAACGATTTTGTCACATTGGTAACGAACGGACGAAAAACCACCATTATTTTCTAACGAAACTGTTCCGGCAAAAATGCCATTTCCCTCGGCATCAATGGAAAAATTCCCTTGCGATAAACCGCCCATGACACCATCATCAATGATCCGCCAATCGCGTGGGGAAGAGTTTTTGTTGAAATCGTAAATGAGGGAAGTGTTCATTATCAATAAATAAGTAAAAATAAGATTCATAGCAAGACTTTTTTATAAAGGTAAAAGTAATGTTTGAACGATTTGATTAATTAACAACTCTTTATAATTTGTTGAATTTAAATAAAAAGTTTGATTTTAAACAGGAACACTTATCCAATTTTTTAAGATGGTTTTACCTTGTGGAGTGAGAATACTTTCCGGATGAAATTGAACACCTCTAATGTCAAAATATTTATGTTTGACAGACATGATTTCATTGTTTTCATCAACTGAGGTAACTTCTAAAACTTCTGGAATGTTTTCTGTATTCATCACCCAAGAATGATATCTTCCTACTTGTATGTTTTTAGGTAAACCATCGAATAGCACATCCTCTTGAATAATAGTTATTTGAGAAGAAACACCATGATGTACTTTATTTAAATTAAGTAAATTACCTCCAAACACTTCAGCAATTGCTTGAAGTCCTAAACAAATGCCTAAAATACTTTTTTGAGGAGCATACTTTTTAATAACTTGATTTAATAATCCGGCATCCTTTGGCAAACCCGGACCCGGAGACAGAAGTATTTTCTGAAAAGGCTCTACTTCATGGAGTTCAAATTCATCGTTTCTAAAAACAGTTACTTTACAATTCAAATCTTCTAAATAATGAACTAAATTATATGTAAAACTATCGTAATTGTCTATGACTAATACTTTTTTCATTTGGTTGGTTAAGAAAGGTAAAAATACAAAGTTTTATCATTAAGACATAAAAAAACCTGACACTTTCGTGTCAGGTTATTAGTAATTTTTCCCAGTATTTATTAGTAAACTAAATTTACATTTAATTCAAATTCGTCATCAATTGCTTTGTCTCCTAAATTATCAAAGAAACTTCCTGAACCATATTTAATGTCATATTTTGTTCTGTTGATTTTGAAAGATGTTCTAGCAGTTCCATCTCCTAAAGCTAAATCAAAAGTAACTGGAACTGTAATTCCTTTAATTGTTAAATCTGCAGTCACAGTATAAATATCACTTCCTTTAGAACCTATTTTTTTAAATTCTAATGTTGATGTTGCATATTTTTCTACTCCGAAAAAGTCTCCAGATTTTAAATGACCTTCTAATTTTTCTTTTCCTTTTCCTGCCTCTAAATCAGATACAGTGATTGAAGTCATATTTACTTCAAATGAACCTCCCTTTAACTTTTTACCTTCAAAAACCAAGGTTCCAGATCCAAAATTAATAATTCCATCATGTTGACCGGTTACTTTTTTACCAACCCATTTGATAGAGCTTTTTTCAACATTAATTTTTTTGTTTTGCGCTGTTGCTGAAAATGTTCCTAAAGTAACAACAAGTGCTAAAGCGATTGTTTTAAAATTTTTCATTGTTTTTCTTGTTTTTAATTATTGATTATAAATTGATAAATAGTTCACTTTTTGGTTTACGTACTTTAGCGTAATGTTGGGTTAAATCTTCGTTATGTCTATAACCTATTGTGGCAATTAAAGAAGCATTTAAACCTAATTCTTTTAATCCCATTATTTCGTTTACCGCTTCCGGTTCAAAACCTTCCATTGGAGTTACATCAATTTTAAGTTCTGCCGCTGCATTCATAAGATTAGCCAAAGCTAAATAAGTTTGCTTAGAAGTCCAAACATCTCTTTTTTCAACTGATAACGCATTGATTTTCATTTTCATAAAATCAGCATATCCTTTCACACTTTCTATTTCAATTCCTCTTGTTTCTGCTAAATTGTTTATGTAGGAATCTATCTCTTGGTCACCAAAATTAACGATATTAGCAAAAACGATTACATGTGAGGCATCCACAATTTGAGATTGTCCCCATGCTGCCGGTTGTAGTTTTGCTCTTAATTCAGCATTTTCGATTATAAATATTTTATAGGGTTGTAAACCATAAGAAGAGGTGCTTAATTGAATAGCTTCTTTTAGAGTTTCTAAATCTGATGCAGCTATTTTTTTGCTGGCATCGAATTTCTTAGTGGCATAACGCCATTTTTGATCAGTTATAAAATTGGACATAGTTTGATGATTAAATTGTTCTGTATTTTTCTAATAATTCGTTTAAATTTTCTAATTCTTGTTTGGTGAGATTGTTGGCAAATAATATTTCATGCGCTTCAATTTTAGGATCTAACTCGTTTAAAAGTTTCAATCCTTTTTCAGTGATAGTGATTTCCATTTTTCGTCTGTTTTGCTCACAAACGACTCGATTCACTAAACCTTTTAATAATAATTTATCTACAAGCCTTGTCGTATTACTGGTTTTTGCAATCATTCGTTCTTGAATGACACACATATTTGCCGGTTTTCCTTTTTGCCCACGAAGAATCCGTAATACATTAAATTGTTCTACCGATAAATCAAAAGTTCTCAAAATCTCATTAAATGCATCCGAAACAATGTTTTGGGTGAACATAATGTTTAAAACTGTTCGCTTTTCATTGCTAATGACTGAATTCGATTTTATGATTTCCTCAATTTTCATTTGTATTTACAAAATTTGTATGTACAAATGTATGTTATTTTTTCACTTGTATATACAAATGTCTATTAAATTTTTGTTAAAGATTTTTAGAAGGATTGAGTAAAGTTTAATTTTATAAGTTAATAATTGATTATATGCATCATTACAAACAAATCATTTTATTGATTATGGTTCAATTTTCTTTCTGTTACATTGGTTATTCGCAAAATGCAAATAAGCCAAAACCATTAAAAGTATATGAAAAAGATGGATTTAAATTGAAGTCATACAATTATGACGGATTAGAGTCTTATTTAAATCATAATAATGATACGTTATATGTAATTAACTTTTGGGCAACTTGGTGTGTTCCGTGTGTAAAAGAAATGCCTTATTTTGAAGCACTAAATCAAAAATACAAAGCAGGAAAATTCAAAATGATTTTAGTCAGTTTAGATTTTCCTAAAATGGTCGAAAGTAGAGTAATTCCATTCATTCAAAATAAAAAAATACAAGCTGAAGTTGTTTTATTAGATGATCCTGATTCCAACAGTTGGATTGAAAAAGTTGCAAAAAAATGGACCGGTGCAATTCCGTTCACTATCATTTATAGAAATGAAAGACGAAAGTTTTATGAGCAATCGTTTACGGAACAAGAATTAGAATTTGAAATAAAATCATTTATTAACTAAAATTAGAACTATGAAAAAATTAAAAATTGTTTTTTTACTTATTGCAGCCGGTTTGGTATCGGCTTTTACTACAAAAAATCCAGATGGCTACAAAATTGGTTCTATGGCTACCGATTTTTCCCTCAAAAATGTTGATAATAAAAAAATATCTCTAAAAGATTATAAAGATGCCAAAGGTTTTATAGTAATTTTCACTTGTAATCATTGTCCGTATGCTGTAGCATATGAGGATAGAATTATCGAATTAGACAATAAATACAAGAAGTTAGGTTATCCGGTTATTGCCATCAATCCAAATAATCCTAATATACAAAAAGATGATAGTTTTGATAAAATGAAAGTCCGTGCCAAAGAAAAAGGATTCACTTTTCCTTATTTGTTTGATGATGGGCAAAAAGTCTATCCACAATATGGAGCAACAAAAACGCCACATGTTTATGTTTTGCAAAAAACGAACACTGGAAATGTGGTACAATATATTGGAGCAATCGATGATAATTATTCAGACGAATCGGCTGTTAAAGTTAAATATGTAGAAAATGCTGTAGACGAATTATTGACTGGAAAAGATGTCACAATAAAAACAACTAAAGCAATCGGATGTTCAATTAAAGCTTAGGATATAGCAGAGCATCTAATTGACTGAGTTTTTTCTCAGGATTTAAGATTCTCAGCAACTCAACAACTCAGTAACTAATAAAAAATGAATTTGCAACAAGAACAATGGTGGGCAGAGGCTCAAAAAGATGGAAACGCAGTTTTCTTAGATGTTAGAACTCCCGAAGAATTTGAACGCGGAATCATTCCCAATGCTATCAATTTAGATTTTTATAAAGGGCAAGGATTTATATATCTGCTCGATGAATTAGATAAGGCTAAAAGTTATTATGTGTATTGCCATGCGGGTAGTAGAAGTGCCAAAGCTTGTGAAATAATGCAACAAATGGGTTTTGAGAAAACGTTTAATTTAGTTGGTGGAATGTCAAATTGGAAAGGAACCATTGTAGAACCAAACTAAATTAGATTTTTAATTGATTATAACTTTTTTTTTCATAATTTTAATATTGCTATTTACAAAGTTGTTAGTTGTTTTGCTTCATTAGAGGAGTTTAATTCTTTTTTAATTGTGCAAATAATTTATTTCGCTACCGAAGCAGATGCTTTGGCGAATATCAACCAATTGCCAATAGGTTCATTAATTACTGATGGAACAACGTATTATGCAGTGAGCTCAGCAGGTACGTGTAACAGTGCTGCTTTAGCAGTTACCGCTAATGTTACTTTGAGTGTAGGTGGTTTTGATAACGCAAGTTTCAACTACTATCCAAACCCGGTAACAGATGTCTTAACGGTATCTTACAGTAATGCTATTTCAGAAATTGTTGTTTACAACTTATTAGGTCAACAAGTGTTAATTGCCAAACCAAATGCTACACAAACGCAGGTGGATTTATCAGGTTTAAACACTGGAACTTATATGGTAAAAGTAACTTCTGATGAAGTATCTAAAACGATTAAAGTGGTTAAAAACTAAGTTGTAAATTTTTTATAAATTGAGAAACCACCTGAGGAATCAGGTGGTTTTTTTGTATAATTTTTACAGTTGCTAAATATTTGCTAAATAATTTGATAATTGACTGAAATTAAGTACTTTCCATGAATATAAATTTTTAGCTATGAAAAAAATTACATTACTTTTATTTGCCATTTTTACTTGTTGGCAAATAAGTGCACAAGTGAGCTCGTATGCGTTTAGCCAGTCGGCAGGAACGTATACCGCAATAACAGGCGGAACGGTTCTTGGTGTTGCCACCAACGACGATACTTCGTTTCCTGCGATACCCATTGGCTTTAGTTTCGTTTTCAATGGAGTGTCTCACACGCAAATTGGAATTCAATCCAACGGTTGGATATCTTTAAGTGGAGGTACGATGACTAATAGTTGGAACCCTTTGTCAACTGGTGCGATCAATAACGTCATTTCTGCATTTGGAGGCGATTTGCAAGGAAATACCGTGAGTGGTGAATTAAGTTACCAGTTATCTGGTGCGGCACCCAACCAAGTTTTAACCATACAATGGAAAGATTATAGACATTTCGCCTCTACGGGAGATATTTATAATTTCCAAATTAAATTGTATGAAACGACCAACGTTATTGAGATGATTTATGGCTCATTTACTCAAAATGCAACCAATAGAACCAGAGAAGTCGGCTTGAGAGGTGCATCAAATGCTGCTTTTGCCAACAGAACCACCACCACGAATTGGTCGGCTACAACTGCGGGTTTAACAAATAATGCTAATTGTACGTTAACAACTGCAATTACTCCCAGTTCTGGTTTAACTTTTACTTGGACACCACCAACTTGTCCCGGCTCAACAGGCTTAACTTCTACAAACATTACCTCTACATCGGCAACTATCACTTGGACAGAACCTACTTCTATTCCTGCGAATGGTTATGAGTACATTGTTTCAAGTTCGGCTACCACTCCAATAGGAGCGGGAACAGCTAATACAACGAATACAGCTGCTGTTACAAGTTTGACTCAAAACACGAATTATTTTGTTTTTGTTCGTTCTATTTGCGGATCAGACATTGGAACTTGGGTTCTAGTAGGAGGTTTCAGAACACTTTGTGACGATGTCACTTCATTTTTTCAAAACTTTGATTCCCCCGGTCAGTCAACAGTTTTCAACGGCCCACTACCAGATTGTTGGACGAAAGGCATAGTTGGATCACCTTCTTTAAATGTGACCACAGGAAGTGTGGCTCCAATGTCCCCTGCGAACCGATTGATAATGACTGCATCGGCAGCGAGTACAGTACCCTCAGAGGCGTATGCTATTTTGCCTCCAGTATCTAATCTGCAAGCAAATACGCACAGACTTCGATTTAAGGGATTTGCTACGATTGCCAATAGAACCGTAAGTGTGGGGTATATGACTGATGTCAGCAATACAGTATCTTTTGTTGAATTACAACAACTTACTTTACCTGGTACAACAGCGGCAGCAGCTCTTGAGTTTATTGTAGTTCCAGGTGCATTACCTGCAGGGGTGAAACATTTAGCTATTCGAAATAATGGATTTTTTGGAACGCCCCTAGGTTCAACTACTGCTTCTTTTGACGATTTCAGCTGGGAAGCGATTCCAACATGTATTGAGCCATCGACTTTAACCGCTTCTGCAATAACAAATACAACTGCTGTTTTAGGTTGGACAGAGGCAAGTACTGCAACAGCTTGGGAAATACAATATGGTGCTCCTGGATTTGCTCTTGGAACAGGTACGATTGTTCCTGCATCAACCAATCCATTCATTCTAACGGCGTTGACCCCTAATACCAATTATACGTATTATGTACGTGCCGTATGTTCGCCAACAGACTCAAGTTTCTGGATAGGTCCGCTCGCATTTAAAACACAGTGTGACGATGTCACTTCATTTTTTCAGAACTTTGAAGCTCCAGGACAATCAACTGCTTTCAACGGTCCGCTGCCGGATTGTTGGACCAAAGGTCAGGTTGGAACGCCTACTTTTTACGTTGTTGCGGGAAGTGCTCTACCAATGTCGCCACCCAATAGAATGATCATGACAGTATCAAGCACAACAACCCCTCCGCAACAGGCCTATGCAATATTACCGTCAGTTTCTAATTTAAATGCAGGAACGCATAGACTTCGATTAAAAGCTTTTGCAACACAACCCAATCGATTTTTAGAATTGGGTTACATGACGGATCCTTCCAATTTGAGTACTTTCGTATTTTTGACTGATTTTCAGATTCCTGGAAATGTTGTAGCGAATACCCAACAATTTATTTATGTACCTTCAACAACAGCTATTCCCGCAGGTGTTAAACACTTAGCAATTTTAAATCCAGGATTCCCCGGAGGAGCATCTAGTATTAGTATTGACGATGTAAGTTGGGAAGTGATTCCAACTTGCTTGGAGCCAACGGGTGTTTCGGTTACAAGTGTTTTAGCTACATCGGCAACTGTAAACTGGACTGCTGCTTCACCGGCACCAGCTGAAGGATATGAGTACTTTGTTTCTACGTCATCTACCGCTCCAACGTCGGCAACTGTTGCTACAGGTTCAGTAGGTGCAGGAATTACGACTGCTGCTTTAACAGCGTTAAATCCAACGACTCAATATTATGTTTGGGTGCGATCGGTTTGTTCTGCTTCAGATAAGAGTGCTTGGACAACCATTGTAACGTTTACCACACCTTGTGCAATTTATACGCCAGCATATCTTGAGCCTTTTACATCCTGGTCACCATTTCCTGTGAATACGCCTGCTTGTTGGGAACGCTATGCAACAGGCGATCAGCTTACCGGCCCAACAGGTGCTGTTAATTCAGGTTCTTGGAATCAAGATGGTTATTTGAATGTTGGAAGTACAGGTGCAGCAAGAATTAATATTTGGACAACGTCAGTGAGAGGATGGTTGGTTTCTCCTGTTTTCAATTTAGCTGCCGGAGGCTATCAGGTGAAGTATAAAGTTGGGGCAACTCAGTTTGCAGGAACGGGTCCTATTACCTCTGGTCCTTCACCAACTTTAGGTACCGATGATTTTGTTTATGTACTGATGTCAACAGACGGTGGAGCTACATGGACCAATTTAACAACCTACAATGCAGCAAATACTCCTTCGAATTTAGGTACAACAGCTACATTTAACATATCAACAGTTACCTCTAATACTGTGAAGTTTGCATTTTATGCTACAAGTGGCACAGTTACGGAAGGTCAAGATATAGATTTCTTTATAGATGATTTCGAAGTTCTTAGTATTCCTTTGACAGCTCCAATATGTTCAACAAACGTGACAGCTGTTCCAAACGCCAACTGTGGTAACGAAGCAACAAACATTTCATGGAATGCTTCTGCCGGTGCAGATGGTTACAAATTAACTATTGGCACAACCGTGGGTGGTTCAGAAGTGTTGAACAACCTTGTAGTAGGTGGTTTAACGTATTCATTTGTTGCAAACGCAAACACTACCTACTACTACAAAGTGGTACCATTCAATGCTAATGGCGACGCAACAGGTTGTGCTGAACAATCATTTAGTACGGCAGTAACTGGTTGTGCTTGTACGCCTATTTACACAAGTGGGGTTTCGTCAAGTGACTACCTATCAAATTTGGTGGTTACAGGAACTACATTGTCAAATAATTCTGGAACCAGTACTACGGCTCCATCCTATACATTATTTGTAGGTCAGCCCAACTATACCGCTACGTTTGTGGAAGGAACAACCTATACATTTCAAGTAACCACAGGATTTGGAAATCAAGGTTTCGCTGTTTGGGTTGATTTAGATAATGATTTAACATTTGAACCCTCAGAAAAAATTGCTACAACAGAAACAGTTATCAGCGGAACAACGGGCTCGTTTACATTTACATTAATGTGTGATCCACCAGCCGGACAGTACAGAATGCGTGTTCGTATGGTTTACAATACAAACGGACCTTTAATTGACCCCTGTGCAAGTTATATTTGGGGTGAAACGGAAGATTATGATGTTACCCTTGTTCCTCTTGATCCTCCAACAGGTGATGCGGTGCAAACAGTTACCGCTGCTACTGCTGCCGAAGCCACAATTGAAGATTTAGTAGTTACTGCAACAGCTCTAAGATGGTTTGCAACTCAGGCAGATGCTTTAGCAAATGCTAATGAATTACCTGCTGGTACATTGATTACAGATGGAACGACTTATTATGCAGCAAGTTCGGAAGGCATTTGTTGTAGTTTGCCGTTAGCTGTAACTGCAAATGTTACCTTGAGCGTTGGTGGTTTTGACAACGCTAATTTCAAATACTATCCTAACCCGGTAACAGATGTCTTAACGGTATCTTATAGCAATGTAATTTCGGATGTTGTTGTTTACAACCTATTAGGTCAACAAATGTTAACTTCTAAACCAAATGCTACACAAACGCAGGTGGATTTGTCAAGTTTAACCGCGGGTACTTATATGGTGAAAGTAACTTCAGATGAAGTATCTAAAACTATTAAAGTGGTTAAAAACTAAGTTGTATACTTCTTAATAATTAGAAACCGCTTGAGCAATCAGGCGGTTTTTTTTTACTTCTGACCATCGAAGCGTTCCAAATTATTCGAGGGTTATTGAAAAATAGAGCAACTTTATTTGTTTTTTAATAGTGTTAAAAACTATATATTTGTGCAAGCGAATAAGCGACAGTTGCAGTACGTTAAATGAATGGATAGAACTAAAACAAAAATTTAAAGTCGGATGATAGAGCCTCATTTTGAACTTCCATTTTTTACCAATTTGTTAATTTTATTGGTAACAGCAAAAATATTTGGCGAAGTATTTGAACGATTTAAACAACCGTCAATGATTGGAGAAATCATTGCAGGAATTATTTTGGGACCAAGCTTGCTGGGACTTATTCATCGAACAGAAGACATAAAAGTTATTTCAGAATTAGGAATTTTTCTTTTAGTAATCATCGCAGGACTTGAAATTAATATTGACGACATACTCAAATCTTTAAAAGGGCGAAATATTATTATTTCAATCATGGCTTTTTTTATTCCTATATTTGGTGGTATTGCGGTAGGTTATTTTTTTGAACAAGACATCATGACCACCGTTTTTATTGGTTTGTGTGTGGCAATTACAGCACTGCCTGTAAGTATCAGAATTTTGATGGATTTAGGTAAAATAAATTCTGAAGTTGGACAAAAAATAATTTCCATTGCAATCTTTGATGATGTTTTAGCACTGTCTATTTTGGGAGTTCTCTTGAATATTAAAGATACCGATATGTCCGCAGCCTCTGTGGTAAAAGCAGGTTCAATTTCTTTAATCAAGCTAGCCATTTTTATCGGACTTTTAAGTGTTGTATATTTGCTCATTAAAAAAGTATTGCGAAAAGGCGATTATATTCAACAGTCGCTAGACAAATTGGTTGGTTTTTTAAAAGGGAAAGAACCCTTGTTTGCTCTGTTTTTTGTTTTTGTTTTGTTGTTTTCAACGTTCACAGAAAGTTTAGGTCTTCATTTTATTGTCGGTGCATTTTTTGCTTCAATGCTTATAAGTGATTCCTTAATTGGCAAGGAAAATTTAAAAGCGATAGAAACAACGACCAATAATATGGCTATGGGTTTTTTAGCACCGGTATTTTTTGCGGGTATTGGTTTAGAATTTAATTTTTCATCTATTGACAATATAGCCTTATTACTAGCAGTAATTGCGGTTTCTTATTTGTCCAAAATTGCGGGTGGTTTTATCGGTGGAACACTCGCCGGACTTCCCAAAAATGTTTCCTTGACACTTGGAGTAGGACTTAACGCAAGAGGAATAATGGAACTTGTCATTGCCAACATTGCCTACAAAAATGGTTTGATAAATACCGAAGTTTTTTCAATCTTAGTCATTATGGGCGTCTTAACAACGTTGACTACGCCGTTACTTTTGAAAAAAGCATTTGAAAGATTGAGTTAAATTAACCTTCGAAGGTTCCACCTCTAACCCTAGAAGATTTCCAAACTCGAAAAGTAAGTTGATAGCAGCAGATGTTTCTTGGCTAAACCGGGTGAAGTATTCTATTTATTTGTTTTTTGCAACAGCCTTGCATTTGAAAAGAGTAAAACTTAATTGGGAATCACATTTTTGCCATTATTCAATTTCAAATTTTGTGCTAATCATCACTAAGCAAAGTGATTAAATATAACATAAATGTCATTATTTAAAAATATATTGTACATTTGTGCTGTTTGTTAAAAAATTTCAGTTATTTAATTATTTTAATATGGTTAAACGAATAATGTTTGCTTTAACGGTGTTTATAGCAATAGGTTGTCAAAAAAAGACACAAATAGCTACAGAAAATGAATCAGTTGATTCTTTAGTAGTACAGCAAGCAAAGCAAGCTTTTATTTATTCACTTCCATTAGCATTGATGGATATTACATCAAAGAAATTAACTAATGTTGAGTCCAACGCGTCGGGTAACGGTGCACCATTTAACCAATTTACAATAGCCACTAAATTTCCGGACGCAAAATTCAGAGATGTTGTTCGACCTAATGCAGATACTTTTTATAATACTGCTTTTTTAGATTTGACAGCCGAACCTATGGTATTACACTTGCCTGCAACGAATAAACGCTATTATCTCATGCCAATGTTAAATGCGTGGTCAGATGTTTTTAATGCACCCGGAAGCCGAACCACCGGCAATAGCGAAGGTGACTTTCTTATTACAGGTCCCTTTTGGAAGGGTGTTGTTCCTAAAGGAATGATACACATTCCTTCACCCACTAATCTAGTATGGATATTAGGTAGAATTCAAGTAAATGGTCCTTCTGATGTTCAAGAAGTGGTGAAACTTGAGAAACAAGTGACACTAACTCCCTTAAGTAAATTTTATAGCATTTATCCTCTTCCAAAAGGAATCATTGATACGTCTATTGATAAGCGTTCTCCCAATGAGATTGTTGCTGCAATGGATTTAGAGAAATATTTTAATTATGTAAATAAGTTAATGGTTGCTAATCCTCCTTTAAAACAAGATTCGCTTTTTATAAAGCAAATGGTAAAGATAGGTGTTGGTCCCGGAGCTGATTTTAATATGAATAATTATAATAAAAATACAAAAGCGGCACTTAGTTCGATACCTACAGAAGTAATCAAACAATTGTCGGAACAATTGAATCTTTCACCTAAAAAATTAATAAATGGGTGGAACATGAATTTAAATCCAAAAATGGGTAATTACGGTACAGATTATCTATTTAGAGCAATTGTTGCCTTTCAAGGTCTTGGTGCAAACTTGATTGAAGATGCTGTATATCCCAGTTGTGTTGTAGATAGTGAAGGAAATCCGTTAAATGGTGAAAACAACTATATCATGCATTTTAATAAAAATGAAACACCACCGGTGCAAGCATTTTGGTCGTTAAGTATGTACAACAATGAAGGGTATTTTGTAGAAAACGTTTTGAATAGACATGCTATTGGAGACCGAAATAATTTGAAAGTAAACGCTGATGGATCAATTGATATTTACATTCAGAAAAATTCACCGGGTAAAGACAAAGAATCCAACTGGCTTCCCACCCCTGCGGGAGATTTTAATTTGCTTATGCGAGCTTATTGGCCAAAAGAACCATTGCTAAATGGTAGTTGGACTCCACCGGCGGTAAAAAATAGTAAAAGTAAAAACTAGTAATAATTAAATCTGAAACTAATGAAACTAAAATTTTTTAAATTAATTTTTTTACTAACCATTTTTTCTGTCACCAATATCGCTTCGGCTCAAGCAGATGGTCCAAGATCATATTTGTTGATTCCTAAAGGCGTTACTTCTTTAAATGTTAAATGGATGGGTTTGGAGCAAAATGTTAACAGTACCGGTAGTATTCTGATACCAGGAGCAAAGTTTACTATTGATCTTTTTCCAGTTACCGCTTTCCACACATTCTCTATAAAAGGTAGATTTGCGCAAGTATCATTTATGGCAAATCCCGGCGAAATTAGTGGCTCTGCCAAAAATGTTCCACCGGTTATTCCGCTTCCAATGAACCGAATTAAAGCCGACGGTTTTTCAGACGGTTTTGTTGGCTTTAAGCTAGGCCTATTTGGTGCCCCCGCACTTGGTGTTGAAGAATATTTAAAAAAACCGATGAAATTCTCTTTATTTACTGATTTGCGTTTGTGGTATTCAGGCTCGTATGACCCAGAAAAGGTTATCAATCTTGGAACAAACCGATTAACATATCAAATTGGGTTCCCTATGGCAATTCCTTTAAATGATAATTTAGAAAGGCAAACTTGGTTAGAGGTTAATCCTTCATTATCATTGTTTGGTGCTAATAATGATCCTGCTCTTGGAACAAATGCAGACAAAATTGAGCAAAATGCTTTGTTTAGTGTTGAATCACATCTATCACATAATTTTACCAAAAAATTCTGGGTTTTCGGAAATGCACTCTACAAACAAGGTGGACAAACGATTTCAGACGGTGAGAAAAATGATAATACCTTAAGTACCGTTTTAATGGGAGCCGGAGTTGGCTATCAAATAATGCCATTCATTGGCCTGTATTGTGATTATGGAGGAGTAGTTGTTGGTGGTAGCAATGATGTTGAATCTCAAATGTTTAGAGTTTCTTTAAATTTTTCCTACGTCAAATTGAAAAAACAATAGATTATCTTTATTCTTGCTAAATGGCTCACTTTACAGATAAATCTGCTTCTTTAGGTGGAATTGTAAATAGGGCTTTGATTGAATGAATGCTTTAGGTTTTGAGGCGAACAAATGACATTCGCTTAGTACCCATTTACTAAAGATAATAAATGCAGTTGGTTTTTTAAGAAAACCGCAATAGGATTTAAACTCTAGTAGGGGTCTAGTTTCAAAAGAAAAATAGTTGCTTAAAATTAAGTTAGACAGTCAATTGAAAAGAATAAAAACAAATAAACAATAATTTCCAAAAACGAATCCTAAGTTTTAAGCCACGTGTAATGCGTGGCTTTTTTAGTTTAAAATGTATCTTTGTTAAAAATAGATACCGATGTTGTTTTCATTGATTATTCCCGTTTATAACCGTCCGGATGAAATAAACGAATTGTTGGAAAGTTTGACTGCTCAAGATTTCGGACAGCCATTTGAAGTGGTTGTTGTGGAAGACGGATCAACAATAAGTTGTGAGCATCTAGTGGAAACTTTTAAAGACAAACTAACTATTGCCTATTTTTTCAAAACAAATTCAGGTCCGGGTGATTCTCGTAACTTCGGAATGAAACAAGCCAACGGTGATTATTTTCTAATTTTTGATTCCGATTGTATTATTCCAAAAAACTATTTAACAGCTGTTTCAAAAGCACTTGAAAAAGAGTTTGTAGATTGCTTTGGTGGTCCCGATCAAGCTTTAAATAGCTTTTCAGACATTCAGAAAGCAATTAATTTTGCGATGACTTCTTTTTTTACTACGGGAGGAATCAGAGGCGGCTCCGAAAAGTTGAACCGTTTTCAACCGCGTAGTTTCAACATGGGAATTTCCCGCAATTGGCTACCTAATTCCACCAAATCGAAAAACGTTTTTTGATCTTTGGGATAAGGAACCCTCGGAAAATCAATCTTTAAAAACTCTTTGTATTTCTCTCTGTACTTTGGCGAATGCAACACCGCATAGATGTAATCTAAAATATCTATCGGAGCAAATTCCCCTCCTTTGGAGGGGCTGTCCGCCAGGGCGGACGGGGTGGTCTCTCCTCTGGAGTTTTTTTCCGCCGCGGCGGGCAGGCTGGTTTCTTTCTCCGCTGCAAAATAAAACCCCATATCGGTAGCCATTTTATTGACAATTTCCATATTAAGGATCAATACCTTTAATTCCTTGGCCTATTTAAGTAGGTCATTTGATAACATGGCTGTTTTAATCGGATATGAATTGAAACTTTCCAGACAGTTAAAAGAAGGGTCGGACGTTTGGTTGAACACACCTAGAGTTACCCGTGAAGCTTCGGGAACAAGTGGGATGTCGGCTGCCATGAATGGTTCTATCAATCTATCGACTAATGATGGTTGGATTTGTGAGTTTTATGATAATGGAGTTAATTCGTTTGTGTTGCCAACAGTTGATCATCATTTGCCAACGTATGAGCAGGATGCCAAGGATTTAGATAATTTATTAACCTTATTGGAAAATGTGATTGTTCCGATGTATTATAAAAAACGGAAGGACTGGAATAAAATCATGATTGAAAGTATGAATACAGTAGTGCCGTTTTTTGATTCAGCCAGAATGGTGGATGAATATTATGAGAAGATGTATAGTTGAACGTTTTAAGTAGTAGAAAGTTCTGATTGCGAAAGAGTTAGTTTTAGCACAAAAAAATGTCTGAAATTTAGCCATAAAACGTTTGCAGAAACAAAAAATCATTCTATATTTGCACTCGCAATCACAAAACGATTGTATTTTATTGGAGAAATGGCAGAGTGGTCGATTGCGGCAGTCTTGAAAACTGTTGACTGTAACAGGTCCGGGGGTTCGAATCCCTCTTTCTCCGCCAGCT
>NZ_JBIKJL010000090.1:0-5386 GCF_044361015.1 Flavobacterium sp.
TACATTGTTTTCTATGGTATAACCGTGACTTAAATAACCTATTACAGTTGAACCATAAACATTTAATTTTAAATTTACACCATTTTCAATTTGTGTTAAAGTTACTTCTTGTAAAGTTTGCGAGTTGCCTATTTCTATGTAAAAAAATATTAGTAGTAGAAGTGTTTTTTTCATTACTTTATTTTATTAATTTTTATAAAAGTTTTTGGCATCAACAATTTCACCGCTACAAACGAGAGCAACAGTATAAAAACCTTGAGTATATTCACTAAGATTAATAATATAGTTTGATTGATTAACATCAATAATATAATTATGAGAGGTTGTACTACCACCATAATAACCTAAAACCATTAAATATGCAGAGGTGTTTTCATTGACTTTATAATTTACTTGAATTTGGTTAACTGCTGGATTTGGTGAAATGGATTCTATTTTACTTGGGTTTAATTTAACTTCAACATCTGCATAATCTTTAAATCCATCAGTTAAAGCAATAACTTCAAGTTTATATTTTTTTACAATATCAGTTGATACAGTTAAGTCTTTACCTTGAAAAATCAGCTCACCATTTAAATCATACCAATTATATAAAGCCGCCTCATTAATTTGTTGGGCTCTAATTGTAATGGGTTGATTAATATCAGTCATTATTGTCTCTCCTGCATCAGCTAAAAATGGTTGTCGAACCGGTTTTTTAATCACAAATGTTTCTCCACCAATAATTTCATCAGTAAAATAATCTTTTTGAATGATATGATAGGTGTAATTAGATTTTTCAGTTAATTCTCTTGTTAGAAAATTGAATGAAATTTTTAATGTCCCTACTTCATTGGGATCAAATAATAAATGATCTAAAACTACTTTATTTCCTTTTACTATTTTTCTTTTTTCTTCATTTGTGTTGTCTAAAAATGCTACTTTTTTGCCTCCTTTTTCCCAAGCATTAAACAAAACATTATCCATTTTAATTGAAATTTCAGCTACCTCTAAAGCATTATCTAAAGTTGTCGTATTGCATTTTAATGTAAACCACAAAGGCATAAATTGATTTTGCTCAATTACTTCTACATTTTTAGCTAAAGATATAGTATGAAGCAGTTGAACATCATTTAAGCTTTTTAATTTTACATAGAAATAACTAGACATATCAATTGTGGCACCATTAGAAGTAATAAAAGATGGCGATACTGTTAAAACAGAAGAATTATTTCTTAAACTATTAATTTTTTGCAAATACTCCATATTTGAATAAATATGGGGGGGCAAATTCAATTTTAGCCCATTTTGCTGAATCTTTTAAATCATTTAAAAAAACAAAGTCTTTAAAACCATATTCCATTATTGAATTTACACTTGTTTCATTTGAAACATTTATTGTTAAAAATCTTTTATCAAGTTCAATGTTTATTTTCTATCCTTTGAAATAATAATACTTAGTTTGTGAAAATGATGCTATACTTGATAAGAAAATTAGGCGAAAAAGTTTTTTGATGACATTTTTTTAATAAAATACTTTCAAATATAAAAAAAATAGAAACAATTTCAAAATTCTTAATAGTTTTCTTAGTTATTTTATTTTTATTGTAATTATTCGAATTTTTATTAACACTTTTTAATCCAATTGAGTATGTTTACCAGCTTTCAGCCGGTACATTATGGTAACTCGTTGATGAGTATCGGCATTAGCGTTTTGGTGATTGTAGTGGCGGCCTTAAATTTATTTCTTGATTTTGATCAAATTGAAAAAGGAGCTGAAAAACAATTACCTAAATACATGGAATGGTTTGGAGCAATGGGATTAATGATAACCTTAGTTTGGTTGTATGTAGCGTTTTTGCGATTGCTTTCTACGATTTCGAGTAGAGATTAATTAAAGTACTTTATCATAAAAAATGCCTCAAAAAGTATTTGACTTTTGAGGCATTTTTTTATGTAAAGATTTCTTTTAAGCCGCTCTTTCATAAGCAATAAAATTAACCAATTCACCATTTTGGTTAAAAATTGGAAAACCTTTGATGTTGCAATTATAAACTGACCCGTCTTTACTGTAATTAATCACCTTCTTTTCAAAAGGCTGTTGGTTTCGAACCGCTTCTCCTATTTCCTTTGCTGTTTTTAAACAAGTAGCTTTTCCTTGAAATAGCTTTGGCGAATGACCAATAACTTCCTCCGGTTGATACCCATTCATACGAACCATGTTTTGCGTTGCGAATACAATCTTTAAACTAGGGCAAGTAACCACCACTACGGTGTCAACATCCCATTGCGTTTTCACAGCTGTAGTTGATTCCCAAGAATTTAAAAGAGCTAAAAGTGTAAGTTGATGTTGGTCTGTTATTGTTTTGCCAAGTTGATTTAAATAATCTCCATAAAAATCCCATGTCAGCAAGGGCATTTTTTTGGCATCTAATTGACTTAAATAAGTCGATATTCCTTCGTCGTAGTGTTTAAATTCAAGCATTTTCAGATAATTTGAGCTCAAAATTAGCTTTTTATTTCAACTGGCAATTTGTTCAACTAAAGTTTAACGATTGTTGAACATTTGAATAAAACAAAATGAAATGCAAAAATTTAATATATTTGAACACTTATGAATAAAAAAATACTTCTTCTTTTTCTAATGGCTTGCATGCACATGTTCGGACAAGCATATATTCCTTTGTTAGATAATCAGAATGAATGGCATTTTACAAATTGCTATGATGGTGGGTGTATAAAAGATATATACTATACCAATGGTGATACTATCGTAAATAATAAAACACACAAAATTTTAGACGGTTTTCACTATATCTCTCGTTCATTTTTATTGTCCGAAAATGTAGAGCAAAAAAAGATATATCTCACTAAAATTACCGCAAATCATATCGATGAATATTTATTATATGATTTTTCGTTAGTAGAAGGCGATACTTTTGAAATGAAAAACCCCATCTCTCCATTTCCCGCTGAAGGTGGATTGTTTGTGTTAGATTCTATCCGACAAGTTCCTATTTGGGAGGGTGAACTTCGCAAACATTTTTATTTTTCTCCGCATGAATCCAATACAATCAGCTCTCAAAAAGCCATTTGGGTGGAAGGTGTTGGTTCTTTATCCATGATAAATGCTCCCGGTGGATATCCTGACATCAATGGTGTTGGACTTTTGAACTGTTTCTTTAAAAATGGCACATTGTTTTATTCCGATTTAACTCCGGAAGTAACCGTTTGTGAACCAACTATCTTGTCTAATCCTAAAAACATCCAACTGGAAATTGTTGTTTATTTTCCTGAAAATGACAAGTCTGTTTGCCATCTAAAAAATACGGAGGAAGTCAATGCCGTGGAACTTTTTGATTTAAATGGGAGGAAATTAGCTGTCTTTGAAAATCATCAACAAACTGATATGCGATTGGATTTAAACGCATTTTCAAAAGGAATGTATTTGTTTAAAATTCTATTTAATAGATTTGAAAAACATATATTGTTTTGTATTAATTGAATTTTAATACTATTGTTAAAAAGTAAGAGGTCTTAATAAGACAGTATTAAAACCTCTATAAAAGCACTTTGTTACTCTTTCACCAATTTATAATTTCCCACCAATTTACCGTTTTCTTTTACTTCTACCAAATAAACACCAACCGGATAATCTATTGTATTGAGTTGATACGCATCAATACCTTCCACTTCTTGACTAATCATCATTTTCCCCGATAAATCATAAACCGTTACGATTACCTTTTCAAGCGTATTTTTAAAATGCAAGGTTGTTATATCTTTAGCAGGATTAGGAGCCATAACAACCGGTATTTGTTGAAAATCGCTGACACTCAAAGTACACCCTACCACTGGAATATACAACGGAGTTGGTGACACGGTTGTTGTGCCATTACCATATTGCCCATACTCATTATTACCCCACGCCCAAAGCGAGCCATTAGATTTTAGGGCTATACCGTGATAAACACCCGCCGCAACTGCCACCCAATCCGTATCGGAGCCAATTTGAATAGGAGCCGTACGTTGGGTAGTTGTACCATCACCTAATTGACCTAAATCATTTTTACCCCAAGCCCACAATGTTCCATTGGATTTTATGGCAAAAGAACTTAAAAATCCAGCATAAACATATATCCACGTATCAGACCCTACTTGTTGCGGTACGTTTGAATTAGAACCCGTTCCGTTTTGACCATATCCGTTAGAACCCCATGACCATAGAGTCCCATTGCTTTTTAAGGCCAAACATTGTGATGCCCCTACGCTCATAAACTCCCAGTCTGTAGCGGTACCAATTTGTGTTGGAAAATTAACAATCGTAATGCTTGGTGTTGTAATTAAACGGCTTGTATTAGATCCCCAACCCCAAAGCGTACCATTTTCTTTGATAGCAAGACCTGTACCTGTCTGACTAGCTTCCACTTGTTTCCAGTCCAATGCTGTACCTATTTGAACTGGTGACAATTGGTTGCTACAGCACGTGCCGTTTCCCATTTGTCCTTCATTATTCTGACCCCAACCCCATAATGACCCGTTAGTTTGGATAGCGTAGGTGTGATCGGTCGAAGAAATGTGTTTCCAATTTGAACTACCGATTTGTGTAAAACTTGAAAGCCCTATAACTGAACTACCAATGCCCAATTGCCCATTTTGATTAGCACCAATGCCCCATAATTTATTGTCATTCCGAATAGCAAAAGTGTTTTCACCTCTACCCGCTATAACAAGGTTCCAGTTAGTAGTTGTGGACAGTTGAATTGGTGATAATTCAGGTATAAAATTCTCATTACCCATCTGATAACCATTATCTGAACCCCATGTCCAAAAAGAATTGTCAGATTTTTGAGCAGCTATATGGTACAAACCTGAACTTATTTTAGTAAAACATTGTGAATATAAAGGAGTATTAATTATTATAATAAAAATTATTAATAATAAGCTTGTATATTTTTTCATTTTAATTGTATTTAAATTAGAACAAACAAAGCCGTTAAGTTAATCAACGGCTCTGTTTTAAAGATTATTGTTTCACAATTTTGTACTGGGATAGTATATTATCGCTGTTTTTTAAGACCGCAATAAATATACCACTTGGATAGTTTTGTAAATCAATAGTATGTTCCCCGTTAATTGTTGTAATGATATATTTATTCATTAAACGACCCGTTAAATCATAAATAAATAATTCAGTATTTAATGCTAAATTTTCGTGAACAAAGAACATATTTCCATTGGTTGGATTAGGATTAAAACTAATTTTAGCTGATAGATGCCCTTCTTTGGTATCATTTGTCGGCTGATTTTTTTCATTAGTACTATCTTCCACGCAAGCCGGAATAAATAATTCAAAGTTATATAAACAATGGTTTCCATGTAAATCAACTCCTGCAATTAAAAATTC
>NZ_JBIKJL010000091.1:0-5283 GCF_044361015.1 Flavobacterium sp.
GTCAATTCATTATTACTGATTTATAATACTGTTGTTAATTCATTTTAAAAAAATATCCCGTTAATTTTTATCGGGATATTTTTATTTTAGAACAATAATAAACTATTTCCTATTTTTCAATTTCCCTCAAACTCTCCATTTTTTTCATGGCTAAGAAACCTTTGATGTCTTCAAAATGTTCTTTCACGCGTTTGTGGCCAAATTCAAAGACTTTGGTAGCCAAACCGTCCAAGAAATCACGGTCGTGAGAAACCAGAATTAAAGTCCCGTCAAAATCACGCAACGCATCTTTGATGATGTCTTTGGTTTTCATGTCTAAGTGATTCGACGGCTCATCCAAAATCAATAAATTCACCGGTTCTAGCAATAATTTAATCATTGCCAAACGCGTTTTTTCGCCACCGGATAATACTTTAACTTTCTTGGTGATATCATCTCCTTGGAACATAAATGCTCCTAAAATATTTTTTATTTGTGTGCGAACTTCGCCAACGGCTATGTTGTCAATCGTTTCAAAAATGGTGGCATTCTCATCCAACATCGAGGCTTGATTTTGAGCAAAATAACCAATTTGGGCATTGTGACCAATCTCAACGCTTCCACCATTGATTTCAATTTCTTTCATGATGGCTTTAATCATGGTCGATTTTCCTTCGCCATTTTTTCCCACAAAAGCTACTTTATCACCACGTTCAATCACGATATTGGCATCTTTAAAAATCAAATGATCGCCATAGGATTTTTCCAAATCTTTCACAATTACCGGATACTGACCCGAACGAATGGAAGGTGGAAATTTCAATTTCAAAGCCGAGGTATCAATTTCGTCTATTTCAACCGGAACTAATTTTTCTAACATTTTTACTCGCGATTGCACTTGCAACGTTTTGGAATAAGTTCCTTTGAAACGCTCGATAAACTCCATATTATCAGCAATCATTTTTTGCTGTTCGTCGTATGCTTTTTGTTGATGAACTCTACGGTCTTTTCGCAATTCCAAATAATGCGAATACTTGGCTTTGTAATCGTAAATGCGACCCATTGTGACTTCAATCGTACGATTGGTAATGTTATCTACAAAAGCCCTGTCGTGTGAAATCACCATCACCGCTTTGGCCGAATTGATTAAAAACTCTTCCAACCATTGAATACTTTCAATATCCATGTGATTGGTAGGCTCATCCAATAAAATCAAATCGGGTTTTTTCAAAAGGATTTTTGCCAATTCAATTCGCATTCGCCAGCCACCGGAAAATTCAGATGTGGGTCGGTTAAAATCTTCTCGTTCAAAACCCAAACCTTTCAATACTTTTTCAACCTCAGCTTCGTAATTGACTTCTTCAATAGAATAATATTTCTCACTGACTTCAGACACACGCTCGATTAATTTCATATAATCGTCACTTTCATAATCGGTTCGAATAGTCAATTGTTCATTGAGATGATCGATTTCATTTTTCATGTCGAAGATTTCTGCGAAAGCTTTCGAAGCTTCTTCCATCACCGTTGAATCATCTTTCGTTAATAAATGCTGAGGCAAATAGGCTATCACAGCATCCTTTGGAGCAGAAATATTTCCGGAGGAAGCCTTTGCTTCTCCCGCGATAATTTTCAAAAGTGTCGATTTACCGGCACCGTTTTTACCCATTAAGGCAATTTTATCATTTTCATTGATCGCGAAAGAAACATCGCTAAACAAAGTGGTTCCGCCAAAATGAACGGCAATATCGTTAACTGTAATCATATTTTTAAGTTGGAAGTTAGAAGATGGAAGCCTGAAGTCAGCTCACATTTCTGATTTTTCAAGGTGCAAAGATAACCGATTTGTGGAATTCGAATGTTTGAAAATGATAAATAGTAGAACAATTAATTTTTGATTTGATAAATTGCTCCAACTTTTCTTGAACTTTAGATAATAAGTTAGCCAATGTATTCAAAATCAAGCTTCACCTTATTTTTTTAATTAATTTTGCTAACTTAATCAGCCAATTCAACCGATGCCATTACTTGATTACAGCTTTTTAGGAAAAATTATTCCGCAACAAAACCACAAAAAAAGCTATCAAAAAGCAAAGCAATCCTATTTGAACAGGATGCGTTTGGCGATGTCGTTTTTTTACTTCGGCATGGGTTTTTGTTTTGCTTCCTGGGCAAGTAGAATTCCGGATATCAAATCATTCTTAAATTTAAGTGAAGGTGAATTAGGAACTATTTTATTTGTTTTACCTATCGGACAACTTTCTGCCATGCCTTTTTCAGGTAAAATTGTTACTCGTTTTGGCAGTAGAAAAGTATTGCTTTTTGCTTTGCCCTTGTACGCATTTAGCCTTACGAATATTGGTTTAGCCGAGGAACCTTGGCAACTGGCTTTTGGACTATATCTTTTTGGAATTTGTGGAAATTTCAGCAATATATCCATTAACACCCAAGGCGTTTATACGGAACAAATTTTCAAAAAAGCCATCATGGGCTCGTTCCACGGATCGTGGAGTTTAGCGGGGTTTTTCGGAGCTTTGGCTGGTTTGGTGATGATGGCTTTTCATTTAACTCCGTACCAACATTTTTTAATCGTTTTTGCCATCGTTGGAGTAATCATTTTTATCAATTACCGAAATTTAGCAAAAGTCAAAGTAGTCAAGCCCGAAACTTTTGAATTAAAACCCCGATTTGGCAAACTTGATAAATCGTTAGTTTGGCTTGGTGTTATCGGTTTTTGCTGCATGGCAAGTGAAGGAATTATGTTCGACTGGAGTGGTGTTTATTTCAAAGATATTGTAAAAGCACCCGGAGCATTAGTTATTTTAGGGTATACATCTTTTATGATTACCATGGCGTCCGGCCGATTTTTAAGTGATATTTTAGTTCGGAAATTTGGTGCAAAAAAAATCCTTTTAATTAGTGGCATTACTATTTCTGTTGGATTATATACGGCCGTTGTTTTTCCTTTTTTAATTCCAAGTACGCTGGCATTTATGATGGTTGGCTTTGGTGTATCAAATGTGATCCCTATAGTTTACAGTACGACGGGACGAATTTCGAGCATACCAACGGGAGAAGCGTTAACAATCGTAACCGGAATAAGTTTCCTAGGGTTTTTAATGGGACCACCGATTATCGGACATATCGCCGAATTGACAAGCTTGCGGTATTCCTTTGCTTTTATTGGAATGTTCGGAGTGTTTATTTCGGTATTGGCGTATTATTTGAAGATTTTTAGGTAGATTTATTTTTTGACTTTTAACTGAATCGGATTTTGACGGGTATCAAAAATCTGTAAAATTCTAATTTCGACTGCAGAATGGACTTTGTAGATAATCTTATTATTTCTGACTACTATTCTTCGGTAAGGCTCTCCCAAAATTTCGTCCACTTGATATTGTTGAACAAACTTTATATTTTTCGTTTCTGATAAAATATCATTTAGCACATTTTTTGCTCCTTGAGGTGATTTTAATTTTATAAAATCATGAATCAATCGTAAATCAGTTTTTGCATGTATGTCCCAAACAATTCTAATTTCTTGCTGCATGCTACCAGTTGTCAATTTCTTTTTCTAAATCTTCAATTGTAATAAATGTTCCAGAGTTAATTCGCTCATCAGCCTCCTTAACCAAATGAATATACTCTTGTTTGTCAATTGGATATCCACTAACCGTATGGGCAACTACTTCATTATCGATTATGTTTTTGAAAGCCGCTAATTTTTTGATTTTACGCTCATCTGTCAGATGAAGCAACCAATCTAAAAGTTCAATTTTTTTTGCACCTATATCCATAATAATCAAATTAGTATCAAATATACAAATTTATATACTCATCCTAAATTCTTCAATTACATCATTGACTTTGCCGTAATAACGCTCGTCAATAAATAACTCAACCGCCAAATCGGAGTTGCCAAAACCACCCAATCTCGCGGATTGAATGTTGTCTTTTTTTAAAACATCCACGCCAATTGCTTCTATTTGTTCTTTTAATCGGGAAGCTAAAATTTCGCTACCTGAAAATATTTTGATCATGCCCATTTTTATAGTAATTAGTGATTAGTCCTTAGCGATTAGTCGGCAGTACTTAGTTTGAAAGCTTATCCTGCTTCAAAGAAAAGCGGTTCAATCATGATTTTTTCTGCTAAAACTTCCACTTTTTCGGTGATGGTTGAGCAGAAAAATAATCGTTGTGTTTTTTCAACACTGTTCGAAAGTCTTAAAATTGTTGTCTCTAACCGTTTACGCAACATCTCGTCAATATCATCAACCACAAACATTTTGATGGTATTCATGTTAAATCCGGCAGAAGCAAACATATCATTAATCTTGATTGGCGTTCCTACCAAGATGTCACAACCCAACGAAATTTGATTTTTATCGTAATCGATGTCGCCTTTTTCATGAGCTCCAAACACACGTAAATCGCTATAATTGGCGTACTGTTTGAAAAGTTCAACGGTTGCCAGCACTTTTTCTTTGTCTTCAACCAATACCAAGGCACGAGTGCTTTCTCCCACTGCTTTTTCCATTCGCTGAATGACATTCAGTGCAATAGTAGTTGTTTTCCCACTACCATGTGGTGATTGAATAACAGCATCTACCCCACTTTTTATTGCGGAAAATGTTTCTTGTTGTAATTCATTGGCTTCCGTTAAATTGTTCTCTACAAGAGCTTGCTGAAGCTTCGAATTTATTTTTTTTAACTGCATTGTTTTGAGTGATTAATGGTTAGTAATTAGTAACTAGCAACTAATCACTAATTACTATTCACTAATCACTATTTTTATTTACTAGCAAAAAGCTTCACATCATTCTCAGAAATTTCAGTTCCTCCCAGAATAATCAAGCGTTCTACCACGTTGCGAAGTTCGCGAATATTTCCCGTCCAATCATATTCCTGCAGTAATTTAATTGCTGCTGGAGAAAAACTTTTCGCAATATTACCCTGCTCTTCAGCAATTTTGGCTGTAAAATGTTCAATTAACAAAGGAATATCATCCCTACGTTCATTCAACGCTGGCACCTTAATTAAAATTACAGCTAATCGATGGTACAAATCTTCACGAAAACGACCCTCGGCTATTTCTTTTTTTAAATCTTTATTGGTGGCAGCAACAACGCGAACATTCACTTTAATGTCTTTATCAGCACCGACACGTTGCACCAAATTTTCTTGTAGAGCTCGAAGTACTTTTGCTTGTGCGGCTAAACTCATATCGCCAATTTCGTCCAGAAAAATCGTCCCTCCGTCGGCAGCTTCAAATTTTCCGGCTCGGTCTTTTACGGCAGATGTAAA
>NZ_JBIKJL010000092.1:0-5263 GCF_044361015.1 Flavobacterium sp.
CAAGATAACGGCTGGGATATTTCGGCAAATGCGGCTGAAACGCGTGCTCAAAATGCTTTTGAATATGCTAAAGGATTTCATGGAATAGAAGCCCTTTCGATCGATGGAGCCAATTTTACCGAAAGTTATTTAGCTTTAGAAAAAGTAGTAAAAACCATTCGTGAAGAAAGAAGGCCGTTTTTGGTGCATGCCAAAGTTCCCTTGTTAAATCACCATACATCCGGTGTTCGGATGGAGTGGTACCGGGATGATTTAGAAGAAGCAAAATCTCGTGATCCTTATCCGATTTTGATACAACAAATGCTGGAAGCAGGAATCACACAACGGGAAATAGACGATCAATTGGCGGTGGCTTTAACCACTGTCCAAAATGATTTTGAAAAAGCCCAACTAGCTGAAGATCCTAAGCCCGAAGATTTATTAACACACGATTTTGCACCAACACCCATCACTGAAGAAATAGGCGAACGAAATCCATCCCGTGAAGAAAAAGTTGTGATGGTCGATTGTGCCTTATTTGCAGTAGAAGAACTAATGAAGAAGCACCCAGAATGTTTGTTATATGGACAAGATGTCGGCGGACGTTTAGGTGGCGTTTTCCGGGAAGCGGCGACATTAGCCCAGAAATTTGGCGACGAACGTGTTTTTAACACACCCATTCAAGAAGCTTTTATCGTAGGTTCAACGGTTGGCATGTCGGCCGTTGGTTTGAAACCCATTGTTGAGGTGCAATTTGCCGATTACATTTGGCCGGGACTCAATCAATTATTCACTGAAGTTAGCCGTTCGTGTTATTTATCTAACGGTAAATGGCCGGTGAGTATGATTTTGCGTGTACCCATTGGAGCATATGGTAGTGGCGGTCCGTATCACTCTTCATCGGTAGAAAGTGTGCTAACAAATATTCGTGGAATCAAAATCGCGTATCCCAGTAATGGTGCCGATTTAAAAGGTTTGATGAAAGCGGCTTATTACGACCCCAATCCAGTGGTGATTTTGGAACATAAAGGATTGTATTGGAGTAAAGTGAAAGGGACAGATGCTGCACGTGTAAACGAACCAAGCGAAGATTATATGTTGCCTTTTGGGAAAGCGAATGTGCTGCAAGAAATTTGGGAACAGGAAACGGCTGAAACCATTACTGTTATTACTTACGGAATGGGAGTGCATTGGGCTTTAAATGCTTCATTAGATATCAAAAACCAAGTAGAAATCATCGATTTAAGAACTTTATTTCCTTTGGATGAGGAAACAATACTTATATCTGTAAAAAAGGCTAAAAAGTGCTTAATTGTGACCGAGGAACCCACCAATAATTCGTTCGCCAGAAGTTTAGCGGGACTTATTCAGGAAAAGTGTTTTAAATACTTGGACGCTCCGGTTATGGTCATTGGTTCAGAGAATATGCCTGCCATACCCTTGAACAGCACGTTAGAATTCACTATGATTCCGAATGTGGATAAGGTTCGTGCTAAGATGGATGAGTTGCTTGGGTATTAGTTTACAGTCACGGTCGCAGTTAGCAGTAACTGACGACTGCGACTGCAAACTGTGGCTATAAACCGCTTACTTCTTCACCGGTGGATATTGAGCTAAAATCTTAGTCACAAACTCTTTAATAAGCTCTTCTTTTTTATCCATGTTTTGAGTTAAAACACCAACGCCTTGACCTTGCCAAATTAATTCTTTTTTCTTGGCATCAATTAAATCAATGAATAGGGTGCCTTCGACATAAGACGATACGGATGTATTTCCTCCCCATAAATAAGGATTCCAGCCATAACCCCAGCCATAACCCCAACCGGCATTGAATTGGTTTACGTCTACTTGTTCGCGTTCTTTGGTGAAAATGTTTACTAATAAATCTGGGTTTTCACTTTTAGTAAATCCTTTGGCAGCCATTTGCTCATCAATGGCTCTAAGAATTCTTTTTTTGTCTAAATCTGAAATTTCAACTTTGTCAATACCACTTTTTTGAAAAGCATACGTTTTAAACTGATTGAAATCAACATTTTTGTCATAATCATAATTTACTTTAACTGAACTACAGGAAGTAAACAGAAAGAGTAGAAGCAGGGGTAGGAATTTGAGTGTTTTCATAGTATTATTTTTTTTGTTTCAGGTTTCAAGTTTCAGGTTCTGTGGGTTAACTTGAAACCTGAAACTTGAAACAATTTATAATAAATCATCATCTACTAAATTAGGGATGGTAATTTTTAATAAAGGTTGCGTCTTCATGGCTTTTTTTATTGCAAAAATAGCTCCTTCATTTCGTGCCCAATTTCTGCGGGCGATTCCGTTGTTGACATCCCAAAACAACATCGATTTTAGTCGTCTGTCGCTATCCTCTGTACCATCAAGAACCATACCAAATCCACCGTTAATTACTTCTCCCCAGCCAACTCCACCACCATTATGTATTGATACCCATGTTGCTCCACGGAAACTGTCGCCAATCACGTTGTGAATTGCCATATCTGCCGTAAAACTCGAACCATCATAAATATTGGACGTTTCGCGATAAGGAGAATCGGTTCCGGATACATCATGGTGATCACGGCCTAAAATAACATAACCAATTTCTTTTTTTGCTATCGCATTATTGAAAGCCTCTGCAATTTTCATTCTTCCTTCTGCATCGGCATATAGTATTCTGGCTTGTGAACCTACCACTAATTTATTTTTTTGAGCTTCTTTAATCCATTTGATATTGTCTTGCATTTGTTGATGAATTTCAATTGGAGCTGTTTTCGCTATTTCTTCTAAAACGGCACAAGCAATTTGATCTGTTTTGGCTAAATCTTCCGGTTTTCCACTAGCACAAACCCAGCGGAACGGACCAAATCCGTAATCAAAACACATTGGCCCCATGATATCTTGTACATAACTGGGGTATTTAAAATGAATACCATCAATGGCCATTACATCCGCTCCGGCACGTGAGGCTTCGAGCAAAAAGGCATTTCCGTAATCAAAAAAGTAAGTGCCTTTTGCGCTATGTTTATTGATGGCTGCTGCATGTCGAACTAACGTTTCTTTCACTTTAGTTTTGAACAATTCCGGATTGATTGCCATTAATTCATTTGATTCTTCAAAAGAAAGGCCTACAGGATAGTAACCTCCAGCCCATGGATTATGCAGGGAAGTTTGGTCTGAACCTAAATCGATGTGAATATTTTCTGAATCAAAACGTTCCCAAACATCAACAATATTTCCAAGGTAAGCGATGGAAACAACTTCTTTTTGAGTTTGTGCGTTTCGAACACGAATCACTAAATCTTCCACCTTTACAATCACTTCATTTATCCAACCTTGTTCGTGACGAATTTTAGTAATTTTTGGATTTACTTCTGCACAAATGGTGATACAACCTGCAATATTGCCTGCTTTGGGTTGAGCTCCACTCATTCCTCCAAGTCCAGATGTAACAAAAATTGAGCCTTCGGGATTTTTTTTGATTTTTCGAAATCCGTTTAAAACGGTAATTGTTGTTCCATGCACAATTCCTTGCGGACCAATGTACATATAACTTCCGGCAGTCATTTGTCCATATTGAGAAACGCCTAACGCATTCATTTTTTCCCAATCATCGGGTTTGGAATAATTTGGAATTACCATTCCATTCGTTATTACAACTCTAGGAGCCTCTTTATGCGACGGAAACAATCCCATAGGATGGCCTGAATACATCACTAAGGTTTGTTCTTCAGTCATTTCAGAAAGATATTTCATTGTCAATAGATACTGAGCCCAATTTTGAAAAACAGCACCATTTCCACCATAGGTGATCAACTCATGTGGATGTTGAGCTACTGCATAATCCAAGTTGTTTTGTATCATCAACATGATTGCTTTTGCTTGTTCACATTTTCCCGGATAATCAGAAATTGGGCGTGCATACATTCGGTAATCAGGGCGAAAGCGATACATGTAAATCCGACCATATTTTTCTAATTCATCTTTAAATTCAGGGAGTAATTCCGCATGATGTTTCGCCTCGAAATAGCGTAAGGCATTTCTAAGAGCTAACTTTTTTTCTTCTGCTGACAGAATCTCTTTTCGTTTGGGAGCGTGATTTATTTCAGATTCAAAAGGTTTTTGTTCAGGTAGTATTATTGGAATTCCTTCTGATATAGCTTCTTTAAATGTCATTTTAGTTGTATGTTATATGTTGCTTGTATTGCTAGTCACTAATCATCAGTAACTAATTACTTTTTAATAGTTCCTGTTTTTTTATCAAAGCCATAGGGACAATGTCGACAGCCACTTTTACAACAGTAGCCTCTTTTTAAATGGTATTTTTCCGTAAAACACTTATAACCTTCGGCCGTAAAATAAAAATCTTCGCCTTCAATTAATTTATTTTCAGAATTTGGTGTATTCATAGCTACAAAATTAGCAACTTTGTCACAAATGATAGTGATTGTTTTTAAATATTTAACGCCAAAAGGTTTTCGAGGTCTTACGTTGTTTCCATTTGTTTTTTTAAAGCACCATGGAGATAAGCACAATGCAGTTTTGTTAAACCACGAAAGAATTCATATTCGGCAACAAATTGAATTATTAATTATTCCTTTTTTTATTTGGTATGGCCTTGAATTTCTATACAAATGGATAAAATATAAAGACAGAAACTTAGCCTATCGAAGTATCTGCTTTGAAAGAGAAGCTTATCAAAATGAAAAAAACCTTTACTTTTTAAAGCAAAGGTCTTTTTGGAATTTCTTTAATTATTTTTAATAAATTACTTTTTCAATTTTAATTAATTCATTTTGTAACTTGATTTTCAACAGCAATGTAGTATTTTTTTTTTTTGAAGGGACGTTAGTTTGAATGAATTAGCATTCACATTGTTGTATTCTTTTAATTTTTGTCCTAAAACGTTCTAAACCATTATTGATTCAATTGGTTCAACAGTTGAATATACTTTTACAAATTCATTAGTCACTACTCTAATCTCGTTTTCAAGGGAAAATCAGGATTGCTAAGTGTTTCGTTCAAATATACAATTTCAAAACGATTGTCAAATGAACCTTGTTCAGATGAAAAAGTATAAGGATTTGTTTTTTATATTGTGTGTTATGTTTAAAAACTTATTTTTTAATGTAAAAAAACCTCATTTTATTAAAAATGAGGTTGTAAATGAGTTGATAGAAAAAGTATTAAAAAACTTTCTTATTTATGATTCTGTTTTCATTGGTTAGTATTGAAACTAAAAGTACTTGATCAGCAATTCCTTTAATGTCATTAATAGTTAAAAGGT
>NZ_JBIKJL010000052.1:0-16048 GCF_044361015.1 Flavobacterium sp.
TAAAATTAATTATCATTTATCTAAATTTAATGATCAACTTTATATTTTGAGGCAGGATTCTTCTATTGACCAAGTCAAAAAATAGAAATTAAAAAACGTTCTTAAAAAAATTGTAAAAAACAGATTACTACCCCTTTGGTATGCCAATGCCTAACCGCCATACCACCGATAATAATTACAGGTATGCTTTCCAAGGCCAAGAAAAGGATAACGAAACCAGCATGGAGGCCTTTGAACTCCGCCTTTGTGTTGGTAGAATTGGTAGGTGGCTTACTATTGACCCGTATCATGAGTTTTTCTCGCCTTATTTAGGGATGGGGAATAACCCTATTAATCTTATAGATCCAGATGGGGGAAGTACAGATGGTGCTGATGATAATGGTTATAAGGGTGTTTGGAACGAAGAAACTTGTCAATATGAATATAGTTATGTTGACAATACTGGAGGAGAGTTTTATGATGTTATTGAGTTTGAAGGAGGAGAATTAGATGGAACAACTGATATCGTTATTAATCCTTACATAAAAGAAGAATTTAACCTCTTTAGTGAAAATGATTATATATTAGACGCATCAATAAGAAGATTCGGGATAGGTGAATGGGGGCATTATAATGAAGCAATCATTCCAGGTCATTTTGAAGAGATATTACCCTTGCCTGCTATTGGAAAATACTTAAGCGGTGTTAAAGGAAAAATTGTAGGAAATGCTCAAAAAACAGGGACTTATGGACATAGTTTTGTAAATAAATTTATTGCCTATCGTATGGCTTTTAACCCAATGGTTAAAAAAGTAACACTAGATTTAGGCTATAAAAAATTATTAACCGCTGGTGGTTTTAAATATGGTCCACGACCTGATGTTGGGGTCTTATTTAAAAACGGTAAGGTAAAGATTTTCGAAGTTGCTTCTAAAACTGATATAGCTGAAAACTTAATTAAAAGGAATAAAGATTTTATGTTAAAAAATGGAATTGACGGCACTGTTAAAGTATCAAATAATGCAAAAATTATAAATAGAATATTAAGTATATTTTTTTAATCATGTTAAATTTTAATAAAAAAAAGAAAGAGTATGAAATATTGAAATTTTATAAAATTGTTGATTTAGATGCTGCAAAAAATTTTAGAACTAAATTTTTTTTAAAGCTAATTTTTGATTTTTTTGAGACATTTTACAATAATTTACCAGATAATTTCGATTTAAATTACGGAAAAAAAGAATGGCGTAGTTTTAATAAATTTGACAAAAATTTAGTGAAATACACGGACAATTCTATTTGTTATTTAAATTGTTATTTTTCTTCATCTAGATCTAGATTCAGTTTTTCAAACGATATTTTGAATTACCTAAACAAAGAAGTTTCATATATTAATATTACAATTGTTTTAGATAAACACTTTATAAACTCAGAAGAAACTTTGGATTTAATACGAAAAATTAACGAAATTTCTGATTTCGACTATATCTATGGTTTAAATCTTAATGAGGACTTTGATTTTGATACTGAAAAAAAAATTAAAAAGTCACTTTTCGGTTTATTTACCTCGGCCTCTGTGACGAAAGAAGATATTGAAGAAGAAAAAAGAAAAATAGATTTTAAAAAAGGATATATGAAAAAAATTTACCCTTTTAATATTATCAATGAAAATCAACTATCATATATAAATCAAAACATTAAAATTAATTATCATTTATCTAAATTTAATGATGAACTTTATATTTTGAGGCAGGATTCTTCTATTGACCAAGTCAAAAAATAGAAATTAAAAAACGTTCTTAAAAAAATTGTAAAAAAATCGATTATTCCGCCCTTTGGTATGCCAATGCCTAACCGCCATACCACGGATAATAATTACAGGTATGCTTTCCAAGGCCAAGAAAAGGATAACGAAACCGGCATGGAGGCTTTTGAACTCCGACTTTGGGATGGTAGAATTGGTAGGTGGTTAATATTATAGTTTATAAATTATTTTATCTTATTTTTACAAATATTTATTTAAATTCAACCAACAACTATGAAAAAATTGTTATCATTCTCATTTTTATTAATTTTTATTTTTGGAACTGCTCAAGAGTTATCATATGGACCTATATTAGGAGCTAATTTTTATGATATTAATAATAATAATGGCTCAAACACAATGCAAACAGACAATTCGAACTCGATAACTTTTGGAGCTTATGGTGAATATAATTTTACTGAAAAGATTGGGATTAAAACAGAACTTTTGTTTTTAAAAACTGATTTTTATTATCTTCCTACAAAGCAACCTTTTGAAATGAATATCCTTTCGATTGCTCCAAATTTTAAATACGATTTTGGAGATAAGTATCGTAAAGGATTTTATATGTTAGTGGGTCCAAAGCTTGCATTTGCAACGAGTATCAAATCTGAGGGAGAGGATGTAAAAGATAGTTTTGAAACTATTATTTTTGGTGCACAATTAGGTTTTGGTTACAGGGTATTAACATTCATTGATTTACAAGCAAAAATTGATTATGATGTAACCCCGTTCTTTAAGTTAAATAATGGCAATAAAAGTAAATTTTTTGCTGCTATTATTTCATTTAATGTTGATTTAGCAAAAATACTATCAAGTAAATAGTTTTTAGAAGTTATTTTTTAGTGAAAGCTATTGCAACTTGTAGATTCTTTCTGATCCCTCTGTTACGATCGTCTCGCTAGTAACCAAAATCGCAGTAATCAGCGAGACGCTCGCAGTATCGTGGGAGCTTTATCCAAATGATTGTTTTTTTTACTGTACCTACTTGGAACATCGATAAGACAAATAATGACTTAAATTATGATTTTCAATATGATGACAACTTAACACCTGATCATCTTAAAAAGAGAGAATAAAATGGATTCAATGTTTAAGAACAGATCAATTATTACAAATTGTTTAATAGTTCTCTTTATAGTTTTAGTATTTTCAATATTTAGTTCGTCTTTTTTTGGCTGGTTTGGTTATGAAAAATGGAAATACAGAAGGTCTACATTCGGTAATAAAGCCGAGGCTATTGAACGTGGAGTTTTTGTTCGAGAATTAAATTATCATTCAAATATTAATTTAAAGAATTTTCATGTATATATAGAGAAAGTTTTTAAATATGGTTATCTAACAAGTTCTAATACAAGACTAATCAATGAGGATAAATACCCTTATCAATTAACTTTTAATATTGAAGATACTATTAATAATTTCAATTATGATTATGTTAATCATGAAGACTTTGATTCAATTGATTTGAATCTTTATCTTGATAAACCTTATTTAGAAAAACTATTAATTTTAAAAGTAGAAAAATATAACAATAATCAATGGGATTCAATAGGTTATATAAAAGTTTGGGATAAGAAAATTATAAAAAATATTATAGATAACGATTAAGAAAGCCCCGTCTCATCCTAAAAGAAGTTTAAATATGTAAACTTATTTTAGAACGAGACAGTTATTAATACGAGGGATAATATAGTGTATTACGCAGAAACAGGAAGTAAGAAATTTCATAAAATAGAAAAAGCAAATGGAATATTTGACTAAAAACAAATTATTTAAACTACTATTGGCTTTAAGCTTGTTAATTATAGGCGTAGTCAATGCTCAAACTATAAAAAATAAAAAAGTAATTGTGGGAAGCGAAGATCTTTCAAAGTTTTACAGTGAACTATCAGAGCATCATAATGTACAAACGTTATATATTGGATTTGTAAACTATTCTGAAATTGACTTTGCCCAACTTCAGAAACTCAAAAATGTAAAATCACTATCTTTCTCCTTTATTAAAAAAGTTTGCATGGAGGACTTCATCGAAAAGGTTTCTACCATTGACCAAATTGACAGTTTAAGACTTGGAAGTTCGAACATCAAGAACTTACCAAGTACTTTGTACAAATTGAATTTTTTAGATTATTTAAACTTTGCAAATAACAAGATTAAGAATATTGAAGAGCAGCAAAAGCAACTTGTAGTTAGTGAATTGGACCTTAGTGATAATAAAATAAAATCCGCTGATGTATTGGGAACATCATCCATTAAACGTTTAGATTTGACCTATAACCCTTTTAGTGCATTTCCTTATTGTTTGGGCAAAGTAATGGAACTTGAAGTATTACAAATTGGAAACTGGAAGAAGAAATTAAAAATTAATAAAGGGATACAAGGGTTTGAAAATTTGAAATGGCTTACTTATCTAATATCCTATGATAGGATGAATTTGCGAAATGACTATTTTATTAACAATACAGAATTTCAAATAACAAACTTTAGAGTATAGCTCCAAATTATTTGCTACAGTGCAGGGAATATATTTATTATCTACCCGTTCTCCCCGCTATCGAATCCTTTCGTGTGATAAAGTAAAAATTTTAATAAAACGTTCTTAAAAAAATTGTAAAAATTACCATCTCACTTTCCAAGTCCAAGAAAAAGACAATTATACCGATATGGAGGCATTTGAACTCAGCCATTGGGATGGAAGAATTGGTAGGTGGTTAATATTATAGTTTATAAATTATTTTATCTTATTATTACAAATATACATTGACACATTACTCAATTGACACATTACTCAATTGACACAATACTCAATTGACACAATACCCAATTGCCACATCAACTAATTTACCTCCTCCCCTTGCTAATCGAAGATTAAATTTTATATTTGTCATCCAATCTTTTTTCATGGAACAATTTGTTGTATCGGCAAGAAAATACAGACCTCAAACGTTTATTGACGTAGTGGGACAACAAGCCATTACTAACACTTTGCTTAATGCAATTGAAAGCAATCACTTAGCACAAGCTTTGCTTTTTACCGGTCCTCGGGGAGTGGGAAAAACAACGTGTGCGAGAATTTTGGCCCGTAAGATTAACCAACCCGGTTATGATGATCCGAATGAGGATTTTGCGTTTAATGTATTTGAATTGGATGCGGCTTCTAACAATTCGGTGGATGACATCAGGAATTTAATTGACCAAGTTCGCATACCACCACAAACCGGACAATATAAGGTGTATATTATTGACGAGGTTCATATGCTTTCGTCTGCGGCTTTCAATGCGTTTCTGAAAACGTTGGAAGAACCACCAAAACACGCCATATTCATATTGGCTACGACCGAAAAGCACAAAATCATTCCTACGATTTTATCCCGTTGTCAGATTTTTGATTTTAAAAGGATAACCATAAAAGATGCAAAGGAACATTTAGCATATGTAGCCGAAAATCAAGGGGTGACTTATGAAGATGATGCTTTACATATTATTGCTCAAAAAGCAGATGGGGCCATGCGGGATGCTTTATCAATTTTTGATAGGGTAGTTTCCTATTGTGGGAACAACTTAACCCGTCAAGCTGTTACCGAAAATTTAAACGTACTTGATTATGAGTCATATATTAAAGTGACTGATTTTATTTTAGAGAATAAAATTCCTGAATTGCTGATTACTTTCAATGATATTTTGGCACGTGGCTTTGATGCTCATCATTTTATTCAAGGACTAGCTTCTCATTTCAGGGATTTATTAGTTTGTAAAAATCCGTCTACCTTAGTTTTGTTAGAAGCCGGTGAACAAGCTCAAAAATTATATGGCATTCAGGCTCAGAAATGCAGTCAAGAATTTTTGTTAAAGGCTATTGAATTGGCAAACGATACTGATTTAAAATATAAGGTCAGTCAAAACCAACGTTTATTAGTTGAACTTTGTTTGATGCAATTGGGCTCTATCACTTTTGATGGGGAAAAAAAAAAGTTAACGACTATATAATTCCTCCTTTTCATTTTTTAGGTAAATTAGGAGCAATAGAAGTTCCTATTACTTCAGTAGAGATTCTTCCTACTGTCTTAGACGTTCATTCCACTCAAAAAACCGAGACAAAAGAAGAAACAATTGTTTCAGAAATTATCAACCCTAAAGTTGATATTCCGGTAATTTCATCTTCAGAACCAAAAGTTTCTGCATTTTCTTTAGCTGGTATCAAGCTGAAAAAAGAATTAGCGGAAGCCCAAAAACTGGTTATCAAAGAAACAATTCAATACCCAACAGAAGCCTTTAACGAAACGGACATGTTGTTGCAATGGCACAAATTTGCCTTAAAATTAGAGGAAAAAGGGCAAATGATTATGCATTCATTAATGTTGATAAATGACCCGAAATTAGATGGAGCTAAAATCACACACGAATTACCCAACGAAGGTACGCGATTAGAATTTGAGCGAACCAAAAATGAAGTGCTGGGTTATTTACGCGGCATGTTACACAATCACGATATTGACATTGAATTAGTTGTTAATGAAAAAATGGAAAATCGCAGGGCTTTTACACCACAAGACAAATTCAATCGATTAAACGAAATTAATCCTAATTTAGAGTTGCTTAGAAAGACGTTTGATTTGGATATTTAAATCTTTCCATAATACATCGCCTTAACAATTCCGTCTGAGAGTCCTATTTTAGGAACATACAAATGTCGTGCTCCACTCCACTTCATTGCATTTAAATAGATTTTTGTGGCCGGTATAATTACGTCTGCTCTATCAGGGTTTAAGGCTAATTCAGAAATACGTTGTTCATAAGTCATATTGTTCAACATCGTATAAAGTGCATTCAAATTCAAATAAGACAATGGCTTATCCTGCTGTTTACCGGTCATTTTAAATAATTTATTAATGTTTCCACCGGAACCAATCATAGTTATACTATCAAAGGGTTCAACTTGAATTTTAATCCATTTTTCAATTTCTGTCCAAACCACTTCATTTACCATATTGTGCAACATCCGAACAGTTCCGTTTTTAAATGATTTCGAAGCAATTATTTTTCCATTATCAAATATTGAAAACTCAGTGCTACCTCCACCAACATCAACATATAAATACGTTTTGTCGGTTGAAATATAATCCTTCAAATCAGAAGAAGCGATAATAGCAGCCTCCTTTTTTCCTTCAATTATATCAATTTTCACATCGGCTTGTTGTTGAATAATTTCAACAATTTCAGTATTATTGTCAGCTTCACGCATGGCAGAGGTGGCACAAGCTTTATACCTTTCAACTTTATGAATATTCATTAATAATTTAAAGGCTTTCATAGCATCAATCATTCGGTTTATATTTTCATCTGAAATTTCACCGATTGTAAATACATCCTGCCCTAAACGAATTGGCACACGAACAAGAGAGCTTTTGTTAAATTGGGGTTCTTTCCCATCTTGTTCTACGATGTTAGAAATCAACAAACGCATTGCATTTGATCCAATATCGATTGCTGCATATCTTTTAATTGTAATCATGAAACGAACTTAATTTGGGGTTATAAATGTTCTGCTGTAACTTCTAATTGATTTCTATAATAATTATAGGTTTCAATTTGAGCTCTGAAAACCCGTTCATTTTCATTTCGAACTCGGTATTTATTGTCTAACTTTTCAGAATGAAATCGGGCTTTCACATTTCCTTTCCAACCTACATCAAAACTTTCAATCAGTTCTAGTTTAATGTTTTCATCATAAATAGGGCAGGTTACTTCTACACGAGCGTCAATATTACGTGTCATAAAATCGGCTGAGGAAATATAAACTTCCGGTTTTCCTTGATTACCAAAAATAAATACGCGGGAATGTTCTAAAAAATTATCAACGATACTAATGGCTTCAATGTTATCGCTCATTCCTTTTATTCTTGGAATTAAACAACAAATTCCTCTGATTATGAGTTGAATTTTTACACCTGCTCTACTGGCATCATATAATTTATCAATCATTCTTGAATCAGACAAACTATTCATTTTTAGTTTAATGTATGTCTCTTTTCCAGAGAGAGCATGCATTATTTCACGATCAATTAATTTATAGAACTTATTTCTGGTATAATGCGGAGAAATTATCAAATGTTTATAGCGATGTACTCGATAGTTAACTTCAAAAAAATCAAATACTTTATCAGCATCTTTTAAAATTTGTTGGTGACTGGTAAATAAAGTTACATCTGTGTAAACTTTGGCCGTTGATTCATTGAAATTTCCCGTAGAAATAAAACCATAACGTTTCACTTTTTTATCTTCCATTCGTTCAATGACACAAATTTTACTGTGTACTTTTAACCCTTTTACACCAAAAATTAAATTAATGCCTTCTGTTTGCATTTGTTCTGCATAGGAAATATTGCTAGCTTCATCAAAACGGGCTTGTAATTCAATTTGTACAGTCACTTTTTTACCGTTCTTAGCAGCATTAATGAGTGAGCTAATGATTTGAGAATTTTTTGCTAACCGATAAAGTGTAATTTTTATTCGGACAACTTTAGGATCAAGTGCGGCTTCCCTTAAAAATTTAATTAAATAGGCAAACGATTGATAGGGTGCATTTACTAAATAATCCTTTTCATTTATTTTTTGCAAAATGCTGCCTTCCAGTCCAAGTCCATCAACCGGTAATGGTGTTTTTGGTTGATATAATAAATCGTAACGTCCTAAATTTGGAAAATCCATATAATCGCGACGATTGTGGTATCTTCCTCCCGGAATAATACTATCAGTGGCATCAATATTCATTTTTTCTAAGAAAAACTTCAGGGTGTCTTTGTCAATCGATTGGTCATAAATAAACCTAACCGGCTCACCTATTCTTCGATCTCGTACACTTTCAGATATTTTTTCGGCAAAAGATTTACTGATGTCACTGTCTATTTCCAACTGAGCATCACGTGTAATTTTTATCATGTGAGCCGAAATACTTTCATAATCAAAAATATTAAAAATACTATTTAGGTTATACCGAATCACATCATCTAGCAAAATGATATATTGCTTTTCACCATTAGAAGGTAAAACTACGAATCGATTCAATGTTTTTGGAATTTCTATAACAGCATAACGAATATCTTTTTTCGTTTTTTTAAACCTTAAAAAGGATGATTTTTCCATTTCAGAAGCAGCCTTCATGACTAATTTGACAGCCAAATATCCCGAAGTATCCTTTAATAATGGAAATTCCGACAAATCATTTAATATAATAGTTACTAATGCCGGACTAACTTTTTGGATAAAAAAATCGTGAATATAATTCTCTTGGTCTATTGTAATTTCTTTTTCATTAATAATAAAAACACCCTCTTTTTCAAGCTCTTTTTCTATTATATTCAAAACACGCAAACTTTCAGATTGTTGTTTGATAACAATTCCGGTAATATCCTTTAAAAGTTGCTGAGCTGTTATCCCTCCTAAAATTTTTTCTCCGGTTTCACCGGCTAAGGATAAACGTCGGATTGCAGCAAAACGAACCCTAAAAAATTCATCTAAATTATTGGAAAAAATTCCTAAAAATCTTAATCGGTCTAATAAAGGAACTGTCGGATCTGCCGCTTCCTGAAGAACTCTAGCGTTAAAACATAACCAACTTTTTTCTCTATCAATATAACGGTATTCAATTGCTTTAATCATATTTTAAATCTCTTGGAAAAAGTATTTTAGTTGTTTTTCCTGCTTTGATTTGGGACCAACTTTCTTGTGGGAAGGAAATTGATACAAATCCGGCAGTAGGAACATTATCTATAAAAATATCTCCAAATTTATTAACAAATTCTGTGATTGCTTCATTATGACCGAAAAGAATAACATTTTCATAACTATTCTGACAAGCTTTTATTGTTTTTTCAAGTTTTGAGCTATCAAAGGTGTAAAGCTCATCTTTAAAAACAATACTTTCCAAAGGCCATTGCAGATTTTGAGCAAAAATAACAGCTGTTTCCGCTGCACGTTTTGCTGTACTACTCCAAATAATATTTGTTTTAGGCAAAAACGAACCTATATTTTGCGATACCAAATGAGAATCCTGAATACCTCTTGGAGCCAAAAATCTTTCTTTATCGTGAACAGGTGCATCCCAACTGGATTTTGCATGTCGAATTAAAATTAAGTTTTTCATCTAGAAAAAAATTTAAATTAAAACATAAAATTATTTTACAATTTAAGCATTTATTTTAATATTTTAAACAATTTTCTAGTTGAATTTTAATATTGTCTATTAAAAGTTGAATTTTAACATTATCCCTATTTTTTTAATCTGGTTTTCTCCAGTAGATAAGTTATAAACACTTTATCAACAATCAAAAATGTTTTTTTAAAAGATATTTTTCTTACAGAATATTTATTTTTAACTCACTTTATCGTCAAAAAAACGCATTTTATCGATAAAAATATTTTTTTATTCAAATTTTCATTTTACATTCGTTTAGAATTTAAGAATTAATTAACTCTAAAATTCGTCAAAAATCAATTTAAAAATTAAAAAAACAGTAGTTATTTAATGCCAAATTAATCTATGAACTGCATCTGATGTGTAATTTATCGACTATTTTGGTTAGTTATGGGAAAAATGAGCAATAATACAAAAATGTATATAGTTTAGTTCTCGTTATTTAGATAGCCTGAAAAAGGCAAAATGACAAACCCAACTCTACCTAAATTATTTAATTATGAAAAAAAACCTAACTGTTTCTTTTTTACCAAAAGAAAATAACCTTAAAAAAAGGGAAAATCTATCCCCAATTTTTAAGAGTCTAATGCTCTCGGCAAAAATAAAAGTACTTCTTTTATTTATTTTACCTATTTCGGGTTTTTCACAAAATATCAAAATTGAAAACGCTGAAAAATATATAAATGCTACTGCAATTTCTACTTCTAGAAATAACGACGTAAACAGAATTAAATCTTTAATAAAAGATTTACATCCAGCTATTTATGTTACAAATAGTAGGATCAATTCATATGCAGAATCGCCTATTTCGGTATTTATAGATATAGAATCGTTGGGATTACTACAAACCGTCCAAACAGATATTACTAAAGTTGAAATTGTAACCATAACAATCAAGACTAAAAACGAACTTCGAGCAATTATTTCCTTAAATGATTTTTCTCGATTCTCTTCCTTAAGAGTTCTTCATTTAAATGTTCAGTTTGAATGCACATCTTCTATGTTAGAACCAATGATTCAGGGAGAAAAAGCAAATTTTATTATTTTGTATAGTGTTGAAAAACCTTCTTAATACAAAAAGAAATTAATCTAATTTACGATTAAATCATGAAGAATACACACTCCAAATCAAATAAAAATTCGATTTACATAATAATCATATTAGTAGCATTATTAGTTAATTTATTTGAGATAAATGCTCAAGTTAGAGTTCCTTTTTCTCAAAGAACTTCGATTTTTTCACCTGGTAAAACTATTTACAATATAAAAGGTGATTTTACGATGATTGGTAATTCCAATTTAACATTAGTAAATTATGGAAATGAAACATCAAACAATAACAATATGCGTTATGTCGATGTTGATACTGATAATGCCACTTGGAACTCGTCTAGTGCCAATTTAGAACTTTCTACTGAAAATGGATCAAATCCTGCTTGTTCAAATATTATTTATGCAGGTTTGTATTGGACTGGTAGAACCTCTGATGCTACTACAAGTCCAAATATCTTCACAGTTACAAAAGAAATAGGTGGAAATACTGTTACTAAAACTTTTGATAAAAGAAAAGTTTCCATTAAAGGTCCAAATTCAGCAAATTATACTGTTTTAACAGCACAAGACGATGATATCTACTATCCAGTTAATGGAGATGGATTCATGTATTCTGGTTATATTGAAGTAACCGATTATGTTCGTTCTAACGGAGTTGGAGCATATAATGTTGGTGATATTGCGTTAGTTGAAGGAAACGGTGGCGGCACTGGTTACTACGGTGGCTGGGGAATGGTTATTGTTTATGAAAACGACAAAATGAATTGGAGAGATGTAACCGTTTTTGATGGTCATTCCTATGTTGCAGGAAATGTAACCGCCGATTTTGAAATTCCAGTTTCTGGTTTTAACACAGTGCAAGACGGACCAGTGAATATAAAATTAGGAATGATGGCAGGTGAAGGTGATCGTGTAATTTCCGGTGATTATTTTCAAATTAGAAATCATCTTGATACAAGTTGGGTAACGCTAAACCATGGAGAAAATAGTACCAACAACTTTTTTAACTCGTCTATTTTTACTGGAGGAAATACCAGGAATCCTAATCTTTTAAATAATACCGGTTTAGATATCAGCATGTTTGATATTCCCAATACAGGAAATTCAGTAATTACCAATAATCAAACTTCAACTCGCTTTAGATATGGAACGACACAAGATATGTATGTGATTTTTAATATCACTATGTCTGTTGATGCTTATATTTCTGAAGTTGAAAGTTTGTTAACTGTTCAAACTATTGCTGGTAATCCCGTAACACCCGGTGGTCCTTATACAGCACAACCAGGACAGGAAATTGAATTTGGTGTAGATATTAAAAATTTAGGTGGTGAAGCTGTAAATAACTACAGAATTGTAATTCCAATTCCTTATACATCAACTTTTGTTCAAGGAAGTCTATCTAGTTCTGTTTTGTTTACTCCAAACCCAACGCCAAATAACCTCTTTTTCGACCCTAATTTAGGAGCGACAGGTTCAGTAGTATGGGATTTTGGCACATTACCATTACCTGCTGATCCTCAAACACTACTTGCCTCTTTGCGATTTAAATTGAGAGCAACTGATAATTGTGCTATTTTATCAAATCCAAATTGTGTCAATAATATCTTGGTAAATGGTTTGACTTATGGAATATCTGCAATAACTAGTATCCCATTTATAGATAGACCTTTAATATTAGGCTACAATAACTCAGGTGAGTGTCAAGGTGAACCAATTTTTCAACCATTAACAGTAAATATAAACGCTGAGTCTTTTGTTTCACAAAACTGTCAAGGGGTTCCCTTAGTTCAAATTTTTAATTATTGTAATGGAGAAACAAGCGTAACAGCAGCAGAATTAGCTTCTGCTTTTCCTCCTGGATCATTGTTTTATTCAACTTATCCGGTACCTGCTGGAGCGACACCGATAACAAATTTCCCTATTACATCAGGATCAACTACTACTTATTTTGCAGTTCCATTTAACGCAGAAGGATGTTTCTTTGAATTTATAATTTCTTCCTGCCTAATAATCGATGCAGTCGATGACAACGCTGGTCCAATAAATGGAGCTTCAGGTCAAAATGGAGTTGTAAATGTATTTACAAATGATACTTTAAACGGAAATCCAGTTAATCCTGCTGATGTTGCTTTAACTTTAGTAACCCCAGACCCAACAGGAGCTTTAACTTTAAATCCTGACGGAAGTGTTGACGTTGCAGTTGGAACTCCTTCTGGAACTTATACGTTAACATACCAAATATGTGAAAATGTTAATCCAACGAATTGTGATTCAGCAATCGTTACAATTACTTTAACGGCTCCTATTATCAATGCGGTCGATGACACTTTAATTAGTATTGAATGTACCCAAAATGGAATTATAGGAAATGCATTAGAAAATGATACTATTGGAACGGCTCAAGCTTCTAGTGCTACTGTAACCTTTACTATAACATCAGGAACTAATACAAATATTTCCTTTGATTCATTAGGAAACATTTCGGTTACAGCTGGTATAGCAGCTGGTCAATATGTTTTTGGGTATACAATTTGTGATATAATTTATCCCGCAAATTGTAGCTCAGCCACAATAACAATTACGATAGTTGATACAACTACTCCAACAATTGCTGATTTACCGGAAGAGTCAACAATAAATTGTCCTGCAACTCCTAATTTTGCTCAAGCAATTTCAACAGATTCTTGTGGTACTTCTAATTTAACTTTTGTTGATGAAAGAACAGACGGAGATTGTGCTGGTTCTTATTCTATTACTAGAACTTGGACAGCAACGGATGCTTCTGGTAACACTACTTCAGATTGGCAAACTATTAATGTAATTGATAATTCTGCTCCAATTATTGCTGCTTTACCAGTTATTTCAACTATATCATGTCCTGCTGTACCTCAATTTGCTCAAGCAACAGCTACAGACGAATGTGATTCAGACTTTACATTAACTTTTGAAGATATAAGAACTGACGGAGATTGTGCTGGTTCTTATTCTATTACTAGAACTTGGACTGCTACAGATACATGTGGAAATTCATCTACTGCCTCTCAAACTATTAATGTAATAGATAACATTGCTCCAGTTATTAGTGATTTACCAGCTGATTCTACAATTAGTTGTAACTCTGGAATTATTAATAGAGCAACTATTAATTTTGCTCAAGCATCTGCTACAGACCAATGTGATTCAGACTTTACTTTAACTTTTGAAGATGTAAGAACTGATGGAGAATGTACTGGTTCCTATTCTATTACAAGAACTTGGACTGCTACAGATACATGTGGTAATTCTTCTTCGGCTTCCCAAACCATAAATGTAGAAGACACAGATGCTCCAATTATTGCTGCTTTACCAGTTATTTCAACTATATCATGTCCTGCTGTACCTCAATTTGCTCAAGCAACAGCTACAGACGAATGTGATTCAGACTTTACATTAACTTTTGAAGATGTAAGAACTGACGGAGATTGTGCTGGTTCTTATTCTATTACTAGAACTTGGACTGCTACAGATATATGTGGAAATTCATCTACTGCCTCTCAAACTATTAATGTAATAGATAACATTGCTCCAGTTATTAGTGATTTACCAGCTGATTCTACAATTAGTTGTAACTCTGGAATTATTAATAGAGCAACTATTAATTTTGCTCAAGCAACAGCTACAGACGAATGTGATTCAGACTTTACTTTAACTTTTGAAGATGTAAGAACTGATGGAGAATGTACTGGTTCCTATTCTATTACAAGAACTTGGACTGCTACAGATGCATGTGGTAATTCTTCTTCGGCTTCCCAAACCATAAATGTAGAAGACACAGATGCTCCAATTATTGCTGCTTTACCAGTTATTTCAACTATATCATGTCCTGCTGTACCTCAATTTGATCAAGCAACAGCTACAGACGAATGTAATTCAGATTTTACTTTAACTTTTGAAGATGTAAGAACTGATGGAGAATGTACTGGTTCCTATTCTATTACAAGAACTTGGACTGCTACAGATACATGTGGTAATTCTTCTTCGGCTTCCCAAACCATAAATGTAGAAGACACAGATGCTCCAATTATTGCTGCTTTACCAGTTATTTCAACTATATCATGTCCTGCTGTGCCTCAATTTGTTCAAGCAACAGCTACAGACGAATGTGATTCAGACTTTACATTAACTTTTGAAGATGTAAGAACTGACGGAGATTGTGTTGGTTCTTATTCTATTACTAGAATTTGGACTGCTACAGATACATGTGGAAATTCTTCTTCGGCTTCCCAAACCATAAATGTAGAAGATAACACGCCTCCTTTATTATCAGGACAAGGCAATAACTTAACAATTGATTGCCCATCAGCGCCAACCTTTACAGCACCAACTATTTCTGATAATTGTGATAATGCTCCTGAAATTAATTTTACAGATGTTACTGTTCCAGGTGCATGTGCTGGAACTAGTATTGTAACAAGAACTTGGATTGCTACTGATACATGTGGAAACATTTCTGCACCAGTTAGTCAAGCAATTACTGTTCAAGATATTACTGCTCCTAATACTCCTGAAGCTCCTGCTGCTCTAACGCTTGCTTGTGCTTCTGAAGTTCCTGCAGCTGTTTCTTTAACAGCTACTGATAATTGTGCTGGTGAAATCACCGCTACTGGTGTTGATACTATCGCTGCTGGTCAATGTCCGAACTCTTTTGTTATCACCAGAACCTGGACTTTTACTGACCCTTGTAATAATTCATCTGCAGTTTCTCAAATCATTACTGTTAATGATACTATTGCTCCTACTTTTGTAGAAGCTATTCCAACAGACTCAACTGTTCAATGTGATGCTGTACCAACAGCCGTTACTTTAACAGCTACTGATAATTGTGGTACTGCTGCTGTAACTTTCGCTGAATCAATCACTCAAGGTACTTGTCCTGGTGCTTATACGATAACTAGAACTTGGACAGCTACTGACCCTTGTAACAACGTAACAACTCATGTTCAAACTATCACTGTTCAGGATACTACGGTTCC
>NZ_JBIKJL010000093.1:0-5162 GCF_044361015.1 Flavobacterium sp.
TCATGGCGCCAATAGATTGGGGGCGTCTGCGTTAATGCAAGGTTTAGCCGATGGTTATTTCGTATTGCCTTATACCGTTTCTAATTATTTAGCAGACGAAATCAGAACAGGAAAAATTTCAACTGATACACCTGAATTTGCCGAAGCAGAATCAAATGTAAAATCTCAAATTGATAAATTCCTAACCAATAACGGAACTAAAACGGTTGACCATTTCCATAAACGACTTGGTTTAATTATGTGGAATAAAGTAGGAATGGGAAGAAATGAAAAGGGCTTGAAAGAAGCTATTGTAGAAATAGCAGCATTAAAAGAAGAATTCTATAAAGACGTATACGTTCCAGGAAGTTCAGATGAATTGAATCCAGAACTTGAAAAAGCACTTCGTGTTGCCGACTTTATCGATTTAGGTCACTTAATGGCAAAGGATGCTTTGCAACGTAACGAATCGTGTGGCGGACACTTCCGTGAAGAATATCAAGATTCTGAAGGAGAAACACTTCGCGATGATGAGAATTTTTCTTTTGTTAGTACATGGGAATATATGGGCTATGATATCCAACAAGAAGTGCTACACAAAGAGGAATTGAAATACGAGTTTATTAAAATAGCAGCTAGAAACTATAAATAATTAGATTATGTCTTCAGCAAAAAACATCAACATAACCCTTAAAATTTGGCGTCAAAAAAATGCTAAAGCTAAAGGAAACATAGAAACTTATAAATTAGATAATGTTTCTACTGCGAGTTCATTTTTGGAAATGTTAGACCAGTTAAATGAACAATTAATCAATGATAAAATATCCCCAGTTGCTTTCGACCATGATTGTCGAGAAGGAATTTGTGGCATGTGTTCTCTTTACATAAACGGAAGAGCACATGGCCCAGAAACAGGAACAACCACTTGTCAATTGCACATGCGTAAATTTAATGATGGAGATACTATTTACATTGAACCTTGGAGAAGTAAAGCTTTTCCAGTGGTAAAAGATTTAGTAGTAGATCGTTCCGCTTTTGATAGAATTCAGCAAGCTGGCGGTTTTGTTTCTGTAAATACTTCAGGAAGAACCATCGATGCTAATGCTACTCCAATACCAAAAGATGATGCTGATAAAGCTTTTATGGCTGCTGCGTGTATCGGTTGTGGTGCGTGTGTTGCCAGTTGTAAAAATGGTTCTGCTATGTTGTTTGTTGGCGCAAAAGTGTCGCAATACGCCTTATTACCACAAGGAAAAGTAGAAGCTACTGAACGTGTATTAAACATGGTACGTCAAATGGACGAAGAAGGATTTGGTAATTGTACTAATACCGGTGCTTGTGAAGTAGAATGTCCAAAAGGAATTTCGTTAGAAAATATCGCTCGAATGAATAGAGAATATTTATCGGCTAGTTTAAAATAAAATACAAACCTCATAGGTTTTCAAAACCTATGAGGTTTAATAATAGAATGCATTCATTGATTTGGATGCGTTTTTGTTTTATAAACTATCTTTACTTATCAAAAAATAAGTTAAAAAAATGAAAACAAATATCTTATTCATCATTATAAGTGTTCTAACTATCGCTACAATCAATGCTCAAACCACTAAAGTAATGAGCTACAATATTCGTTTTGATAATCCCAATGATGGTGAAAATTCTTGGGTAAACCGAAAGGAATTGCTCTGTTCGCAATTGGCTTTTTATGAACCTGATGTTTTCGGAATTCAAGAAGCATTGCCAAATCAAGTTCAAGATATTTCGAATGCATTACCAAAATATACTTTTGTTGGCATTGCTAGAGATGGCATTGGTAAAGGCGAATCTTCGAATATTTTTTTTAAGAAAGACAAATTCAAACTATTAGAACAAAATACCTTTTGGTTGTCAGAAACACCAGAAATTATTTCAAAAGGTTGGGATGCAGCACTCAATAGAATTTGTACTTATGCATTATTAAAAGAAAATAAAACCAAACAAATTTTTTGGATATTCAATACCCATTTAGATCATCAAGGGGAAATTGCCCGAACGAAAGGAATTGAATTAATTCTCTACAAAATAAAAACGCTCAACACACAAAATTATCCGGTAATTTTTATGGGCGATTTCAATTCGGAACCTACCGAAGAACGCATTATCAATTTAAAAACCAAAATGATAGATAGTCAAGAGATTTCTGAAGAGAAACCTTTTGGCCCATCGGGAACTTTTAACGCATTCAAACACAACGAACCAGTTTTAAAAAAAATTGATTACATCTTTTTGTCTAAAGAAAGTAATTTTAAAGTTTATAAATACGCTGTTTTGAGCGATTCAAAAGATTTAAAATATCCATCCGATCATTTACCTGTTTATGTTGAAATCCGTTTTAATTAAATGCATTTTATATCTTTGAAATAAACAAAACGACTCAATGAAAAAGTTCCTTTCATTTCTATTTCTTTTCTTTTCTTTTATGGCTTTAAGCCAAAACTTCCATCAATACGTCAATCCATTTATCGGAACCGGCGGAACCGGACATACATTTCCCGGAGCGACCGTGCCTTACGGAATGGTGCAACTTTCCCCAGACACGCGAATCGACGGTAGTTGGGAAGGCTGTTCGGGCTATCATTATTCGGATAATGTGATTTACGGATTTTCACACACGCACCTCAACGGAACGGGTGTTTCCGATTATGGCGATATTATGTTGATGCCAACTATGGGTGAACCATCTTTTGACAATAAAATATATGCTTCAACATTTTCGCATGCCAATGAAAAAGCAACTGCCGGATTTTATTCCGTCAAGTTAGACAAACACAATATTGATGTAAATTTGACCACTTCAACTCGAGTAGGTTTTCACGAATATACTTTTAATCAAAATGGATTGGCAAATATTATTTTAGATTTAAATCATAGAGATAAATTGCTAGAAGGCCAAATTCGTGTAATTGATACTAAAACTATTGAAGTGTTGCGAAGAAGCGAAGCTTGGGCCAGAAATCAATATGTGTATGCCCGAATTGAGTTTAATGTTCCAATGAAAGTCTCAAAAATGAACAAGTCAAATTCAGAAACAATTGAAATTACCGGAATAAGTTTCTCAAAACAAGTCAAAAAAAGAGAAAAAATATTGGTTAAAGTTTCACTTTCACCTACAAGTTATGACGGAGCAAAATTAAACAGTTCCGAAATCAAACACTGGAACTTTGAAAAAGTCAAAAAAGAAGCCGAACAACTTTGGAACAAACAATTATCAAAAATTGAAGTAACAGAGTCTGATAAAGATAAGTTAGCTATTTTCTACACGGCTTTATACCACACCATGGTGCAGCCCAATATTGCGCAAGACATCGACGGAAAATACCGCGGAAGAGACAATAAAATTCACCAAGCTGAAGGTTTTGATTATTATTCTGTTTTCTCGCTATGGGATACGTTTCGCGCTGCACATCCTTTGTATACGTTAATTGAAAAGAAACGCACTGCCGATTTTATCAATACCTTTCTAAAACAATACGAACAAGGTGGTCGATTACCCGTTTGGGAATTGGCGTCCAACGAAACCGATTGTATGATTGGCTACCATTCTGTGTCTGTTATGGCTGATGCTATGGCAAAAGGAATCACTGGTTTTGATTATGAAAAAGCATTTGAAGCAGCAAAGCATAGTGCGATGTTAGATCATTTGGGTTTGGATGCTTACAAGAAAAACGGATTTATATCCATGGATGACGAACACGAGAGCGTTTCCAAAACCTTAGAATATGCTTACGATGATTGGTGTATTGCGCAAATGGCGCAAATTTTAAATAAAAAAGAAGAGTACGACTATTTCATGCAACGTTCTCAAAGTTGGAAAAATGTCTTCGATTGGAAAACCGGTTTCATGCGACCCAAGAAAAATGGCGGTTGGGATAAACCATTTGACCCAAGAGAAATCAACAATAATTTTACCGAAGGGAATTCGTGGCAATATTCCTTTTTTGTGCCACAAGATATCTCGGGAATGATCGCAGCGTATGGCGGAAACGAAAAATTTGAAGCCAAATTGGACGAAATGTTCAACTCCGAAAGCAAAACGACAGGAAGAGAACAAGTCGATGTAACCGGATTAATTGGTCAATACGCTCACGGAAACGAACCCAGTCATCACATGGCGTATTTGTACAACTACATTGGAAAACCTGAAAAAACCACCGAAAAAGTACATTATATTTTAAATAATTTCTACAAAAATTCACCCGACGGATTAATAGGCAACGAAGACTGCGGCCAAATGAGTGCCTGGTATGTGTTGAGTTCGATGGGGATTTATAATGTGACTCCTGGACAGCCTTTTTGGACGACAATTGAACCGTATTTTGATAAAATAAAAGTGAATTTTGAGGACGAAACTTCCGCTTCGATTGATAAATCAACCAATGACCGCATGTTTGGTTTGAATTTAAAAGAAATGCCTAATAAAGATTATTATGTTAGCAATCTCTCAGTTGTTCCTGTTATTGAAGCAGAAAGTAAATCATTTAAGGATAAAATGATTGTAGAAATTAATAAAAATAAATATTCCTCTGAAAGATTACATAATCCAGAAATTTTCTTCAGAATAATTTACAATGATTCCATTAAACCAAATTTTAATAGTTACAAAAACCCGATTGAAATAAACAAAACTGCAAAAATTGAAGCTTATATGGTTGATTTATTTGAAGCTAGAGAGAACAAAAGCAACATCGTTTCTGCCACTTTTTACAAAAAACCAAACAATTTCACCATCGATATTAAGTCAAAATACAATCCGCAATACCATGCTGGTGGTCCGGAAGGTTTAATTGACGGGATTTTTGGCACCGAAAACTGGCGTAAAGGCGATTGGCAGGGCTATCAATCGCAAGATTTTGAAGCAGTAATCGATATGCAAGCTACCCATAAAATCAGTCAAATTACCGCCAATTTTCTACAAGACACCCGATCGTGGATTTTGATGCCAACAAAAGTCGAGTATTATGTTTCGGAAGACAATGTAAATTTTACGCTTTTCGACACGCAAAATAACACCATCGACCCGAAAGAATACACTTCTACCATCAAAGGATTTGAAAGCAACAGCAAGCCGGTAAAAGCTCGTTATGTAAAAGTAAAAGCAACCAATTTTGGAAAATTACCAGACTGGCATCAAGGTTTTCCGTTTA
>NZ_JBIKJL010000011.1:0-51920 GCF_044361015.1 Flavobacterium sp.
TCTGTTTTTTATTTACATTTCTTTTGTTACGGTCGGACTTTGGTTTGGCGTCTATTTAACGATTGCTTTTTGGCTTCGTTTAAAGGATATGATCTACACCAAACGAAGTTCTGTGTTTGATTTGTAATCGAGTTTTTTTAAAAAATTCCTTATACTTTTTTTTTAAAGCAATTTTTTTTGCATCTTGCTGAACTAAATTAAACTTAAATTAATTTTATGAAGAAGTTATTCTCGCTTTTTGCTCTTTTACTACCTATTTTAACTTTTAGTCAGGAAAAAGGATTAGATGAAAAAATAAATGATGTGATAAAACCGGCTGTAGATGCTATGGCAAGTGTTTTTTTCTATAAACCTTTTGCTTCCTTCGGATTTGATATGCCCTTGGTTGTACTTTGGCTTGTTGTTGGAGCTACTTTTTTTACCATTTACATGGGCTTTATCAATTTAAAAGGAATTAAGCACGCTTATCAGTTAATTCGTGGAGATTATGATAAACCAGGAGATGCAGGAGAAGTTTCCCACTTTCAAGCATTAGTAACTGCTCTTTCAGGAACAGTTGGTTTAGGAAATATTGCGGGTGTGGCAGTAGCCATTTCCATTGGAGGAGCCGGAGCTACTTTTTGGATGATTCTTGCCGGATTTTTAGGCATGTCGTCTAAGTTTGTCGAGTGTACATTAGGTGTAAAATATAGAAGATTAAATGATTTAGGTGAAGTTTCTGGCGGACCCATGTACTATCTTTCTGAAGGTTTAAGCAGAAAAGGATATGCCGGTTTAGGCAAAGTATTAGCGGTTGTATTTGCTGTACTTGCAATCGGAGGCTCTTTTGGAGGGGGAAATATGTTTCAAGCCAACCAATCTTTTGCCCAATTAGCTAATGTGTTTCCGGTTTTTGTAGGAAATGGTTTTTGGTATGGTTTAGTTGTTGCTTTTTTTGTAGGAATTGTAATTATTGGGGGAATTAAGAAAATTGCCAGTGTAACAGATAAAATTGTACCGTTCATGGTGGGATTATATGTGATTACCTCTTTAATAATTATATTTGTTAATTTTGCTCATATCGGAGATGCTTTTTCCGAAATTTATTACGGAGCATTTACAGCTGATGGAATATCGGGAGGTGTAATAGGTGTTTTAGTCGTCGGTTTTCAACGAGCTGCTTTTTCAAATGAAGCAGGTGTTGGTTCCGCCGCAATTGCACATTCCGCGGTAAAAACAGATGAGCCGGTGAGTGAAGGAATCGTTTCTTTATTGGAACCATTTGTGGATACTATTGTAGTTTGTACAATGACCGCTTTGGTACTAATATTTTCAGGATATGCTCAAGATACACAAGGATTAACCGGTTCTGCTTTAACTTCCGCAGCTTTTAGCAGTGTGTTACCTTGGTTTAAATATGTATTGCTCGTAGCTATTATATTATTTGCCTTCTCTACTATGATTTCTTGGTCTTATTATGGAATGAAATCTTGGACTTATCTTTTCGGAAATACTAAAAAAATGGAGAATGTCTATAAAGTTTTGTTTTTAGTATTTGTTGTTGTTGGTTCTTCCGCCAGTTTAGGTGCTGTAATTGATTTTTCTGACATGATGATTTTAGGGATGGCTTTTCCAAATATTCTGGGGTTATATTTTCTCTCCAGTGAGGTAAAAGCTGATTTGAAAGAATATTTTAGAAAGCTTAAATCCGGAGAGATTAAAAAATTCGAATAATTTTTAAACATTTTTTCATGAAGATTAAATCCTACTTCCAGTTTACAAATGAACAACGAAGAGGTGTGCTTTCTTTATTACTTCTTATCGTTATTATTCAATTGAGTTATTTTTATTGGTCTTCAAGCAAATCAACAAGCCCATCAAATTCCAATAAAAGTTGGTTAGCCATGCAATCGGTTATAGATAGTTTAAAGATAAGTCAATCTTCTTCTGAAGGAAAGATATATCCTTTTAATCCAAATTTTATTACTGACTATAAAGGGTATCAGTTAGGGATGTCTTTAACAGAAATAAATAAACTATTTGAATTTAGAAAGCAAAACAAATATGTTAATTCGGCTCTAGAATTTCAACAAGTTACTGGTGTTTCGGATAGTTTGCTACTAGCGATTTCGCCTTATTTTAAATTTCCTGATTGGGTAAATCAACCTAAAAAAGCATTTTCATCTTTCGATAAAAATACGTATGAAAATAAAAAAAGTATTATTCGAAAAGATATCAATGAGGCAACACAAGATGATTTGATCAAGATTTACGGAATCGGACCTGCATTGTCTGAAAGAATTTTAAAACAAAAAGATGTTCTGGGTGGTTTTGTAACAATGGAACAAATGGAATCCATTTGGGGATTAAGTCCGGAAGTAATTGAAAATTTGAATAAATATTTTCAGGTTACGACAATTCCAACAGTAAATAAAATTGATATTAATAATTTGTCTGTAAAAGAATTAGCGAAGTTTCCCTATTTTAACTATACCATAGCTAAAGAAATTGTTACTTACAGAAGCATGAATAATGGCATTCATTCTATTGAGGATTTAACAAAAATTAAGGGAATGCCTAATGAAAAAATCAAAATAATTGCCTTATATTTGGAATTCTAAAAAAATACAGTAAAAAACCATCTTTTATTTATCTATGAATTCTATTTATTTTACCGAAGAGCATCAATTATTTAGGGTAACATTACGCGATTTTTTACACAAAGAAGTTGTGCCTCACATTGAAAAATGGGAAAAAACGGGAACTATAGATCGTTTTATTTGGGAGAAGTTTGGTGAAATGGGTTTTTTTGGGATAGCGTATCCCGAAGCTTATGGCGGAATGGATCTGGATTTGTTTTACACAGTTATCTTTTTGGAAGAATTGCAAAAAATAAAATCCTCAGGTTTTGCTGCAGCCATGTGGGCGCATGCCTATTTAGCCATGACGCATCTCAATGCCGAAGGCGATGAGCGAATCAAACGAGACTATTTAGCACCAAGTATTGCTGGAAAAAAAATTGGAGCATTGTGCATTTCCGAACCCTTTGGAGGAAGTGATGTGGCCGGTATGAAAACTACGGCTATTAAAAATGGGAATAAATACAGTATTAATGGCTCAAAAACATTCATAACCAATGGTGTTTATGCCGATTACTACATTGTAGCCGCAAAAACAAGTCCCGAACTAGGAAATAAAGGAATTAGTATTTTTTTAATGGATACTAATCTAAAAGGTGTTTCTGCAACTAAGTTAGACAAATTAGGATGGAGAGCTTCCGATACTGCTGAGATTGCCTTTGATAATGTTGAAATTCCAGAAGAAAACCTTATGGGTGAAGCTGATAAAGGATTTCCTTACATCATGCAACATTTTGCTTTAGAACGATTAATCATGGCAATTAATGCACATGCAAGAGCCGAATATGCCATCGATTATACAATCGATTATATGTCGCAACGTGAAGCTTTTGGTACCACCATCAACAAGTTTCAAGCATTACGACATACCATGGTTGATCATGCTACCGAAGTAGAGCATTGTAAGATATTTAATTATGCCGCAGTAGCCAGATTAGACAAAGGAGAATATGTGGTAAAAGAAGCCACTATGGCGAAACTAAAATCAACCAAAGTAGCGGATGAAGCCATTTATAGTTGTTTGCAAATGCTTGGAGGTTACGGCTATATGGAAGAATATCCTTTGGCACGTTTGTTACGCGATAGTAGATTGGGACCAATAGGCGGTGGAACTTCAGAAATTCTTAGAGAGATTTTGTCTAAAATGATTATTGATAAGCAGAACTATCAGCCGGCGGTGAAATAGAATTGAGAAAATAGAGAATAGAAAATAGAGCCAAGAAGCAAGATGTTTTTTGGCTCTTTATTGTTAATGTCTTTATTCTTTCCTCTTTTTACTTTGTTCTTTAAAAATTATTATTACTTTTGCGCCACTAAATGAGAGGAGGTGTCTAGATTATGTTAATTATACCCATTAAAGACGGAGAAAATATCGACAGAGCGTTAAAACGCTACAAAAGAAAATTTGATAAAACTGGAACTGTTCGTCAACTTAGAGCACGTCAGGCTTTTATTAAACCATCTGTTGTTAAAAGAGCACAAGTTCAAAAAGCTCAGTACATTCAAACATTGCGAGATAGTGTAGAAATGTAATTGCTTTTTTTATAAAATTAAACTGTTAGTTTGAGAAGTTTTGTAACTTTGAGGCTAACGGTTTTTTTTATGCAATCAAATCAACAAGCTTTTAAGGATTATTTACAAATGCAAAAAAACTATTCCTTGCATACCGTTAAAGCTTATGTAAAAGATATAGAAGAGTTTGATTCTTTTAATAAAATTCATTTTGAACAAGATTCAATTGATATAGTTGGTTATCCTCAAATTCGAAGTTGGATTGTATCATTAGTAGATAGTAATATTTCTGCATCATCAGTAAACCGTAAAATTTCTTCTTTAAAAAGTTATTACAAATTCTTATTAAGAATAAAACAAATTGAGCAAAGTCCTTTGTTGAAGCATAAAGCTCTTAAAACACCCAAGAAAATCCAGATTCCTTTTTCTGAAAAAGAAGTAGACTTAGTGTTGAATCAAATTATTTATCCGGATGGTTTTGAAGGGATTCGAGATAAACTCATTATAGATATGTTCTATACAACGGGTATCAGAAGAGCAGAATTAATTAATTTAAAACTGAGTTCGATTGATCTTAAAAGTAATACACTGAAGGTCATTGGAAAAAGGAATAAAGAACGAATTTTGCCTTTATTACCCATCATAATTAGTCAGATAAAAATGTATATTATACAACGCAATGCTATTCAAGATATTAAAAAAACTGAGCAATTGTTTATGACACAAAAAGGTGTTAAATTAAATGACTCTCTTGTATATCGATTAATAAATACGTACTTTAGTACTATCTCCGAGAAGGTAAAGAAAAGCCCTCACATTTTGCGTCACACGTTTGCTACGCATCTTTTGAATAACGGAGCCGATTTAAATTCAGTGAAAGAATTGTTAGGACATTCTAGTTTGGCTTCAACACAAGTATATACACACAGCAGTTTGTCTGAACTTAAGAAAGTATATTCAGAAGCACATCCCAGAAATCAGAAGTAATTCTTATTGTTAAACTTTAAAAATTTGATTATGAAGGTAAATGTTAACGCAGTTAACTTTAATGTTGACAGAAAGCTAGTAGATTTTGTGACAGAGCGCATGGATAAATTGGAAAAATATTACGACAAAGTTGTTGTGGTAGACGTTTTTCTGAAAGTTGAAGCAACTAGTGAAAAGGAAAATAAAATAGTGGAGATTAAAGTTCATGTACCGGGAGATGATTTAATAGTTAAAAAACAATGTAAAACTTTTGAAGAAGCAGTTGATTCTTCTAGCGAAGCTTTAGAAAGATTGTTGCTAAAAAGAAAAGAAAAAATTAGAACACACATCTAAAAATATTTTTTTAAAAAATGTTTTTGATTGACAAATAAAATCTATACATTTGCAGTCCGTTAGAAATAGCGGACTTTTTTTATTGAGTACTGCCGATGTAGCTCAGCTGGCTAGAGCAGCTGATTTGTAATCAGCAGGTCGTGGGTTCGAGTCCCTCTATCGGCTCAATAAGGAATAAACAATTAAATTATTTCGTAAGAATAAGATTCTGAAATAGTTAAGTTCATTGTTTTTTTTGATGTTATTAGGTCAGGGGAGATACTCAAGCGGCCAACGAGGACGGACTGTAAATCCGTTGGGAAACCTTCGCAGGTTCGAATCCTGCTCTCCCCACCAATCTTTTGAATAAGCATTCACTGAAAGCTTGCTTTCGAGTGAATGCGTTTCAAAAGATTAAGTAAGGGTTCACCTCTTACGGATCATCGAAGAATGAGATAATCCTGAAAAGCTTGCTTTCGAGCGAATGTATATCAATATATGCTAAAGGATTTTTCAAAAATTTGATTGTCAAAAATGGTTAATAGCCAAGGAAACCGCCGGTGTAGCTCAGGGGTAGAGTGCTTCCTTGGTAAGGAAGAGGTCACGGGTTCAATTCCCGTCATTGGCTCTAAATTGTAAGATTTAACACTATTATATAACTAAGATTTAAATTAATTAAAATGGCAAAAGAAAATTTTAATCGTAACAAGCCACACCTTAATATTGGAACTATTGGGCATGTGGATCATGGAAAAACTACATTAACTGCAGCTATTACTAAAGTATTATCTGATGCAGGTTACTGTCAGGCAAAATCATTTGATCAAATTGATAATGCTCCTGAAGAAAAAGAAAGAGGTATTACTATCAATACATCTCACGTTGAGTATGAAACTGCTAATCGTCATTACGCACACGTTGACTGTCCAGGTCACGCGGATTACGTAAAAAACATGGTTACAGGTGCTGCCCAAATGGACGGTGCTATCTTAGTAGTTGCTGCTACAGATGGTCCTATGCCACAAACACGTGAGCACATCCTTTTAGGACGTCAAGTAGGTATTCCAAGAATCGTTGTGTTCATGAATAAAGTGGATATGGTTGATGATGCGGAATTATTAGAATTAGTTGAAATGGAAATCAGAGATTTATTATCATTCTATGATTATGATGGAGATAATAGTCCTGTTATACAAGGTTCAGCTTTGGGTGGATTAAATAATGACCCAGTTTGGACTCCAAAAATTATTGAATTGATGGAAGCTGTTGATAGTTGGATTCAAGAGCCGGAAAGAGATATTGCAAAACCTTTCTTAATGCCTGTTGAAGATGTATTTACAATTACTGGTCGTGGAACTGTAGCTACAGGTCGTATCGAAACTGGAATTTGTAATACTGGAGATCCAGTTGAAATCATTGGAATGGGTGCTGAGAAATTAACTTCTACAGTTACTGGTATCGAAATGTTCCGTCAAATCCTTGATAGAGGTGAGGCTGGAGATAATGCAGGTATCTTGTTAAGAGGTGTTGCTAAAGAAGATATCAAAAGAGGAATGGTTATTTGTAAACCAGGTTCTGTTAAACCACATGCTAAATTTAAAGCAGAGGTTTACATCTTGAAAAAAGAAGAAGGTGGTCGTCACACACCATTTCATAACAACTATCGTCCACAGTTCTATGTTAGAACAACTGACGTAACTGGTACTATTTCTTTACCAGCAGGAGTTGAAATGGTAATGCCAGGTGATAACTTAACTATTGAAGTAACATTATTAAGTGCAATTGCTTTGAACGTAGGTTTACGTTTCGCTATCCGTGAAGGTGGTAGAACAGTAGGTGCTGGTCAGGTTACTGAGATTCTTGATTAATTCAATAAATATATAAAGCCAGTTACTATTCTTATGAATATTACTGGCTTTTAACAAACGGGTGTAGTTCAAGGGTAGAATAGCGGTCTCCAAAACCGTTGATGGGAGTTCGAATCTCTCCACCCGTGCAAAAACAAATAAGAATGACAAAAGTTGTTAATTACATAACAGATGCTTTCGAAGAATTGAAGTCTAATGTAACTTGGTTGCCTTGGTCCGAAGTACAACGTCTAACAATCATAGTGGCTATTTTTACTATTGTATTTTCTCTAGCTACTTGGGGTGTTGACGAAGTTTTTAGAAAAGCAATATCAGGATTTTTTAATTTGATAAAAGGATAATTTCTGTTATGGCTGATAGTAGTTTAAAAAAATGGTATGTCGTTAGAGCTGTAAGTGGCCAAGAAAATAAGGTTAAAACTTATATCGATAACGAAATTAATCGACTTCATTTAAGCGATTTTATTTCCCAGGTATTGGTGCCAACTGAAAAAGTAGTGCAAGTACGCGATGGTAAAAAAATAGCAAAGGATAAAGTTTATTTTCCGGGTTATGTCATGATTGAAGCAAATTTGACCGGAGAAATACCACATATCATTAAATCTATTACAGGTGTTATTGGTTTCTTAGGAGAAGTAAAAGGCGGAGATCCTGTTCCTTTACGTTTATCCGAAGTAAACAGAATGTTAGGCAAAGTAGATGAGTTGGCAATTAATATCGATTCTCAAAATATTCCGTTCAACATTGGTGAAACCATAAAAGTTATTGATGGACCTTTCAACGGTTTCAATGGAACTGTTGAGAAAATTAATGAAGATAAGCGTAAACTTGAAGTGATGGTGAAAATTTTCGGAAGAAAAACACCTTTAGAACTAGGGTTTATGCAAGTTGAAAAAGTATAATTTGTTACATTATTATAAACCGCATCTTGCTTCCAATTGGGATGTGCTAAATTTTTTTTTAAACAATGGCTAAAGAAATTAGTAAAGTAGTTAAACTACAAGTTAAGGGAGGTGCCGCGAATCCTTCGCCACCGGTTGGACCTGCTTTGGGAGCTGCTGGAGTTAATATCATGGAATTCTGTAAGCAATTCAATGCGAGAACTCAAGATAAACCCGGTAAAGTTTTACCAGTACAGATTACTGTATACAAAGACAAATCATTTGATTTTGTTGTAAAAACTCCACCTGCTGCTATTCAGTTAATGGATGCAACAAAGCTAAAGTCAGGTTCAGGTCAACCAAATCGTAAAAAAGTAGCTAGCGTTACTTGGGATCAAATTAGAACAATCGCTGAAGACAAAATGGTAGATTTAAATGCATTTACTATCGAGGCTGCTATGAGTATGATAGCTGGAACAGCACGTTCTATGGGTATAACAGTTTCAGGAGTTGCTCCTTTTTAATTAAAAGAAAGACATGGCAAAATTGACAAAAAAGCAAAAAGAGGCTGCATCAAAAATTGAAAAAAGCAAATTATATTCTTTAAAAGATGCTTCTGCATTATTAAAAGATGTTGCTTCTGCAAAATTTGATGAGTCTGTAGACATTGCAGTTCGTTTAGGAGTTGATCCTCGAAAAGCAAATCAAATGGTAAGAGGTGTGGTAGCATTGCCTCATGGAACTGGTAAAGATGTTAGAGTTTTAGCATTAGTTACTCCAGATAAAGAAGCGGAAGCTAAAGCTGCTGGTGCAGATTACGTAGGTTTAGATGATTATCTACAAAAAATTAAAGACGGTTGGACAGATGTTGATGTAATTATCACGATGCCTGCTGTAATGGGTAAATTAGGTCCATTAGGTCGTATTTTAGGACCTAGAGGTTTGATGCCTAATCCTAAAACAGGTACGGTTACGATGGATGTTGCAAAAGCAGTTCAAGAAGTGAAAGCCGGTAAAATCGACTTTAAAGTTGATAAAACGGGTATTGTTCATGCCGGAATTGGAAGAATTTCTTTCAATGCAGACATGATTGTAGATAATGCTCACGAAATTATTCAAACATTAATCAAAATGAAACCAACAGCAGCCAAAGGTACTTATATCAAGTCTATTCACTTGTCTAGTACAATGAGCCCAGCTATTGCTTTAGATCCTAAAGCAGTTTAATTGGTAGTTAAATAATAATAGTATGACTAGAGAAGAAAAATCAAGAGTTATTGAAGATTTAACTGCACAGTTGGCTGATAGTAATGTTGTCTACATTGCAGATATTTCAAATCTTAATGCTGAAACAACTTCAAATCTTAGAAGAGCCTGTTTCAAAGCCGGTATCCAATTAAATGTTGTGAAAAACACTTTGTTGGAAAAAGCGATGGAAGCTTCTGCTAACGATTATGGAGATTTACCTTCAGTATTAAAAGGAAATACTTCAATAATGATTGCGGAGAACGGAAACGCTCCCGCAAAAATCATTAAAGAATTCCGTAAAAAATCGGATAGACCTCTTTTAAAAGGAGCTTACATTCATCAGGCTATCTTTATTGGTGACAACCAATTAGACGCCTTAGTATCTCTTAAATCAAAAGAAGAAGTTGTCGGAGAAATCATCGGACTTCTACAATCTCCTGCTAAAAATGTTATATCCGCTCTTAAATCAGGTGGTGGAAAAATTGCAGGAATTGTTAAAACCTTATCCGAAAGATAAGAAACCCGCGAGAACGCACTTAATAAATTATATTTTACAAACTATTTAAATCGATAGAAAAAATGGCAGATTTGAAACAATTCGCAGAACAATTGGTTAACTTAACCGTTAAAGAAGTTAATGAATTAGCAACAATTTTAAAAGATGAATATGGTATCGAGCCTGCAGCAGCTGCTGTGGTTGCCGGACCAGCTGTTGGTGGCGGAGACGCTGCTGTAGTAGAAGAGCAAACAGAATTCACTGTAGTATTGAAAGAAGCTGGTGCATCTAAATTGGCTGTAGTTAAAGCGGTTAAAGAATTAACCGGTTTAGGTCTTAAAGAAGCAAAAGATTTAGTAGATGCTGCTCCTTCTAATGTTAAAGAAGGTGTGACTAAAGATGAGGCTGAAGGTCTTAAAAAATCTTTAGAAGAAGCTGGAGCTGTAGTAGAGCTTAAATAAGCTAACTTAGGTTTAAGAACTAGGTTTAGGTCATGGAATAACCTCCAACGACCTAAACCATTTTTCGTATAATAAAATTATTCATTATTTTATTATCAATTAGTTTAAAATACCCTATTATTTTTGATCACTACGAAGAAAGAAAATTAAGACAGAGCAATCTGAAAAATTTTTAAAGATGTATTGATTGCAAAAAGAAAGTATTAGTTAAACAGTGTTTTACACAAAAATAATTACTTTTTTTAATCAAAATTTTGTCCATAGATGATAACTAATCAGACTGAAAGATTGAATTTTGCCTCAACTAAAAATATACCACAATATCCCGATTTTCTGGATATTCAGGTAAAATCTTTTAAGGATTTCTTCCAATTGGAAACTAAATCTGACGAAAGAGGCAACGAAGGTCTATACAACACCTTCATGGAAAATTTTCCAATCACCGATACAAGAAACAATTTTGTACTTGAATTTTTAGACTATTTTGTCGATCCTCCTCGTTATTCTATTTCAGAATGTATTGAAAGAGGTTTAACCTATAGTGTGCCATTAAAAGCAAGACTAAAACTTTATTGTACAGATCCTGAACACGAAGATTTTGAAACAATAGTACAAGATGTCTATTTAGGTACTATTCCTTATATGACCCCTAGCGGTACTTTTGTAATCAATGGTGCTGAAAGAGTAGTTGTGTCTCAGTTACACCGTTCACCCGGTGTTTTCTTTGGACAATCCTTCCATGCTAATGGAACCAAATTATATTCTGCTCGTGTAATTCCTTTCAAAGGTTCATGGATAGAATTTGCTACCGATATCAATAATGTGATGTATGCGTATATCGATAGAAAGAAAAAATTACCTGTAACTACTTTATTCAGAGCCATCGGTTTTGAAAGAGATAAAGATATTCTTGAAATATTCGACCTAGCGGAAGAAATTAAAGTATCTAAAACAGGACTTAAAAAATACATCGGACGTAAATTAGCAGCTCGTGTTTTAAACACTTGGCATGAAGATTTCGTTGATGAAGATACCGGTGAAGTAGTTTCTATCGAAAGAAACGAAATCATATTAGATCGTGATACTATAATTGATAAAGACAATGTAGAAGAAATTATCGATTCTAATGTGAAATCTATTTTATTACATAAAGAAGATAATAATCAAGCAGATTATACAATCATTCATAATACGTTACAAAAAGACCCAACTAACTCTGAAAAAGAAGCCGTAGAACACATCTATCGTCAATTGCGTAATGCAGAACCGCCTGATGAAGATACTGCTCGTGGTATTATTGATAAATTGTTTTTCTCTGACCAACGTTACAACTTAGGTGAAGTAGGTCGTTACAGAATGAACAAAAAATTAGGTTTGGATATCCCAATGGAAAAACAAGTGTTGACCAAAGAGGATATTATCACTATTGTGAAATATTTGATTGAATTAATCAACTCAAAAGCTGAGATTGATGATATTGATCACTTATCAAACCGTCGTGTTAGAACAGTTGGAGAACAACTTTCTGCACAATTTGGTGTTGGTTTGGCTCGTATGGCCAGAACAATCCGCGAAAGAATGAATGTAAGAGATAATGAGGTGTTTACACCAATTGATTTGATTAATGCGAAAACATTGTCTTCGGTTATTAATTCTTTCTTTGGAACAAACCAACTTTCTCAATTCATGGATCAAACAAATCCATTAGGTGAGATTACACACAAAAGAAGACTATCTGCCCTTGGACCTGGTGGACTTTCGAGAGAAAGAGCCGGATTTGAGGTACGTGACGTTCACTATACACACTATGGTCGTCTTTGCCCAATTGAAACGCCTGAGGGACCAAACATTGGTTTGATTTCTTCCCTAGGTGTTTATGCTAAAGTAAATGGTATGGGATTCATTGAAACGCCTTATCGTAAAGTTACGAATGGGGTGGTAGATTTGATTTCTGAACCTGTTTATTTAAGTGCGGAAGAAGAAGAAGGTAAAATGATTGCTCAGGCAAACATTGAAATGGATGGAAAAGGAAAAATATTAGCGGATAAAGTTATTGCCCGTGAGGAAGGTGACTTCCCAGTTGTAGATCCTTCAGCCGTTCATTATACAGACGTTGCTCCAAATCAAATTGCTTCGATTTCAGCTTCTTTAATTCCTTTCTTAGAGCATGATGATGCGAACCGTGCCTTGATGGGATCTAACATGATGCGTCAAGCCGTACCATTATTACGTCCTGAAGCTCCAATTGTAGGAACTGGTTTGGAAAGACAAGTTGCTTCTGATTCCAGAGTATTAATTAATGCGGAAGGAAATGGTGTGGTTGAATATGTCGATGCTGAAAAAATCACCATCAAATACGACAGAACAGAGCAAGAAAGAATGGTAAGTTTTGAAGAAGATGAAAAAACATACCAATTAATTAAATTCCAAAAAACAAACCAAAGTACTTGTATCAACTTGAAACCTATCGTTAGAAAAGGAGACAGAGTTGTTAAGGGACAGGTTCTTTGTGAAGGTTATGCCACTCAAAAAGGAGAATTAGCTCTTGGAAGAAACTTGAAAGTGGCCTTTATGCCATGGAAAGGGTACAATTTCGAGGATGCAATTGTAATTTCTGAAAAAGTGGTTCGTGATGATATTTTTACCTCTATTCATATCGATGATTATTCATTGGAAGTTCGTGATACTAAATTGGGTAACGAAGAATTAACCAATGATATTCCTAATGTTTCTGAAGAAGCTACTAAAGATTTGGATGAAAATGGAATGATTAGAATTGGGGCTGAAGTAAAACCAGGTGATATTCTTATCGGGAAAATTACACCTAAAGGGGAATCAGATCCAACACCGGAAGAAAAATTATTGCGGGCAATCTTTGGTGACAAAGCAGGTGATGTAAAAGACGCTTCTTTAAAAGCTTCTCCGTCATTACACGGTGTCGTTCTTGATAAAAAATTATTTGCAAGATCCGTTAAAGACAAACGCAAACGTACAAAAGATAAAGATGATTTGGCTTCATTAGAAATGGAGTTTGAAGTAAAATTCAACGAATTAAAAGAAAAATTAGTTGATAAATTATTCTACATCGTAAACGGAAAAACTTCGCAAGGAGTAATGAATGACTTAGGCGAAGAAGTTTTACCAAAAGGAAAAAAATATACGCAAAAAATGTTAAATGCTGTGGAAGATTTCGCTCACTTAACAAAAGGTCAGTGGGTTTCTGATGATGAAACTAATTTCATGGTAAATGATTTGATTCACAATTATAAAATCAAATTAAATGACCTTCAAGGAGCTTTACGAAGAGAGAAGTTTACCATTACTGTTGGAGATGAATTACCAGCCGGAATTTTAAAATTAGCTAAAGTTTATATCGCAAAGAAACGTAAACTTAAAGTGGGTGATAAAATGGCGGGTCGTCACGGAAATAAAGGTATTGTAGCTCGTATCGTAAGAGACGAAGATATGCCTTTCCTTGAAGATGGAACTCCTGTTGATATCGTATTGAATCCACTTGGTGTACCTTCTCGTATGAACATTGGTCAGATTTATGAAACCGTTTTAGGATGGGCTGGAAAGAATTTAGGAAGAAAGTATGCTACACCAATTTTTGACGGAGCTACAATTGACCAAATAAATGAATTGACAGACGAAGCAGGAATTCCAAGATTTGGTCATACCTATTTATATGATGGAGGAACCGGAGAACGTTTCCACCAAGCAGCAACCGTTGGAGTAATCTATATGTTGAAATTAGGACACATGATTGACGATAAAATGCACGCACGTTCTATCGGACCATACTCATTAATCACGCAGCAACCATTAGGAGGTAAAGCTCAATTTGGAGGTCAGCGTTTTGGAGAGATGGAGGTTTGGGCTCTTGAGGCTTATGGGGCTTCAAGTACTTTAAGAGAAATCTTGACTGTAAAATCAGATGACGTTATCGGTAGAGCTAAAACTTACGAAGCAATCGTTAAGGGTGAACCAATGCCAGAACCGGGATTACCAGAATCATTCAATGTATTAATGCATGAATTGAAAGGTCTTGGTTTAGATATCCGATTAGAAGAATAATATTGTTGTTTCAAGTTTCAGGTTACATGTTTAGTGACCTGAAACTTAAAACTTGAAACATAATAAACAAATTTTATTGACTATGATGAATAATAGAAATAATAAAGATAAAAACCCAATTAAGCGGTTTAATAAAATTTCCATCGGATTGGCTTCCCCAGAATCAATGTTGGCTGAGTCAAGAGGGGAAGTGCTTAAACCGGAAACCATTAATTATAGAACCCATAAACCGGAACGAGATGGTCTTTTCTGTGAACGAATTTTCGGCCCTGTAAAAGATTACGAATGTGCTTGTGGTAAATATAAAAGAATTCGCTATAAAGGTATCGTTTGTGACCGTTGTGGGGTGGAAGTAACCGAGAAGAAAGTACGACGTGATCGTGTTGGACATATCAATTTGGTAGTGCCAATCGCTCATATTTGGTATTTCCGTTCACTTCCAAACAAAATTGGTTATATTTTAGGTTTACCTTCTAAGAAATTAGATATGATTATTTACTACGAAAGATATGTAGTAATTCAAGCAGGTATAGCCCAAAATGCAGAAGGAGATTCTTTATCAAGATTAGACTTTTTAACCGAAGAAGAGTATTTAAATATTTTAGATACCCTTCCGATGGAAAACCAATATTTAGATGATAATGATCCAAATAAATTCATCGCCAAAATGGGTGCGGAATGTATTATGGATTTATTAGCCAGAACAAATCTAGACCAATTGTCCTATGATTTGCGTCATGCTGCTAATCATGAAACATCAAAACAAAGAAAAACAGAATCGTTAAAGCGTCTTAATGTAGTGGAATCTTTCCGTGAAGCAAATCTTAACCGAGAAAACTTGCCACAATGGATGATTTTAAAAGTTATACCGGTTATTCCGCCGGAATTACGCCCGCTAGTGCCATTGGATGGTGGTCGTTTTGCAACATCCGATTTAAATGATTTATACCGTCGTGTAATCATCCGTAATAACCGTTTGAAAAGATTGATGGAGATTAAAGCTCCGGAAGTTATCTTGAGAAACGAAAAACGTATGTTGCAGGAAGCAGTTGACTCTTTATTTGATAATACAAGAAAAGCATCAGCAGTTAAAACTGAATCAAACAGACCATTAAAATCACTTTCGGATTCCTTAAAAGGAAAACAAGGTCGTTTCCGTCAAAACTTATTAGGTAAACGTGTGGATTATTCTGCTCGTTCCGTTATTGTCGTTGGACCTGAATTGAAATTGTTCGAATGTGGTATCCCTAAAGATATGGCAGCTGAACTTTACAAACCTTTTGTTATTCGTAAATTGATTGAAAGAGGAATTGTAAAAACAGTTAAATCGGCTAAGAAAATTATAGATAAAAAAGAGCCTGTTGTATGGGATATCCTTGAAAATGTTATCAAAGGACACCCAGTATTACTGAATCGTGCTCCTACCTTACACCGTTTGGGTATTCAAGCATTCCAACCAAAATTAATTGAAGGAAAAGCAATTCAATTACACCCATTAGTGTGTACGGCGTTTAACGCTGATTTTGATGGTGACCAGATGGCAGTTCACTTGCCACTTGGACCGGAAGCTATTTTGGAAGCACAATTATTAATGTTGGCTTCGCACAATATCTTGAATCCAGCAAACGGAGCTCCAATTACCGTTCCTTCTCAGGATATGGTTTTGGGTCTTTACTATATGACCAAAGAACGTTTATCAACTCCAGAAAAGAAAATTTTAGGCGAAGGTTTAGTATTCTATTCTGCGGAGGAAGTAAATATTGCACTAAACGAAGGAAAATTAGAATTGAATGCAAGAGTGAAAATTCGTGCAAAAGATTTTAACGAAAAAGGAGAATTAGTTTATAAATTAATTCAGACTACTGCAGGTAGAGTATTATTTAATGAAGTAGTACCTGAAGCAGCGGGTTATATCAATGAGGTTTTAACGAAAAAATCGTTAAGAGATATTATTGGTCGAATTCTTTCGGTCACGAATGTACCAACAACTGCGGCTTTCTTAGATAATATGAAAGACATGGGGTATAAATTCGCCTTTAAAGGAGGATTGTCATTCAGTTTAGGAGATATTATTATTCCTCACCAAAAACAAGAATTAATAGCAGATGCAAGAGAAGAAGTAGAGGCAATCACCATGAATTATAACATGGGATTAATCACAAACAATGAAAGATATAATCAAGTAATTGACGTTTGGACTTCTAAAAATGCATTATTGACAGAGTTAGCAATGAAAAACATTAGAGAAGACCAACAAGGGTTCAACTCGGTGTATATGATGCTTGATTCCGGAGCTAGAGGTTCTAAAGAACAAATTCGTCAGTTAACCGGTATGCGTGGTTTGATGGCTAAGCCAAAAAAATCAACTGCTGGTGGTGGTGAAATTATTGAAAACCCAATTCTTTCTAACTTTAAAGAAGGTCTTTCAATTTTAGAATATTTTATCTCTACGCACGGTGCTCGTAAAGGTCTTGCGGATACGGCTCTGAAAACGGCTGATGCCGGTTACTTAACCAGAAGATTACACGATGTATCACAAGATGTAATTGTGAATACAGATGATTGTGGAACATTAAGAGGAATCGAAGTTTCTGCCTTGAAAAAGAATGAAGAAATCGTTGAATCGTTAGGAGAAAGAATTTTAGGTCGTGTAGCTCTTCAAGATATTATCAATCCGTTGAATTTAGAAGTATTGATTGAAGGTGGTCTAGAAATTACCGAATCAGTAATGAGAGCGATTGAAGCATCTCCAATTGAAAGAGTGGAAGTGCGTTCACCATTGACTTGTGAAGCAACTAAAGGTATTTGTGCAAAATGTTACGGTAGAAACTTAGCAACCGGTCGTATGACTCAAAAAGGGGAAGCGGTTGGAGTAATTGCAGCTCAGTCTATTGGTGAGCCCGGAACTCAGTTAACGCTTCGTACATTCCACGTTGGTGGGGTTGCGGGTGGTATGTCTGAAGAATCAAATATCATAACCCGTTTCAAAGGTAGATTAGAATTAGACGATTTAAAAACTGTTAAAGGAGAAGATGCTGATGGAAAAGCAATTGACATCGTGATTTCTCGTTCTACAGAATTAAAATTAGTGGATGAAAATACAGGTATTGTATTAAACACACACAATATTCCTTATGGTTCAACCATTTATGTTAAAGATGGTCAAATCGTTGATAAAGGAACAATCATTTGTAAATGGGATCCATATAACGGAGTTATTATTTCTGAATTTACCGGAAAAATTGCTTACGAAGATTTAGAACAAGGACAATCATTCCAAGTTGAAATCGATGAGCAAACCGGATTCCAGGAAAAAGTAATTTCTGAAGGAAGAAACAAAAAATTAATCCCAACTTTATTAATTTATGGTAAAGATGGCGAATTGATTCGTTCCTACAACCTTCCTGTTGGAGCTCACTTAATGGTAGATGATGGCGAGAAAATTAAAGCCGGTAAAATTTTAGTTAAAATCCCAAGACGTTCCTCTAAAACAGGAGATATCACGGGAGGTTTGCCAAGAATTACTGAACTTTTAGAAGCTCGTAATCCATCCAACCCAGCAGTAGTTTCTGAAATTGATGGGGTTGTATCGTTTGGTAAAATTAAAAGAGGTAACCGCGAAATAATCATCGAATCAAAATTTGGTGAAGTGAAAAAATACCTAGTGAAATTGTCTAACCAAATTTTGGTACAAGAGAATGACTTCGTAAAAGCAGGAATGTCTTTGTCAGACGGAGCCATTACACCGGAAGATATTTTAAGAATTCAAGGACCATCGGCTGTTCAACAGTATTTGGTAAATGAAATTCAAGAGGTTTACCGTCTACAAGGAGTAAAAATCAACGACAAACACTTTGAGGTGGTTATTCGTCAAATGATGCGTAAAGTACGTGTAGAAGACCCAGGAGACACCTTGTTCTTAGAAGAACAATTAGTTCATACGAAAGATTTCATCGTTGAAAACGATAAATTATTCGGAATGAAAGTGGTAGAAGATGCCAATGATTCTCAAAACCTAAAACCGGGTCAAATGATTACGCCAAGACAGCTTCGTGATGAAAATTCTTTATTGAAACGACAAGATAAACAACTAGTGTCAGCTCGTGATGTCATTACGGCTACTGCTACTCCGGTTCTTCAAGGGATTACAAGAGCATCATTACAAACGAAATCATTTATCTCTGCGGCATCCTTCCAAGAAACAACTAAGGTATTAAACGAAGCGGCAGTAGCTGGTAAAGTTGATTTCTTAGAAGGCTTGAAAGAAAACGTTATCGTGGGTCACAGAATTCCTGCCGGAACCGGTATGAGAGAATATGACAACAACATTGTAGGTTCGAAAGAAGATTACAACGAGATAATGGCAGCTAAAGAAGAATATAACTATTAAAAATAAAAAAATGAGTGATAACAATCAACAACAAAATCAAATAAACATTGAATTAGATGAAAAAGTAGCCGATGGAATTTATTCTAATCTAGCCATTATCAATCATTCTGCTTCTGAATTTGTGTTGGATTTTGTTACCTTAATGCCTGGCGTGCCTAAAGCAAAGGTAAAATCAAGAATCATTCTAACGCCACAACATGCCAAACGCTTACTCAAAGCAATTAATGAAAACATTCATCGTTTTGAAAGTTCGTATGGTGAGATTAAAGATACCGACCAACCGCAGATTCCTTTAAACTTTGGAACCGCCGGTCAAGCATAAAAATTTGATGTTTTAAATTAGAAGCCTTTCGTTCATTCATTCGAAAGGCTTTTTTTATGCCTTATTGCTATTTCAAGAAATCCTTAAAAACACTTATAATTAGCTATATCGTTTCCGGGAATCATCATTTTTTTATAAATCAACTCTATAAACTACCCTTTAAATCGTTTTATAGCAACAAAGTTACCGTTCGTCGATTATTTAGGTATTTTATCGTTTAATATTCATCTTCAGTGTAAACTACTCTATATTTGTAATAAAATAATTTGATTACCAAAATCATAAACCAAAAAAAACTAAATTATTAGATTACAAGAAATTAGAATTAATTTAAGTAATAATAAAAGTAAAAGAGTAAGTGAAAAAAATTAAGGAAATGTCAAAGTCTTAATATGCTATCATAAATACGAAAATTAGCTAGCTTTCTCCTAATCAAAATACCACAACCCTAAAACCCTGAAAAAAGCGCGTGAGTCTTCGTGTCTCAGCAAATATGTAATGAAAGTAAATGAAAAATAAATATAGCTCGGAATTTTTAATACAACCCTTGATTATGAAATCAAAAATTATTTTCCCGTCTATTAAAAATACCTTGAACAGTTTGTTCATTGCTCTTCTTTTATTTTCTTCGCTAGCAGGCGTTGCTCAACATGGGCAATATGTTTTAGATCATACATCCAATGTAGGTCAATATACAACGGCAGCCGAGTCAAAGGACAAAGGTTTAACTCCTTTTGTGCTTGATCGAAAAGCAGCTCGCAGCCGGTATTTGTATTTAGCCAGTGAATTACATATGGAAGGTGCATCCGCCACGCCTCGTGTAATAAGCTCTTTAGCTTTTAATGTTATCGAACTAGGTTCTAATGAAGCGTTGACAGATTATAACATCTCTATCGCTCAAACATTAAATAACAATTTGGCTAACAATATGAATCCTATACCAGGTTCTGTCTTAGTTAAATCAATTGCTGTTTTAAAAATTACGGAGTTGGGTTGGTTTGAAATAGAATTTGATACGCCTTTCGCATGGAACGGCACATCAAATTTGATTGTCGAAGTTTGTAAAACCAATGCTGATGTCATTCCTCTTCCTAAGAATGTTACAGTAGCAACAACTACCCAAAGTAGTGGTACTTTTTTCAGATCATGGGCGTTAGTTAATAACATTAATGCAAACCCTAGTCCAAATGGATGTGAAATGATTGCAGCAAATAATCCTTTTAATGTTGCTAACTACTTAACAACTAATAGACGTGCACGACCAAATATTCGCTTTACATTCAAATGTAATGGGAACACTTCTCCTGGCCAAGCTTCTGTTAAATTAAATAATAATTATTGCTTAGGTGAGTCTGTAGAATTAGATGTTATCAATGGTGAACGTTCCTCAGGATTAGATTACCAATGGTTGTCATCTGATAACAATATCGACTTTTATGACATGCCAGGCGAATATAATGCTGAATTGGTTGTTGAAAGAAAGGAGATTGATTATTACTATTTACGGGCAACAGGTTGCAGCGACGATACACCAGATAATGGTAGAATTTTTTCGCAACCGGTTAAAGTAATAGGAGTTAATACTTGGAATGGAACAAACTGGAGCATGGTTAATTCTCCTATTCTTGCTGAACCTGTTCGAATTGACGGAGATTTTGATTCCGCACTCCACGGTGGCGTTTTAGAGGCTTGCTCAGTCGAAGTTTTGTCTGGTAATGTTATCTTTAGAAGTGAACACACCCTCAAAATTAAAGATAAGCTTAAAGTAGCAGCAACTGCCAACGTGGTTTTTGAAAATAATGCCAGTTTAGTGCAGGAAAACAACGTGGCTAACGAAGGTCAAATTAAATACCGTCGAAACTCGCAACCTGTTCGTTTGCTTGATTACACCTATTGGTCATCGCCTGTTAGCGGACAAACACCAAATGCATTCTCAGTAGGGACACCAAATAATAGAATTTATCACTGGAATCATTTAGTAAGTGTACAAAACTGGAATAGTGGTGTTCATAACATCCCAATGATTGCTGGAAAAGGATACATCATTCGTGCTCCTAATGGCTACCCAAATTCAGGTTCTGGTCAAGTTTTTAGCGGCGAATTTGCAGGTGTTCCGCACAATGGTGACATTACTTTAGCAACACAAGGTAAAAATCCTTCTATCGACTTACTAGCACCAGTGTATTGGAACTTAATTGGAAATCCATATCCTTCTGCATTAGATGCTGATGCATTTTTGATATCCAATAGCAGTCGTATTGACGGTACAATTAAATTTTGGACACACAATTCAGCACCAAGTGGAATATATCCCGGAAATCAAGCGTTAAATTATAATTCCAATGACTATGCAACCTACAACTTAACAGGGTACGTTGGTGGCGTGACTGGTCCTGCAGGATCTATTACAGACCCAAATGATCCGGGGTATGTTGCAAACACAACTGTTCCCGGACGTTATATTGCTGCTGGACAAAGTTTTATGGTGGCTGGCGGACCAACTTCCGGTGAAGGAACCGTTAAATTTTCTAATTCGATGCGAGTAGTAGGTGAAAATAAAACATTTTTTAAAAACGCAAATGTGATAGAAACGATTGAGAAAAATAGAATCTGGTTAGAAATGAGACATGAAGAAGGAGCATTTAAACAAACCCTAGTAGGTTATGTTGAAGGAGCTACCAACGGATTAGATTGGGGTTTTGACGGAAAAATGTTAGAAACTTCTCCTGTATTAATTTATACGAAGGCAGAAGAACAAAATTTAATTATTCAAGGAAAAGGATTGCCTTTTTCAGATACAGATTCAATTCCTTTAGGATTTTCAACAACTCTAGCTGGAAATTTTGATCTGAATTTATATCAATTTGATGGATTGTTTACAAACCAAGTTGTTTTTGTGGAAGATACCTATACAAACACAATTCATGATTTGAAAGAAGGTATATTCTCATTTCAATCTGTAGCTGGTGTGTTTGATGATCGATTCATAATTCGATTTGCAAATGAAACGTTAAGCATACCCTCTGTTGATTCAAATTCAGAAACAATTTTATGTTACGTTAAAAATCAAATTATTAATGTAAAAACAACAAATCAAACCCTAAAAAAAGTGGTCGTGTCTGATGTGAGTGGACGGATAGTATTTCAAAACAATACTTTGAACGCTGCTTCTTTAGCTATAGAGACCATTGCTCAACAAAACCAACTTCTACTTGTTCAAGTAACAAACGAAGATGGATTAAAATCTACATTTAAAATTATTTACTAAAATTGCCTTAAATTAATCTAAAATTATGGAAAAAATCTACGTTAAAAAGAATCACGCTACTCGTTTTTGCACTGTCGCACAAAAAAGCGGAATAGTTTCAATTCTTGCATTTCTCTTATTAAACCTTTTTTCATTAGAAATGAAAGCACAGGAAACCTATACATTGGGAACAGGTACCACATCCTATTCTACTTTAGGAATTAATCCATTTTCTACAATTAACAGAAGTAGTAGAAGTCAGTATTTATATTATGGACAAGAATTACTTGAATTAGATGCCATTTCTGGTAATATTATTTCTATTTCATTTTTTGTTTCGCAACTTGGACAGCCTTTGTCATTAAAACCAGAGAATCTTAAAATTAAAATGGCTATGACCTCTTTATTTGTACTGCCAACCACTTTAATTCCGAACCTTCCTGTTTATTATGAATCGACAACAGAAAATATAAATGCAACTGGATGGTACAAGTTTACTTTGCAAACGCCGTTTGAATGGAATGGATATAGCAATATTATTGTTGAAGTTTGTCGCACAAATCAAACATTTGGATCAAGTTATGAAATTCAAGCTACCCAATTTTTTGAAAATGATTATAGAACTACAGGTTTGTATACAAATGAATTAAATCAAAATGGATGTAGCCTATCAGGAGCTACGCCGATGGTGAACATCAACAGAAGAAGACGACCAAATTTACAAGTAGAAATGACTTCACCTTGTGTGGATTTACCTTCTGCTGGTGTAACGGTAGTAACTGCCGGCCAATATTGCTCGGGAGAAGAATTTACACTCTCAATTCAAGGCGGATCAATTGAATCAGGTCTCTTTTATCAATGGCAATCGTCTCCAAACGATAATGGTCCGTGGACAGATATATCGGGAGCAAACAATACAACTTATTCAACTTCACAATCAATTTCTACGTGGTACCGCAGAACAACAACTTGTATTGAAACACAATTAACAATCAACGATCAGGCCTTGTTGGTAGGAGGTGATGGCTGTTATTGTACTGCTTTAGTTGTCAATGAAAACGAAGTAGGTATAACAAATGTGTCTTTACAAAGTATTAATAATACTTCTGATACTTCAGCTGCTTATTCAAGTTTTACAAATATTCAAACAGAACTAGAAAGACAAGTAACCTATAATCTCACTGTTAATGTCAATACAGAAGGCGGAACAAATTATACACGTGCTTGGATTGATTGGAATCAAAATGCAGAATTTGAAGCTTCAGAATTATATGAGCTTGGAAATGTAACTGGTGGAACAAACGTAAATTCAGGTGCAGTTGCATCGATAACAGTACCAACAAACGCTCCACTAGGAAGTACCATTATGCGTGTTAGAACTAGTCAATCAGCTTCAAATGACTTGCCTACACCATGCGACCCAATCCAAAATGGAGAAGCTGAAGATTATGTAATCGTAGTTCTTGCGAACTTTAGCGTTGACGATTTTACTTCAAATTTTACAAGCTTGCAAATTGCTGTTAGCAATGATATGAAATTAAAAGTGGCTAATGAAATCATTGAAAATGTTACAATTTATGATTTAAGTGGACGAATAGTTTATACGGAAGCAAATTTGCAAAATGAAGTTGTTACGTTAACTAACTTTAAACCTTTACAACAGTTTTGGATTGTAAAAGTAAAGACAGAAAGCGGTGGTGAATTTACTAAAAACATCATCTTTTAATTTATTTAATACTGTATACCAAAATCTTATATTTCATGAAAACTTTTATTACCTCAATTAAATCTACTATCGCACTTAGTCTGATCTTTATTAGTCAGCTGGCTACCGGTCAATGTGAGATGCCTACAGCAGTTACGGTATCTGACCTAACTTCGACAACAGCAACAATTAGTTGGACAGCTTCAATTACAACACCCGGAATTCATTATCGCTATGAAATTAGAACATCGGGTGCTCCTGGAAGTGGTGCAACTGGATTAGCACAAAGTGGAGAACTTCCCGTTAGTCAATTATATGCATATATATCCGAGTTGAATATTAGTACGAGCTATAATCTTTATTTGCGATACCAATGTACGTCTGCTCCAAATACGTTTAGTGCATGGACAACTGCCGTTAGTTTTACAACACCTACGTTAGGAACACCTGTTGCTAATCCAGGAATTTACGTTTCAGATGAGTTTTTTACCGCTTCTTGGATTCCTATGACAGGGGTAACAAATTACAGACTTGATGTGAGTGAAGTTAGCGATTTTTCTAGTTTTCTAGTAGGGTATGAAGATATTATCGTTATTCCGAACCAAAAATTAGTGCTTGATTTACTGCCAAGTACAAATTACTATTACCGAGTTAGAGCTCAGGCTACAGGTGGAATTGGTCTTGAAACAAGTCCAAATTCTAATGTAATCATGATAACAACTCTCGCAGCAGCGTCAACATTTATTGTTTGGACTGGAAACGGTTGGGCTCCAGATATCGAACCAAACATCGATTTAGATGTAATTATTGATGCAGATTATGATACAAGTATTGATGCTGAAAATTATCCTTTTTTTGAAGCAAAATCGTTAATTATCAATTCAGGTTCACAATTCATATTGGGAGAACTTTCAAGTTTAATGCTTTTAAATGAAGTGGTTAACAATGCGGGCCCAAATGGTTTTATTATAGAAAATAATGCTAGCTTCGTACAACTTAATGATACGGCAGTTAATGTTGGTGAAATAACAGTAAAAAGAAATAGTTCTGCCTTATTCCGTTTGGATTACACCATGTGGTCCTCACCAACGTCGGATATTGCTACAAATAATCCGCAAACATTAAAAGCGTTTTCACCAGGAACAACAAATAATCGTTTCTATACGTATACAACTGCAACTGATTTATATACAACTATAGCTAATCCCGAAATAAAATCTTTTGACGCAGGAATTGGCTATTTGATTCGTATTGCAAATAACCATGTTCCTTATGTAGATCAGACAAGTGTTCCTGCAATTTGGCAAGGTTCTTTTGTTGGTACGCCAAATAATGGGATAATAAGTATTCCTTTGTCAACAGCAGGAAATGGATACAACTTAATTGGAAATCCATATCCATCCGTGATTAGTGCAGAAGATTTTGTTTCCAATAACGAAGATAATATTGAAGGGACTATCTACTTTTGGAGAAGACGAAACAATACTGCCGGAACAGGTGATAGCGGAAGCTTTTATGCTACCTACACTAGTTTAGGAGGAACAAGTTCTAGTGAGGCATCTGATACGAGTGATGCTCCTAATGGTTTTATTCAAGTTGGCCAAGGTTTTTTAGTAAAAGCAAAACCAGCCGCAACAGCCGTTGTTTTTGATAATTCAATGCGTGAATTTGAAAATTTTGATAATCAATTTTTTAGAAACAATTCAATTATAAACCAGATAGAAAAACATCGAATTTGGCTTAATTTAACAAATGAGGCTGGAGTACACAGTCAATTACTTGTGGGTTATGCTGAAGGTGCTTCAGACGGCTTAGACAATCGCTTTGATGGTGAATTTATCAAAGATTCTGATGTTGCACTGACCTCATTAATTGATAATAAAGAATATACTATTCAAGCAAAGGCATTGCCTTTTAATGATCAGGATGCAATACCTTTAGGATTTAAAGTTACTGTTTCAGGTCAATATACAATTACTTTAAAAGATTTTGATGGTTTATTTTTGGGAGAGCAAAATATCTATTTATATGATGCTGTTGCACAAACTATTCATAATTTAAAAGAAACTGCTTATGTTTTTGCAGCTGAAAGTGGAATACACAACGAACGTTTTGAACTGCGTTTCACAAACGAAACCTTAGACCTTTCAAATCCAAATTTAGAAAAAGCGATTGTAGTAACTACGAAAGAAAATACAATTGGCGTCGAAGGTGGAAATATAGTAATGACTGGAATAACTATATTTGATATGCAAGGTAGAAAATTACTTGAAGTAAGTCAGTTGAATACATCCACTGTTAAAATTGAATCAATTAAAAAATCAAATCAAGTTTTGCTAATTCAAATTAATGACGATCAAAATAATTTAGTTACTAAAAAACTTATTTTTTAAACATTTTAAATTATTAAAAAATGGCTGAAACCAACCCAAATAATGGGTTGGTTTTTTTGTATGAAAATACCTAATATAAATCTTGTTTATCAATACGAAAACGTTTTAGTATACTTCATGAAAAAATAAAAACTGTAATAAATATAATTATTTTACTATCTTAGTAGCTAATTTTTTTTAAATAATTAATAAATAGTTATTTTTAATAACTAAATACATACAAAACGTTTAAAATATGAAAAGAGTTATACGCGTATTTTTTTTGCTATTTTTTGGCATGTCGTTCGCCCAACAAAATGTGTTTCATCGCGATAACGCCAATACTGGCGATTGGGGCAGTGGTAATTTACCCTGGTTTTACCAAACTTCAAACAATAGTCAAGGTGATCCCGATAACGGTAATAATACCCGTAATGACGTTTTTATTGGACACAATAACAACACCACGATGACGTTAAACGGACGATTTTATATTCATCGCGATTTCACCTTTCAATCGGGTGCAAGCTCTGCGAGAACATTAAATAATACTGCTGGTGGTGGTTTTTCGTTCAGTAGGTCGTTAATCAATGCCTCAACCGCAACGCATATATTCAATACGCCTGTCGGGATTGATGGCAATAATTCAGAAATTATTTTAAGTAATGCAACTGGAGGAAATTTAACATTTAATGGAAGTGTTTTTACAAATAATAATCTTGTCTTCCTAAGAAATAGTAACGGTAATACGGGAACAATTACCTTTACTGGAGCTGTGCCACAAGGCGGTAGTTTTGTAAAACAGAATGGCGGAACTGTCAATTTTACTGCTAGTGCTGATTTTAGTGGAAGCATTTTTATTGATGAAGGAACTGTAAGAGTAGGGCGAAATTTAGCTTCGAATGTTATAGAAATCGGTGGCGGTTTAGCCGCTTCATCACCGCTTAATGCAATCCTAGAAATCGAGAACGGTGGAACCACAATCTCAAAGTCGATTACAGTCAAAAATTTTAATAACACAGGAGGAAATCGAAACATAAACTTTACACACCCTTCTTCAACGTCGGCAACTATCTCAGGAGCAGTGGCTCTTGAACGAACAGTAACAATTACTAATCCAAATACAAATAACGGAGCAGTTGTATCCAATACTATTTCTGGAATTGGTGGCATTACTAAAGCAGGAACTGGTTTGTTGCTTATTTCGAGCGGTTCGGTTACATATAGCGGTTTAACAACTGTTTCTGCTGGCGAATTGCGATTCAATCCATCGGCCAATTTAACGTTATCAACTCCTTTCCGACTTGAAAATGGCGCCGTTTTTGCTACTACTGGAGTAGCTACCAATCGTACGATAACATCTTCTGGTTCAAATGCTACCTTACAATTAAATTCGGGAACAGCAACACTTGCTTTAGCAGCAGTTAGCCATTCTTTAACTTTCGCAAACAGCAGCAGTGTTTCATGGGCTGGAACTACTTTAACTATTTCAGGGTGGAATGGTACTGCTGGACAAGCTGGAACTGTTGGGAGAATTTTTTTTGGAAGCAATACTACTGGCCTAACAGTTGCCCAATTAAATAAAATTAATTTTTCAGGTTTTCCAAGTGGAGCACAATTATTATCGACTGGAGAGTTAGTTCCTCGTTGTGAAAACCCTACAAATGGCGGAACGATCGATGGGAACCAATCTATCTGTGCGGGCAGTGACCCAGCAGCATTTACCAGCATCACTAGCCCATCTGGACAAACCGGAACCATAGAATATAAATGGCAATTTTCAACAACAAGTTCATCCGCAGGTTTTAGCGATATTTTAGGTGCAACAACTAATGTATATGATGCACCTGCTGGAATAACCCAAACAACTTGGTTTAAACGTTTGGCTAAAGTTACTTGTCAAACAGATTGGACAAATGCAGCAGAATCAAACGTAGTAGAAATAACAATTGCTTCTACATCATGGACAGCTGCCAATGGCGGAAGTTGGACTAACGGTGCTCCAACGGCTACAACCGCGGCAATTATTGAATATGATTTTACAAGCATAGCTAATTTAATTGCTTGTTCTTTAACTGTATCTAATAATGCTGCTGTAATCATTTCTAGCGGTAATTCAGTAACCTTAAACGCCAGTCTAGTAGTTAATACTGGAAGTACATTTACATTAGAACATAATGCTAATTTAGTTCAAAACGAAACTACTAACACCAATTCAGGTGAAATTATAATTCAAAGAGAAACGAGTTCCTTAATGCGATTAGATTATGTTATTTGGTCAAGCCCAGTAGCCAATCAAAACCTATTGGATTTTTCGCCAGATACCGTCGCGAATCGCTTTTATACATATAGTCCATTAAATAATAATTATAGTGCTATTGTGCCTTCTACAAATGATTTTGCAGAGGCTACAGGCTATTTAATTCGCATGCCAGACAATCATCCAACCACCGCAACCCTTTGGAGCGGAACATTCAACGGTGTGCCTAATAACGGAACAATCAGTGCCGCTATTTCTGACGCAGGACAAGGATTCAATGCAGTGGGAAATCCGTATCCATCTCCAATTACAATTTCAGACTTCTTAACAGACAATACTGCTTCTATTACCTCTGATTTGTACTTTTGGAGAAAAACAAATAATGCAGCAGGCTCTGCTTATGTAACTTATTCAGGTGGTGTGTTTAGTGATGCATCAAATACAAGCGATCAAATTCAATCTGGTCAAGGTTTTATTGTAAAAGCAACTACGGGAGCAACGGCAATTGAATTCAATAATTTACAAAGAACAACCGATAATGGTTTGTTTTATAGAACAACATTATCTGATGGAGTAAGTAGAATGTGGATTGGCTTAGCAAACGAACAAAATGAAGTTGGCTCAATGGTAATTGGTTATAAAGACGAAGCAACAAACGGCTATGATGCTGATTTTGATGGTTTGTACATCAATGATAGTCCGTTGGCTTTAGTTTCTTTAGTTGATACTGCCGAATTAATAATTCAACATCGTGCGCCATTCGAAGATTCAGATGTTGTGCCATTGCTCTTTAAAACCAATACAGCTGGAAATTACACCATTTCCATCACAGGTTTAGCGGGCTTGTTTGATTCGACTAACCAAGCAATTTATCTAAAAGATAACCTAAATAATACCATTACTAACTTAAAAACAGCGTCGTATGCTTTTGCTTCAGAAGCAGGTGTTTTTGCTAGCCGTTTTGAAATTGTTTACCAAGCTCCATTATCGGTTGAAAATCCGGTTTTCGGAAATGGCGTTGTAGTTTATTCTAAAAATCAAGAGATCAATATCAATACCGGAGCGGAAGCAATGGCAACTGTAAAAGTAATTGATGTGAGAGGTCGTTTATTGACTGAAAAAAACAATGTTAATGCAATGACAACAACAATTCCATTAGCACAAGTAGCTAATCAGGTATTAATTGTTCAAATTACAGCTGCTAACGGACAAATTGTTTCCAGAAAAGTAGTTCACTAAGAAATACATTATTTACAATACTATAGAAAGCCGTCTCATAATTGAGACGGCTTCTTTTTTGTTTTCAACTTTAATTTTTACAAATTAATTTGTGCTTTTTTGTTACAAACAGAGTAGGTAGTACAATTACCTTTAATTCGTATCAGAAATCTTTAGGGAACAATCTAAAGAATATTCAAACACTACTAAACCTCCAATTTCTTTGATGTTTTTTTGCTTTTTTTAGTCTTATCAGACAAACGGCACATTTCTCCGACCATTGGAAAGCCTTATTATTTAAATGTTTATCGACGAACGACACAAAAACACTTCTCTCTTTCATCGACGAGTGACTTCATCGAGTTTTTATACGTGTTATCGAAAATATAAGGTTTCGAGTAGCTAACCCGATACTTTAACTCCAGAATTAAAACAAAAACGATTTACACATAATATGAAAACATTAACAAACAGATTTTTTTTAACCATTCTTTTAGTAGCTTTTTCAACAGTAGCTTTTTCACAATCTACTTTAACTAACGAAAAAAGTTCATTCGTAACAGAAGAACAAGCTCAAGAGATGATTCAAACAAATACTGTTGAAATGAGTTCTATCGAAATATCAAATTGGTTTGCAGGGGCAAAACAAGAAAATAATCTAACTTCAGTTAAAGAATCAACTACCATTAACCGTTCTTCTTTAATTTCTAAAAAAGAGCAGTATTTAAAATCAGGTTTTTCTACAAAAACTATTTTGATTCGTTCTATCATGAAAAAAGCTGATGGTTATGTAAACGCAACGGTTTAGTATGCTGTTAACATACTAAACAATCAATTAGAAACCCGTTTAAAACCCCTCGATTTCTTGGGGTTTTTTATTTTTAAGAATCTTTACGATATTTAATTGCTGATAATAAAGCATAAATATATTAAAACATAAGAATTACAAGATATAGATTTCAAAAATCATTCATTTCATCGATGATTTGTGTAACTTATCGAATTGTTAATTTTTTAATTTTAAAATAATAGTTAGTTTGTTGATTTGATGTATTTTTAGCGTGGATAAAACTGATAGTTAAGTTTTTATCCATTCCAAAATCTATTTAATCGAAAATATTTCATTTGGATTAATAACTCTCTAATGGAGTTAAACATAAGAGTATATGGTTTACGATAATTTTACTAATCATAAAGTGCATCACCAGCTAAGAGCATTTAAATTTGAACGTTTTATTAAATTGGTTTTAGGGTGTGTGTTTCTGTTCACAGGTCATCTCTCTTCGGCACAAGTAAGTACCTATTCTTTTAATGAGCAATTAGAACTTTACAATGAAATTACAGTAGGAACAACGGCTTATGCTGCCCCTTGGGATAATCATACCACAGGAAGTGCACATTTAGCTTCTTTTGGTTTTGATTTTATTTATAACGGAAACCCAACGCCAGTAACTGAATGTTATATTAGCCCAAACGGGTTTATTACTTTTGGAGCTATTCAGCCCGGGAATACTTTGTATGGACCTCTTTCAAATGTAACTGCTTTTAATGGTGTTGTTTGTCCTTTAGGCATCGATTTGATTTCTGGAGCAGGCGCTCAATCCATTACTTACACCACGGAAGGGTCTTCTCCAAATCGTGTTTTTGTTGTTCAATGGAAAAATGTTGAACGTAAAGCGATGACCGGTGTTTTCAATTTCCAAATTAGATTATATGAAACAACCAACGTAATTGAACTTCATTATGGTTTTTGTTTCCCGGATGATACTGCACCGATAACTCCTCAAGTTGGGCTTAGAGGTCCTTCTAATATTTTTTTACAAGGCCATGTGAATAACAGACTCCAAACCGGAGCCAATGTTAATAATGCTTGGTTTGGAAAAAGTGTGACAGGAACAGCAAATAATAATACGATGAGAACCAGCATTGCTGAGTTTCCTGACAATGGATTGGTTTATACATATACACCACCACCTGCCTGTAGTAGCCTTCCCGTAGCGGGAGCTCCAGCTAATTTGTTAATTGGTTCATCAAGCATTACTACTTCAGCTTTTGTAGGCAACTCTTTTATTCCGGTTGCTTCGCCGGTTGTTCAATATATGGTTTTAAGAAGTACAGTCAATACACCGCCAGATGGATCGATATTGACAGATGGTGTTTTTTATGCTAATGGTTCAACAATTGCAGGAACCTATTTTGTGGTTAGTAATAACAGTACTAGTTCATTTGTTCAAACCGGTTTAACCCCTAATACCACTTATTATTATTGGGTTGTTCCTTTTAATGGAATATGTCTTGGTGCCCCTTTTTACAATTTAGCAAATTTGATTTCTGCCAATCAAACTACGTGTATTCCGGCACCGGCATTATTAGCAACTACCGGAGTTACAGGAAACGGTTTCACAGCAAATTGGAATCCCGTAGTGGGAGCAACAGATTATTTGATTGATGTTTCAACAAATTCAACATTTACAGCATTAGTTCCTGGTTTTATTGGTATTTCTTCGGGTGGATTAACAACCTATTCGATAGTTGATTTGCCTCCAATGACTTTATACTATTATAGAGTAAGAGCTGTTGGGTTAGGTTGTGCCATTAACAGTAGTTTTGGTTTAGCTAACTTGTCACTTACTTGTGGTTATTATTTTGTTCCCTATACTCAAAACTTTGATTCAACAGCGGTTAATGCAATTCCAACTTGCACCACTGTAGTAAATGATAATGCCGATGCTTTTCAATGGTCAACTCAAGCAATTAACCCGGCATCAACACCAAGGGCATTATACCTTAATAAGAATCCTGCAGTAAACATGGATGATTGGTTTTTTCTACCCGGGATTAAATTAACTGGTGGAACTACCTATCGACTTACCTTTCGATATAATTCGTTAGCCAATGGAACTTTTACAGAAAAATTAAGAGTTAGAATTGGCGATGGTCCTTCTGTGGCCCAAATGAATGTGACAATCTTAGATTTACCCAATATTATTAATACGGTTTACCAATTAGCAACTGTCGATTTCACTCCAGTTACTACGGATGTGTATTATTACGGTTTTCAAGGATACAGTTTTGCCAATCAAAGTTATTTGGTTATTGACGATATCAACATAAAAGTTGCTCCTACTTGTTTTGAACCCGAAAACTTAGCTTTAGCTATTTCCGGTATTACAACGTCAACTATTAGTTTTGATCCACCCCTAACCGTTCCTTCACAAGGATATGACTATTTTCTGTCTAATTTACCAACAGTACCTTCAGGAGCTACTACGCCCACAGGGTCTTTACCTTTTGGTTCTACTTCATTGAATTTAGTTGGACTCACGGCCTCCTCACAATATTACCTATGGATTCGTGGTAATTGTGGACCGGGAAATGTAAGTATATGGAGCCAAATTCTTGATTTTAGTACGGATTGTAATCCGCCAACTTTTACAACAATTACACCAGGTATACGTTGTGGTTTAGGTTCGGTCACGCTAACTGCTATACCTAACACAGGTTCTGTAACTGAATGGTATAATTTACCGGTTGGAGGAACGTTACTAGCTACAGGCAATTCTTATGTTACTCCGTCTTTGTCTGCTTCTACTACTTATTATGCTCAGGCAAAAGCAGCCGGGGCAATTGCCACACTAGGGGCAACTAATCCAAATAATATACCCGGTGCTAAAAGTATTTATAACGTCGTTGCTGCAGTAAACTTAACCATTACTACCGCTACACAATTAGTAGGGTTTGATATTTTTCCAATTTCTTCCGGACAAAATGGCTTGCTGGTTATCAGAAATTCATTATCGGTAGCAGTAGCTTCGATTCCTTTTACTACTTCAGTAGTTGGAGGAAGTACTCCGCAAACTATCCCTATCAATTATAATTTTGTGCCCGGTAATTATACAATTGCCATGTCAACCGTACCAACTTCCGGTTTAATGAGTAATATAGAAAACGTTGTTTATCCTTATAGTAACTCAGTGGCCAACATCACCGGAAACAATTTTGATAATTCCTATTACCTTTATTTCTATAATTGGAAGTTTACTACAACTTGTTTATCTACCATGACTCCTATTTCAGCTACTGTTACAGTACCTCCGGCTATTGGATTAAGTGCGGCTTCTGATACGATTTGTAGTGGTGAATCTACCTTTAATGTTTCCGTAGTAGGAGCTGGTTCGTATAATACCTTTACTTGGAGTCCGGCAACAGGTGTGAGTGGAAGCGTAGGGGCAGGATATACTTTTAATCCGATTGAAACAACAGTATATACCCTTACAGCAGCTCAAACTTCCGGAAGTTTTTGTTCGGACAGCGTTACTTTTACAGTAAATGTAAATCCTTCTCCGCCAGCAATCACTATACTTCCCGGGGATATCACATTATGCGAAGGAACTATTCAGCAATTATCTGCTACTTTTGGTGCTTCATCAGCCATTAATATTATCAATGAAAATTTTGAAGATACTCCAACTTGGACAACTTCAAATTCATCTACTGGTGGTACTATTGCAAATGCAGCTTGGCAACTTCATAATAGTGTATACAGTTATGTCAGTGCTTTTTGGACATTTAATGCCAGTAGTAATGATGCCTCTCAATTTTACATGTCAAATTCAGATGCACAAGGTTCACCCAGTAGTAATGTGACTCGAACTTACTTAGAATCTCCTGCCTTTAGTTTAGTAGGTTTTTCTGGTGCCTCCTTGAGTTTTTGGCATTACCTCCGTTGGATTGTTGGAAACAAAGCTCACACTCAAATTTCTATTGATAATGGGGCAACTTGGACTTTCTTATCTTCTCATATTGGTACGGTTGGAGGTGCTTCTGCCTTTAATAATGCCATCGTAAATTTAGACCCTTATTTAGGAAATCCTCAGGTAAAAATTCGTTTTTACTATGAAGCAACTTGGGATTATGGTTGGGCAATTGATAACGTTAGAGTATATGGAACCGTTGCCACAGCGGTTAACTGGTCACCGGCAACAGATCTTTTTACAGATAATTTAGCAACCGTTCCATACGTTCTTGGAACACCATCCGGTTCGGTCTATTGTAAACCAACAGCAAATAGAACCTACACAGCTACTGTTAACACGGTAGACAATTGTACCTCTCAATCAATTATTAATATTGGATTTGACGCTCTGCCTATCGGAGGAACTCTTTCCGGTTCGCAGGTTTTATGCGGAAGTAGTGCTCCTTCAAGTATAACGTTAACCGGTAATTCACCATCAGTAGCTCGATGGGAATCAGCTGATAATCCCGCTTTTACTATTAATGTTACCCCAATTGCAAATACGACTAATACCTTAACAGCCGTTGAAATGGGGGTCATACCTACCATTAAATATTTTAGAGCAGTGAGTCAAAGTGGTGTTTGTCCTTCGGCTTATTCTGATGTGGTAGCCGTAGAATATCCCTCCACAACTTGGAATGGAATATCTTGGAGTCATGGTCTTCCGAATGCCACTAAAAAAGTAATTTTTGCAGCTAATTATACCTCTACGGGCGATATTGAGGCTTGTTCTATTGAAATACAACCCACGAGAACGGTTACTATTGCTTCCGGGCATACGCTAACTGTTTCAAACGAAGTGACCGTTTTAGGTACTCCCGGAACCACTAACTTGATTTTTGAAAATACTGCCAGCTTGATTCAACTCAATAATGCAGTTAATTCAGGGTCTATTCGCTACTTTCGAAATGCGACACCGATGGTGCGAAACGATTTTACCTATTGGTCTTCTCCGGTTGCCGGACAAGTGCTTAATGTGTTTTCGCCATTAACTTCGCCAACGCGTTATTATCGTTTTGATAATTCTATTTACAATTGGTTGTCTGTACCCGGTACGTCTATTATGGTTCCAGCTGTGGGTTATATTATTAGAGCTCCTAACACATATAGTACTTCTGTAGCAGCTACCTTTATTGGTGAATTTGTGGGTGTGCCTAACAATGGAAATTTTACCTTCCCAATTGTAGTTAACACCGCACCAAATCCTGTGGAAGATAGAAACCTAATTGGTAATCCCTATCCAAGTGCTATTGATGCCGATTTACTTTTGGCAAATAATCTTAGCACATTACAAGGAAGTTTTTATTTCTGGACACACAATACACCCATTACAAACAATGTATATACGGCTAATGATTATGCAGTATACAACCAAAGTGGGGGAACAGCGGCCGCTTTTAATTCGGGTATCAATAATAATCCGCCTACTCGGTTTATCGCTGCGGGTCAATCCTTTTTTGTGCAAGGTTTAAATTCGGGCACCTTAACATTCTCAAATGATATTCGTGTGGCAGGTAATAATACTTCCTTTTTTAGAAATAGTCAAACTATAGAAACAAGGGTGAAACACCGAGTTTGGTTAAATTTAATTAATACACAAGGAGCTTTCAAACAACTATTGGCAGGATATATTCAAGATGCCACCAATGCGATGGACAATCATTTTGATTCCGAAATAGCTGAGGCCGGAAATAGTATTAGTTTTTACTCCGTTTTAGAAGATAAAAAACTCACCATTCAAGGTAAGGCTTTACCTTTCACGGAAACAGATATTATACCACTTGGCTATAAAACAACCTATGCAGGAACCTATGCCATTCAGTTAGCCGATTTTGACGGTCTATTTGCCTCTGATCTACCTATCTATATTGAAGACAAAGTACTCAATTACACACACAATATTCGAGAAGGTAACTATGAATTTACCACCGACATCGGAACCGTAGATGATCGTTTTGTGTTGAAATTCCAAAACGAAACACTTAGTATTCCTAGCGTTTCCTTGCAAAATATCATCGTGATTAAAAATCAAAATACGATTGACATTAGTGCTTCTCCAACTATTTCGTTAAAAGAAGTGAAGGTGTTTGATATGCGTGGCCGCTTAATTACTACACTTGAAAATATTAATGCTTCTACCGCTAAGGTGACTAACCTGAATATAGCCAATCAGGTGATTTTAATTCAAATCACAGATGTGGAGGGTAAATCAGTTACTAAAAAAATAGTTTATTAAAGAAAAAATAAGCCTTTACTAACTTATTTATAAAATAAAAACATCCCTTATTATCATTGCTTTGCCTGTTTTGGCAAAGCAATGTTTGTTTATAACTGTACTAAAACTCATCATAAGTTTAAGCTCATTCCATCAATACTCAGTAGATGGTAAAGCCCTTTTTTTATTAAAATGACAATAGAGTTATTTATAAATAGAAAAAAAATAACAAATATAGTTTGTTTGTTTTAGGCTTATATGTATATTTACCTATCAATTTGAACGAGTAGCGGGAACTACTCGAGACCCTCGAATTTGTAAAAATATGCTCAAAAAAGTCAGGTTCTAGCCGATTGTTTTTGAGCTTTTTTATGCAAAAAACACTCAAAATATTCGTCTTTTGCTTAAAACCACAAAAAAAATCATCAAAATACACTTTTTTTTGAATTTATCAAGACGAGCGTTTTGCTTCGTCAAGAGGAGTAGATTGATTGGTCAAGACAAGAAGATGAGGTCATCAAGACGAAAGGAAACCGAATTAGAAAAGTAAAGCATAAAAAAAGGGCCTCGAGCGGGAACTCGAGACCCTCGAACTTCTAAAAAGAAGCTCTCAAAAGCAGGTTCTAGCCTTCTTTTCGGTAGGATACATTGTTTAGCATCGAGCGTAAACGTTTACCCGGGCGAAAAAGCACCCTGTTTTTTCGAATACTGGAAGAGTTCACCTCACCGGCAGTCTCTTTTCCATCCGAACTAAGGCCCACTTGGAAATTCCCCAAGCGACCTAATTTAATAATGCGTCCCTGTTTCAACTCGTTCACAATGTTGTGCTCTAAAGCAGTCAACACCGCGTAACAGTCAGAATCAGTTACGGTACACTGGTAGGCAATCATTTCTGCCAACCCCTCTAAGTCAACCTCGCCATCTCCGATAGCAGCTGCATAGAATTTTTCCGGTGCCCCTAAATCCCTCGGATTTTTCCGTGGCACCACTTGAAATTTAACACTCATAGATTATGGTATTAAATGAATAAAAAATTGTTTGTCTTAGTATCTATACTATCATTTTTAGTAAGACCTAACTGACAACCAAATATAACGCAGCGAATCGGAGAATGAAAGTTAAACTTATTCACAATCAGCCTTAGTTTTTAACAAGACTATTAGGTTTTTTACGTTTAAAAATACAAAAAATACCTTGTAAATCAAACTATTAACAACAGTTTTAGTGGTGTTCGCAAGGAAAAAGGAATGCTTTTTTAGAAAATGGTAAAGGTATACAAAGGTGACTTTACGTGGCTACAACAACAAAAAATCAAGTTTTTCGAAAAGCATCCTTTCAGTGAAAATAAGTTTAAACCTAACCTATAACAACCTATAACCAACTTTCATCTCCCTTCAACGATTTTAATAGCTCTTTATCGAAAAAATAACCTTCGCTTAACATTTCTGCTTAGATTTACCCTTTCGTAATAGAATAACAAACTATTGTGCGGTTTTTTAACAAAACAATTTTGTTGTGTTAATAATTAGGTCACTTTTAGTGATTATTATTCACAAAAAAATGTATTTTTGTTGCTATTAATGCAATAAATGATGGCTTTAGATGGCTGATTTGAAATGATTTATAGTAGTTTTTAGTCAGAAATTTAAAACACATCATTTTTATATTTTTAATTAATCGATGATTTTTGACGATGGTCGATATTTGCAATAAAAGCGTTTGTAATGCAAGCATTTTTAAATTTACCTGTTTTTAAGGTTTTTTTTAACCTTAAAAAACCGAGATTGAAATAAAAAAATTAAAAAAACTGAATTTCCAAAAATAAAAACTATGAATTCAACACTACTATTGAATGCTACCAAAAAAGTATTGGGTACTGCCTCGCCAACACTTTTAATGAAAACGGTTGTCTTAACAACTTTTTTGTTGTTGTCTGTGCAAAACAGCTTCGCACAGGTAGCGAGTAATTATTTAACACCAACCCAATCCGATATTACGTTGAGTGGAGGCTACACTAGTTTAAATAGTGCTACCAAAACAATTTTAATTAGTGGAAATTGGAATGATGAGCCTGCTGTAAACATTAATTTTGTTCCCCTAGGGTTTGATTTTAAATTTAATGGAGCAACTGTAACTTCTACGTGGGTATCTCCAAATGGATTTATCACCTTTGGAAGTGCTCCAACTGCTACAAATTATGCTCCTTTGGCAAGTGCGGAAGGCTATAGTGGTGCAATTTCCGCTTATGGAACAAATTTATTGTTGAATGGACCTCCTTCTGGCTCACCACAGGATAATGCTGTTTCATATTTTTTAGATACTTCAGGTGGAGTTGGAAATTATATCCTAAAAATTGAATGGAGAGCATTCAGAAGAATAAGTAGTGAAACTTCATCTAGATGGGATGCTCAAATTTGGCTTTATGAAGGAACAGATGAGATTGAAGTTCGATTTAATACAACTGTTGCCGCTACTGCAATTGCTTATGGTCAACTTGGTTTGCGGGGTTCAAATAATTCGGATTGGAATTTATTTTACCATAATACAAATACTTGGATAAATAATTTTCAAACTTTTGCGTCACCTGCTGGAGCAAATACGTATACGCTTAGAACCAGAGGTCTTCCAACTAATTTCAGGTTATTCAAATGGGTTCCAAATAATTGTTCTTCCCCAGCCTCTTTGTTTATGTCTGACGTTTTAATCAATACGGCCACGTTGAATTACACGGAGCCAACACCGGTTGCAGCCAGTGGCTACCAATATGAAATTAGAACAGCGGGTGCTCCGGGCACTGCTTTAGGAGTAAATGATGTGGCGGGTACAGGTTCCGGCTCTTCTATTAATATTACCGGATTAACGGCAAACACAACTTATACAGCATATATTAGGTCAAATTGTGGTGGTTCTTTTGGGGCTTGGGTTTCAGTAGGGCCATTTACCACGTTATGTAATGCAGTAACAACACCTTATTTACAGGATTTTGAAGGTGCTTCGGCACCTGCTCTCCCTCCTTGTACCTCCAGACAAAACATTGGAACAGGAAATTTATGGACAGTAGCCAATGCAGATCCTGATTCAGGTTTCTTCGATAACCATTTGATGTATTCTCAAAGTGGTACTGAAGCAGCAAACGTTTGGTTCTATACCGAAGGAATTGCTTTAACCGCCGGAACAACTTACCGTATGGATTATCAATACGGAGGTTCAAGTGTACCGTCTACCATTACCAATAAAATGGAAGTAAAGTATGGTTTACAACCACAAAGTGCATCCATGACCATTCCGTTAGATAACCACACCAATATAAAAGGATCTCCTTCTAGTAATGTAATCTATTTTACAGCTCCGTCAACTGATGTGTTCTATTTTGGTTTTAGAGCTTATTCGTTACCGGCTCAAGGGAAATTATTCGTTGAAGAAATTCAAATCTATGAATCAAATTGCGTTCCGCCAACGGCGTTAACAGCCTCAGGAATTGCTTCAACTACTGCTACCGTGAGTTGGACACCGCCTGCTTTACCACCTGCCAATGGTTATCCTTATTATATAACTACTACCAATCCTGTGGTGAATGCCAGTTCAGGTTTAATAGCTGTGGGGCAAACTTATACCATTACCAGTGTGGGAACAACCAACTTTACCACCATTGGAGCCTCTTCTAACACCATAGGGCATACTTTTGTTGCTACTGCACCGCCGGTAACTGCGGGTTCGTTTGTTATTGGTCAAACCTATACGATTAATACAGTTGGATCAACTAATTTCATCGCCATCGGAGCGGCATCCAATACCATTGGTCTACAGTTTGTGGCCACGGCTGTTGGTTCCGGAACAGGAAACGCTATTCCTGCTCAAACAACTGCTGCCGGAACAGGGGTGGTTGAAATCGTTTTAGGAAACAATGTAATTCCATCAGGAACTGTTGGTGCCGGTATTCCGTTTGTGAATTTAACCGGGTTAGCAAATAACACTACTTATTATATATGGGTTAGAAGTAAATGTGGTGGGTCTGATTTCAGTGCTTGGTCAAGTTATATTACTTTTACTACACTGAATGTGCCACCTTATTGTATTCCTTCGAGCGCCAGAAACACAACGTATATCAATAATTTTACCACGACAAATGGTATTACCAATATTACTAACCTATCGGGTTGGTCAACACCATCCGGATATGGCGATTTTACGGGTCAAATTGTAACTCAGGCTCCCGGCTTAAGTGTTGGTTTTACAGTAGGAGTAACCACACCGATTAACACAGGGATTGCTATTTGGGTTGACTGGAATAACAACGCCACTTTTGAAGTGGGCGAACGCATGTATAATTCAGCTGCTTATGTAACAGGGGCTACCGGTTCGTTTGTAGTACCGGGCGTAGCTGCCGGTTTTTACCGAATGAGAGTGTTAACCGATTATTGGGCAACCAACCCAACCCCTTGTATAATTAACACACAAGGTGCTGACCAACAAGGAGAAATTGAAGATTATACTTTTAGAGTAGTGCCACCGCCACCGGCGTTAACACTTTCTTCCTCGTCAAGTTCGCAATGTGCCAATACAGCATCACCGGTAGTAACTTTAACAGCAGGGGCATCGCCAGTTTATAACAATTTTACTTGGTCTCCTGCAACAGGAGTTGGAGGTAGTGCCGCACTAGGATGGACATTTTCAAATACAACAACTACGGTTTATACGCTAACGGCGGTTCAAACCTCGGCACCTTTTAGTGTCAATACCGTTAAGTTTACCTATACTGCTACACCGGCACCAACTGCTGTTGTGGTAACGCCTGCTACACCAACTGTTTGTCAAAGCGGTCCGGCTCAACTATTAACCGCTACGGGTGGAATTGTCAATAACAGTTTGGCTTTAAGTGAAGATTTTGAAAGTGGTGCTCCGGCATGGACCAGAATAAACCTTTCTACCGGTGGAGCTGTTGCAAATGCAGCATGGATTGATAGACCAAATGGGTATAATTACGGTGGAACGTTTACTACCAATGATAGTTCTACTTTCATTATGGCCAATTCCGATGCACAAGGTTCCGGTACGAATACTAGTGTTTCGTTAGTATCTCCAACCTTTAGTTTGTTTAATTATTCAGATGCTAACTTATATTTTTATCATTATTACCAAGGGTATCCTAATGGTGCAGCGATAGTACAAATCTCTACCGATGGTGGTACAACTTGGGTGCCGGGTCCTTTAGCTCTTTACAATACTATTTCACAAGGAACTCGCGCAAATTTTGCTTTAGTAGGAATTAATTTAGCGGCTTATTTAGGGCAAACCAACTTAAAATTAAGATTTAAATATGATGCACAATGGGCTTGGCATTGGTCAATTGATAACATAACGGTGCGTGGAACTAAAAACGCTCAAATCGTTTGGAATACTACACCGCCAACCGTAGGAACAGATTTTGTAACGCCTATTCCGGGATTATATACTGATGCATCAGCTACTACACCTTATACCTTAAATACGGTATCCGGAACAGTATATGCTATGCCTGCTGCTAATACCTTGTACACCGCTAGTACTAATGCTGCAGGATGTAGTGCTTCTGCTACTGCTACCATAACGGTAACACCGGTGGTGGCCGGAACAGTTGCCGGTGGAGGTCAAACCTTTTGTAATCCTGCATCATTTACTAATTTAACCTTATCAGGTCATGTAGGAAATGTAATTCGTTGGGAATATGCCGATAACCTTGCCTTTACGTTAGGAGTAACACCAATTGCCAATACCACAATCACCTTAACACCGGCTCAGTTTGGTACGTTTAACAATACAAGGTATTTTAGAGCAGTGGTTGGAACGGGGTCTTGTAATAATGTTTTTACACCTGGAGTTGCTGTGACTATTCCAACAACCATTCAATCGGGCGTGAGTACGTGGTCTAACGGAACTCCTGACATTACCAAACGTGTTATCATTACAGGTAATTACACGGTGAATGCTAACATCAGTGCTTGTTCCATTCAAGTGATGTTAGGCGCAACAATGAACGTAACCAGCAATGCTACAGTTACCATTCAAAACGGATTAACGGTAGACCTATTGGCTTTACCAAATTCTGTTGTTTTTGATAGCGGTACCAGTTTAATTCAAAATTCAACTTCGAATACGGCAAATTCAGGTTCTATTCGTTATGTTAGAAACACAACAAATATCATTCAATATGATTATACCTATTGGTCAAGTCCGGTAGATAATCAAATCATTAAAAACTTTTCACCTAACACTAATAATGCTCGTTTTTATACCTTCAACAGTGCACCTGGTGTATATGCTTGGGCAGTTGTACCAAGTGTGATTACACATGTTATGGCTGCGGCAAATGGGTATATCATTCGTGCTCCCGCAACTATGAGTACCACAGTTCCTGCTACATGGCCGGGAGAATTTTATGGTCGTCCTCGCAATGGTTCTTACTCCATTAATGTTTTTGATAATGGATTGGTTGCCGGTATAGAACAAAATAGAAATTTATTAGGAAATCCATATCCAAGTGCCATAGATGCCGATCAGTTATGGTCTGAAAATTCAGCTCATTTAACCGGTAACTTTTATTTCTGGACGCATAATACGCCAAGTAACGGACAGGTTTACCTTGCTAATGATTATGCTTCTTATAATGCAAGTGGGGGTACAGGAACAGCTGCGGGAGCACTAGGTGTTAATAATTCAGCACCAACAGGTTTTATTGCATCCGGTCAAGGGTTCTTTGCGGAAGCATCAAGTAACGGAACAGTTACCTTTAATAACACGATTCGGGTAGCCGGAAATAACGGATTGTTCTTTAGAAATGCCAATCAAAGTATAGAAAAACACCGCGTATGGTTAAATGTGCTTAATAATCAAGGAGCTTTCAAACAAACCTTAGTAGGGTATATTGAAGGAGCAACCAATGACCGTGATTCACGTTTTGACGGTGAATTTATAGAAGCCGGAAATACAGTTGGTTTGTATTCAGTTTTAAATCAAGATAAATTGACCATTCAAGGAAGAGCGTTGCCGTTTGCAGATACGGATGAAGTGCCTTTAGGCTTTAAAACAACAGTAGCCGGAACCTTTGAAATTCAATTAGCCGATTTTGACGGATTATTTGCTCAAGGTCAAGCGATTTATTTAGAAGATAAAGTGTTAAATGTGATTCATGATTTAAGAGAAAGCAACTATAGTTTTACTACTGCTGTCGGAACTTTTGAAGAGCGTTTTGAATTGCAATTCCAAAATGGAACTTTAGGGGTACCAACCTTTAATGAAGAAGGTGTGGTGGTTTATAAAAACAACCAAACTATCTTTATTAACACAGGTGTAACCTTGATGAAAGAAGTAAAAATCTTTGACATTAGAGGACGTTTAGTGGCAGAGAAAAATAACATCAATGCAACCGATGTTAATTTCAGTCATTTGAATACGGCTCAACAAGTACTTTTAGTGCAAATCACAACTGAAGCGGGCGAGTTGATTACTAAAAAAGTAATCTACTAGGCTTAGTTTCAACTTAAGATAAAAAAACCCTCGAATTTTCGAGGGTTTTTGTTTTGAGCCACAAAGTGTTTGTTTTTGAAAGTAAAGCACTTCGACAAGCTCAGTGTGACAGTGTGCAATAAATTGTAAACGTGCTAAGAATATAATATAAAGATGAAAACACTTCTAATTTCTGCTGTCCTGCTGAGCTTGTCGAAGCATCCTCAAAACACTTCGACAAGCTCAGTGTGACAGTGTGCAATTTATTAGCGAAGTGCTAAGAATAAAATATAAAGAAATATGCAATTCAAAAAGCTACTGTCCTGCTGAGCCTGTCGAAGCATTATCGAATGACCGTAAAAATGTATCTTCAAGGATTTCAATACAAGATTCAACTCACTTTCACCCTATTCACTCAAACATTAAATTAACAAGACAAAGGTTAAAGCTATTTTAACTAAAATTAACATTGATAAAATCAAATCATATTTATTCAAAACATGCATAAAATATAAGGTTTGGTTGTTTTTTGTGTATTTACATTAATTTTATTCTTAAAAACATGCTTTACACTTTATCGTTAAAAAGTGTTTTTTATCGATTTGTCTGTTTTTACTTAACGTGATATTAATATTATTACTATATTCACTCACTTAATTTAAAACCAATTTTTTTATTTATGATTAATAACTACAATTCCTTGAGGATTCGTTTGGGGACGATACTCAAAAACCGAGAACCGGATGTAGTTGGGCAACCGCCCAATGTCACATCCAGTAAGTCGCGATGGTCGTGGCTTACGAGTATTTTTATTTTATTAACGGTATTGACTGGCAGCAATGTTTGGTCGCAGGTAACTAATTATGGTTTTGCTCAAACGAGCGGAACTTATACTGCTTTAACTGGGGGCACACAAATAATTGCTCCAGGAAATGATGACGGTGCATCAGCTGCCACAAATATTGGGTTTAACTTTGTGTTCAATGGAACAAGTTTTACTCAATTTGTAGCTAATTCTAATGGAATTATACGTCTCGGAAGTGCAGCTCCAACGTCTAACACTATATCAACAACTTCTAACACCAATTCTATTGCTGCATTTGGAAGGGATGGTTTAGCAGAAGGTGGAGTATTTACACAATTAAGTGGAACTGCACCAAACCAAGTATTAACTATTGAATATACAAACTGGAGAATTCAATATAATGGTACTGGTAATAACCTCAACATGCAAATTAAGTTGTATGAAACCACAAATGTTGTTGAAATTGTTTATGGTAGCAGTACTAGAAATACTTCTTACACAGGACAAGTTGGATTAAGAGGAACTTCAACTACAAGTGATTTTAGCAACAGAACGACCACCACAAACTGGTCTACAACAACTGCTGGAACACAGTTTTCAACAGTTACTATTTCTTCTACTGTTTTCCCTACATCAGGTCAAACTTATACTTGGACACCACCATCTCCTTGTACGGGTTCGCCTTTAGCGGGTACAGTTGCTCCGGCATTACAAAATGTATGTTTAGGTGCTAGTGTAGGTACACTTACAGCTTCCGGTTTATCTTCCGGCGTTACCGGTTTAACGTTTAAATGGCAATTGGCTGTTTCTCCATCAGATCCAAGTTTACCTGGAAGCTGGTCAGATGTTTCTCCTGCTCAAACAGCAGTTACCTACACTCCTCCGGTTTATGGGGGAACTACGGTTTATTATCGCTTGTTAACCACTTGTACGGCTAGTGGATTATCTACACCAACGGCTTATGCAACAGTTACTGCTCCAAACAATCCGGTTACTCAAGTGAGTAACGCAGTGGCTTCTGCCATTACCGGGTCTGGGTTTAACTTAGCATGGACAAATGGAAACGGAACAAGACGTGTAGTTATTTTAAGTGATTCACCTATTGTTGACCCAACGAATGTTACAGGAGCAGCTGCTTTAGTGGCAAATCCTGTTTATGCCGGTTCAGGTCAACAAATTATGTTTGATAATACGACTGCTTCTGTTGCAATTTCAGGCTTGTCGTTATCTTCCTCTTATTTTGTAAAAGTATATGAATATATACGTTGTGGATCCGGTCCTTATGATTACTATTATAATGTATCTACAGGAACCAATGCTTTAACAGTAACTACTTGTAGTGCTGCATCAGTTCCTTACAGTGAAAGTTTTGAAACGGCAGTAGTGCCTAATTTTGCATCATGTACGGTCAGTAGTTCACATCCGTTAACAAGATCAACTACTGCTACCGGTGCTGCACCAAGAACAGGTTCTATTTATCAAAATATCAGATGGACTCCAACAGTTGCAAAATATTTATATTCTGCACCATTAGCGTTAACCGCTGCCTCATCGTATGATATGGGTGCTTGGTATTTAACTGATGGAATATCAGGATGGACATCTATAAAATTATATGTAAATACGGCTGCTTCTTTAGCAGGAGCTACTTTATTGACTACCGTTTCAGCGGCTACTAATACTACTTATCAAAAAATTCAAGGTACGTATGTGGCTCCGGCAACTGCAAATTATTATTTCTTTATTGAAGTAATTCATAATAGTGTTCCAAATGATATGTCTATTGATGACTTATTTGCGATTGAAACACCAAACTGTATCGAGCCAAATGGTTTAACAGCGACGTTAACTTCAACAACCGGTGCTAACTTTGCATGGAATGTGCCTTCACCAACGCCAACACAATATGAGTGGGCTGCTACAACTTCTGCTACTCCACCGGCAAGTGGTGATGTAGTGACAAGTCCGGCTGCGGCTTCTACTTCGTTAACGGCTAATACTACTTATTATCTTCATGTAAGATCAGAATGTGCTCCGGGTGTTTATAGTGCTTGGGCAACTTCTGCATCATTTTTTACAGGTTATTGTAATCCTGCTCCAACTAGTGTTGATGGTTCAGGTATTACGAATATTAGTTTTGGGGTTTCTCCAAACGTAGTAAATAATACTACAGCTACTGAGGCTGGCAATTATGGTGATTATTCTGCTCAAATAGGTAGTTTACGTAGAGGAGTTACTTCTACCGTGAATGTAACTTATCAAACAGGATTTACATATGGAACTACTATTTGGGTAGATTTTAATAATGACTTAGATTTTAATGATGTGGGTGAGCAATTAGTACAAGCTACTTCTTTGGCTACTAACCCAACTACCTTAACGTTAAGTTTTACTATTCCATTAGGTACACCACTAGGAAATTACCGCATGAGAATTGGTGGTACAGATGCTGAACCACTTACAAATCCATGTTACAATAGTTCATGGGGTTCTTTTGAAGACTATACTTTAAATGTGTTGGCCGAACCTACTTGTTTCGTTCCAACTGCACTTATTGCTTCAGGAGTTACTTCCTCTGCAGCCACTTTAAACTGGACTGCTCCAACTCCTGCCCCATCCGTAGGGTATAACTATGAAGTAAGAACATCCGGTGCTGCCGGTAGTGGTGCAACAGGATTATTCCAAGCCGGTACTTCTGCGTCAACAGGATTTGTGATTGCTTCCGGTTTATCAGGAAACACTACTTACTCTGTTTACGTTCAATCGGACTGTGGATTAGGGGATTTAAGTGATTGGACTGTGGCTTATACATTTAACACTTTGTGTGATACAGTAACTTCTTTCCCATGGACAGAAGGTTTTGAAACAAGTACTGTAAATTGTTTACGTGTGATTGATGGAAATGCCGATGCAAGCACATGGGGATTATCTACTTCAAATGCCAGAACCGGTGTAAGATGTGCTTCAATCAATACTGATTTCGATACTGCTTTAAGTAATGATTATTTAATTACACCTCGTTTAGACTTAGGAACTACCCCAAAACGTTTAACGTTCTGGGTAAGAGCACAATCAGCTGGAGAACCGGATGAAGTTTCAGTTAGAGTTTCTACAACCGGAACAAATCTTGCTGATTTTTCTACGGTAGCCTTAGCTTCAACTCCGGTAACTTCAACAACTTATTCGCAATTAACAGTTGATTTGTCAGCTTTTGCAGGTCAAATTGTTTATCTTGCTTTTGTAAGAGATGCTGCACCGGCTGACGGTTGGATTTTATTTGTTGATGATGTGGTCGTAGAAAATGTACCACCAATCATCACTAGTTTTGCACCAACTTCTGTTTGTGAAAGCGGAGATACGGTTACTATTACCGGTTCAGGTTTTATTGGTGTTACTGACGTATTAGTTGGTTCAACAGCTGCTACATTTAACGTAGTTAATCCAACAACAATTACCTTTGTTGTTCCGGTAGGAGCTACCTCTGATTTACTTACAGTAATCACACCGGGTGGAACTGCTTATAGTGCGGTTAATTTAACGATTAACCCATTCCCAACCAATAATCCTATTACAGGACCTGATACTAAAGTATGTACTAATGGTACTTTACAATTAGTACCGGGTGGAGCAGGAAATGCTTGGACTTCATCTAATGACTTAATTGCAACAGTAGATGGAAATGGTTTAGTAACAGGAGTTGCCTCCGGTACCGTTACTATTTCTTTTTCTATAACTGATTTTGGTTGTACTACTACACAAACGTATGACGTTGATGTATTAGAAGAAGTAACTATTACTACTCAACCACCTTTGTCAAAATCAATTCAAACCGGTACGAATTCTTCTATTTCTGTAGTGGCTACAGGAGATGGATTAACGTACCAATGGTTTATTTACGATGCTGATTTAGATGAGTATGTAGAGGTTGTGGCAGATGCTACTTTTAGTGATGTTGACACAGCCACATTAGTTATTACAAATACCCCTGAAACACTTGACGGGGCAGAGTTTTATTGTGAAGTGTCCGGTGCTGCTCCTTGTGGTTCTGAAATTTCTGGAAGTACGGTGCTTTCAGTTGGAAGTACAGCGATTACAGCACAACCAACTACTCAAACAATATGTGATAATGGTTCTGCTATGTTCACTGTTGTTACTTCGGGTGACGTTAACCCAGGTGGGTATACTTGGTATGAAGATTCAGGTTTAGGTTTTGAACCGGTTTCAACTTCAACCAGTGGATTGTCTTATTCAGGAGACGGAACAGCCTCTTTAACAGTAAGTGGAATAACTGCTGCAAACAATGGTTATTCTTATTATGTGCAAGTAGATGGTCCTGCCAATACTGTATTCTCTTCTGCAGCTAGTTTAATTGTAAATTCAACTCCTGCTGTAACGGTTCAAGCGTCTAACGCGGTGAATTGTGCTTCTGGTGGAACTTCAACGTTTACAATTGAATCAAGCGGTACTGTAGGTAGTTTTGAGTGGCAATATGCTACCTCAGCGATGGGTCCTTGGACTGCTGTTGCTAATGGAACTCCAACTGCAGCGACTTATACTGCAACAGCCACTTCTTTACAAGTAGCTACAACTAGTTCAACTCCTGTTAGTACCTATTACTATCAAGTTGTTTTAAATGGTGCAGGTTCTTGTCCTTCCGCAACGTCTGATGTGGCTTCTTTAACAATCAATAACCCAACAGTGAGTAATCCTGCTGCCGCTACTATCGTAAGAGGTAACACGGCTACATTCACTTCTACAGTGGTGGCTGATGCTCCGGTTTACCAATGGGAGTTTTCAACTACTTTAGGAGGTACTTATGCTCCGGTAGTGGATGCTACACCGGTTGGAATTACTTACGCTGGTGCTGATACAGCATCGTTAAGTGTTATCACTTCTGCAGGTGCTGCAACAGGTGGTGGAAGATTTTACAGATTAAAAGTAACTTCTGGTACTTGTGTGGTAAACTCTGTTGGAGCTTTATTGACAGTAAATGATTACTGTGTACCGGCACCATCAACTGTTGATGGAAGTGGTATTACTAATGTTACTATTGGTACAATTAATAATACTACAGGTAGTGAAGTTGGAAATTATGGTAACTACACAAACTTGTCAACTGATTTAAATGAAGGAGGAACTGTTCCTTTCAGTATTACTTATCAAACTGGATATACTTATGGAACAAAAATCTGGATTGATTTTAATAAAGACGGTGACTTTGTAGATGTAGGTGAGCAAGTTTATCTTGGTTTATCAACAAGTGCTAATCCAACAACGCTTTCAGGTTCAATTACATTGCCAATTGGAATTCCATCAGGAATTACTAGAATGAGAATTGGAGGAACTGATACTGATTCAGGCCCATCTACTCCTTGTTATACAGGTTCTTGGGGAACTTTTGAAGATTATACTGTAAATATCATTGCTGCTCCTTCTTGTGCGGGAACTCCTATTGCTACTACTGCAACAACTACTTCAGCTGGTGTTTGTAGTGGTTCAACAGTAAACTTAGGTTTAACAGGTGTACCGGCAGAACTTGGTTTAACATACCAATGGTATAGCAGAGAATTACCGGCTGGAACTTTTGCTCCAATTGGTGGTGCAAACTTAGCAACATTCACTACTCCTGCTTTAACAGTAAGTTCTGAGTATTATAACTTAGTGACTTGTACTAATTCAGGATTGTCAACTCCTTCTTCAACAGTAGCAGTTACAGTGAATAACTGTAATTATACCGTAACAAGAAATACAGGTATTACTTATAATTCAGTAATGAGTACCGGTACTGCTTATAGTTCATTAACATCTGCAGATGATGGAAGAACTAATATAGTGAGTTTAGCAGGATCAACATTTAAATATAATGGAGCGGCTGTTACCGGATTCTATGCAACCAGTAATGGTTGGATGACATTCAATACAGCTCAAACTTCTGCTCAATATATTAACGATTTGACTTCAACCGGTCAGAACAATGTATTGGCTCCTTTCTGGGATGACTTAGTTATTCAAGGAAACAGTTTAGCGAACAAAGACACTTCCATGAAATACAAAGTGGATGGTGTGCTTGGAAGCGGTTCTGCTGTGATTACTGTAGAATGGGCTGAAATGGAACGTTTCACTTATGGAGATCCTAATATGAATTTCCAAGTTGTTTTACGTGAAAGCGATAACTCAATTGAGTTTAATTATGGTACTATGCAATTGTTTAACGGAAATACCAATGGAGCTACCTTTACTTATACAGTAGGTATGAATGGTACTTCTCCGGCAACGGCTACCACTTCTAATCGATTGATTCAACAGTTTACGGATAGTGCTAATTTTGGTACTGCTTCACAAACAAATTTACGTTTGTCACCGGCATGTAATTCACAAATTCGTTTTGTACCGGCTGCTGCCTACAGTGGAGGTACTGCACCAACAACTGTTCCGGCTAATGATAATCCTGCTGGTGCTTTTGTAATTGGTGTAAGTTCTGATCCATGTACAACCGTATGTGGTAATGTTTACAATAGTAAAAATGCTACAGCTACACCAGCCATTACTGCTTGTTCTGCGATTACACCAGGAAATGCAGATGATGATGTGTGGTTTAGTTTTACAGCTGATGCAACGTATAGTGCTCACCGTATAGCTGTTCAAGCTTC
>NZ_JBIKJL010000012.1:0-50962 GCF_044361015.1 Flavobacterium sp.
TTTAAACTTTTAAACCTTTAAACTTTTAAACAACAATCACACTAAAATGTCCACAAAAACAGACATATATGTTTATGCTCACTGGAAAGGCATGCAAGAACCTAAAATAATTGGTATTTTGTCTGCACAACAAGCCAAAGGCAAGAAAGCATTTAGCTTTGAGTACGACAAGGACTGGCTCAAATCAGATCAAAAATTTTTGCTCGACCCCGACATACAATTGTATGGTGGACCACAATATCCAAATCAAAAAGAAAACTTCGGAATTTTTCTCGACAGCATGCCCGATACTTGGGGACGCACACTAATGAAACGAAGAGAAGCACAACTGGCAAGAGAAAAGAATGTAAAGCCCAAAACGCTTTACGATATAGACTTTCTATTAGGTGTTTTTGATGAAAGCCGTATGGGGGCACTGCGTTTTAAAATAGACCCAGTAGGTGAATTTTTAGACAATAACAAAACAGCCTCCACACCTCCATGGACTTCAATTAGAGAGCTTCAAAATGCTGCCTTCATTTTTGAAAATGATATAGATAGTGAAGATGTCAACAGATACCTTTCAGTACTAATAACACCCGGTTCGTCATTAGGTGGAGCACGACCTAAAGCCAATATTCTAGACGCAGATAAAAGTCTTTGGATTGCCAAATTTCCATCCAAAACAGATACCATTGACAAAGCAGCTTGGGAATTTTTAGCCTATCAATTGGCAACTAAAGCTGGAATTGAAATGGCACCTTGTCGTATGGAAAGAATTTTAGGCAAACACCATACCTTTTTCACAAAACGTTTCGACCGTGAAAACGGAGAACGAATCCACTTTGCATCCGCAATGACAATAACCGGAAATAATGAAGATACCATTCGAGACAACCAAGCAAGCTACCTTGACATCGCAGAATTCATAAGTAATAACGGAGCAAACATAAAAGCCAACCTACACCAATTATGGCGAAGAATCATCTTCAACATAGCGATTTCCAACACCGATGATCATTTAAGAAATCATGGCTTTATACTAACCAAAGAAGGTTGGATTTTATCACCGGCTTATGACCTCAACCCCTCAATAGACAAAGACGGCTTAGCCTTAAACATTGACACCGATAACAATGCTTTGGATTTCGATTTAGCAAAAAGTGTAGGTGAATATTTCCGTTTAAACAAGAATCAAATGGAGGTAATTATACAAGAAGTCTTGGAAGTTACAACCAAATGGAAAACAATTGCAAATGAAATCGGAATTTCCCGAAGCGAACAAGAATTGATGGAAAAAGCATTTTATGCATAGAAATTAAAATGAAGTTTTATGAAGAATAATATTTTTTCAATAACAATATCTGTTTTCCCTGCCTTAAATGGAGATAGTTTATTAATCAGTTATGGTACAAATGAGAAAAAACATTTATTAATTGACTGTGGCTATGTTATAACTTACAATACTTACATAAAGAAAGAATTGATTGAAATAGCAGATAATGGAGAATGTTTAGAAAAATTAATAATAACTCATATTGATTCAGACCACATCTGGGGAGCAATGCCTTTTTTAAAAGACAATCAGGAAAAGTTTATTGAAATTAAAGAAGTTTGGCACAATACTTTCCGACACTTATTAAACGATACTGAAAAAGAAGAAAATAGTTCAAATAAGGAGGAAAAAATAATAAAGAATATTTTAAATAGAGGGTATTTCAATAACGAATTAAAAAATGGTGAAAACCAAATCAGTGCTGAACAAGGAACAACTTTAGGAGCCTTGATTTTAAAAGGAGATTATAGATGGAATAGTGATTTCAATCAAAAGGCCGTTTGTATAGAAAATAAACAGACGGTAAACGTTGATCTGGAATCTCAAATAATCCTCTTATCACCTGATAAAGAAAAGTTAGATAATCTAAAGACATTGTGGGAAAGTGAATTAACAAAATATGATTTGAAATATTCCAAAGAAGAAGAGAAATTATATGATGATGCATTTCAAATGCTTTTAACTTGGATAAAAGAAAGTCCAGTAAAAGGCTCTCAACCTATTTCTTCAAATAAAATACAAATGGAAGAATTATTATCGTTAGCTCCAGTTGAAGACAAAACACCCACTAATGGAAGTTCAATTGCTTTCATTTTAAAAATAAAAGAAAAAAAATTACTTTTTTTAGCTGACTCTCATCCCGGACTTATTTTAAAATCTCTTTTAGAATATCAACCTGAAGATGTAATAAATTTTTTATCGTGCCTATTTATTTGATAATTCAGGTAAAGAACAAATTTTAATTGCTGAGGTTTATAAAGGAAATATGGAGCTAAAAACAGATAAATTACCTAACTGGTTTATAAAATTTGTCTTGCCATATTACACTAACTAATCCCCCACTCTAGTCCGAATCCTTTCGGGTTGTTTCATATCATTCCAACCCCACCTTTATCATGCGGTGCAGTCTTTTGTCATACCGAGCCTGCCGAGGTATCTCCTACGAAATAGGCAGCAGCAACCAACCTCCACCACCACCTTAGTTTGTATTGCTTCCAAATTTGTTCAGAAAACAACCCCTTTTCAAGAAGCCGGTTCGAACAAATCCCGAACATATATCGAACAAAACCCTTCTAAATTTCAAAAAAATCATCAATCTTGTTCAAATACAACCAAAACCATCAAAGCTCGTCAAACAAAATTTCAAATTAAAGCAATCAAACAATTAACAATCCTTAAGGTATCAAAATGAAATTGCTAACTCATAAATTACATCTTAGCTTGAAACATGGATCGATATACCTAAATTATTCCCAAGACGTATTGTCCTTCCCTCAATTTTAGTAATTTTGACAAAAAAAAATTTACGCTTGAGAATCTTTTTATTTGTTCTTTTTATCACCTTCCCGTTTTTGCAGGCAAACGCCCAAAAGAACAAGGAAATCTTTGTGGAATACTCTGAATTTTTTGATGTAGATGAAAACCTCTATCCAGATGCTATTTTGCTGACCGGCAATGTGAGGGTTAGCCATGAAGGAGCCATTTTATATTGCAACAAGGCCTATTTATTTAAAAAAGAAAATTACCTCAAAGCATTTGGTGACGTTCGCATGGTTCAAGGCGATACGATAACGATGACAAGCACTTATGCTGAATATAATGGTGAAAACAAACAAGCCTATGCGTCCGGTAACGTTGTAATGACTTCACCCAGTTCTACTTTAAAATCGGAAATTTTAAATTTTGACAGGAATACACAGCAGGCTTTTTATAAAACCGGTGGCACAATTAATGACAAAGAAAACGTTTTGACGAGCCAAGCGGGCACGTATATGGTTCAGAAAAAAATGTATCAGTTCAGAAATGCGGTTACGATAACCAATCCAAAGTCGGTTATTAAGACCAATCATTTGGATTATTATGAAAATGTGGGGCATGCCTATCTTTTTGGAGCATCGACCATCACCAGTAAAGAGAATTTTATTTATACTGAGAAAGGTTTTTATGATACTAAAAAGAATTTAGCTCATTTTGTCAAAAACTCTTATATTAAATATAATAATCGATTAATTGAAGGAGATAGCTTGTATTATGATCGTAATCGTGAATTTGCCTCCGCTACCAGAAATGTAAAAGTAACCGATTCTATCAATAACAGTATTGTGAAAGGCCATTATGGTGAGGTTTATAAAGCAAAAGATTCCTTGATGATGACCAAAAGAGCGGTTGCCATGACTTTAGTAGAAAAAGACACGCTCTATATTCATGGAAAAAAATTAGTCGTAACCGGAAAACCGGAGGAACGAGTAATTCGAGGTTATACAAATGTACGCTTTTATAAAACCGATATGAGTGGGAAATGTGATTCACTCCATTCCTCTGAAAAAACCGGTTTGACAAAACTCATTGGCAATCCGGTGATGTGGAATTATGACAATCAAATGACCGGCGATATCATGCATTTGATTTCTAATAAAGAAACAGAAAAATTAGACTCCTTAAAAGTACTCAACAATACTTTTATTGCCTCAAAAGATACCATTGGTTCTGGCTACAATCAGGTAAAGGGACAAAATTTATATGGTAAATTTCGGGACAATAAACTCTATGAAGTAGATGTTGTTAAAAACACTGAAGTTGTTTATTATATGCGGAATGATGAACAGGAACTCATTGGCATTAACAAAAGTGCAAGCAGTAGCATCAACATGACTTTAGACGGTAATCAAATTGATACCATCACCTTTTTTACACAAGTAGATGGTGAAATATATCCTGAAAAAGATTTGCCTGAAAATGCAAGAAAACTACGTGGCTTTATATGGCGTGGCGAGGAGCGAATAAAATCAAAAGAAGACATTTTTCCTCCTGAAGAAAATGAATATGATGAAAAAATGAAACAGAAAACTAAAGTTGAAGCAGAAAAAGAAAATGTTCCAATGGATGTTCGCAAAGAATCATTAGAAGTTGAAGAAAAGAAAAAAGACAGTTAAAAAGTTGCGAGCTACGCGTTAGGGATTAAAGTTGGTTATATTCTTTTTTTCCATAACCCATTCACTTTTATGAAAGAAGATTTTCTAAAATACCAAGCACAAACCTCTCCCTACCCTCTTGCCATGGAAGTTTCCTATGCAAAAGGTTCTTATATTTTTGACACAAATGGAAAAAAATACTTAGATTTTGTAGCCGGCGTTTCAGCATGTAGTTTAGGACATCAACATCCGAGAGTAAATCAAGCCATTAAAGACCAATTGGACAAATATTCGCATGTTATGGTGTATGGCGAATATGCTCATCATCCTGCCGTTGAATTTTGTAAACTGTTGGCAGAAAATATGCCGGAACCGCTGAATAAAACCTATTTAGTAAACTCAGGAACCGAAGCTACAGAAGGAGCCTTGAAATTGGCTAGAAGAGTCACGGGACGCAGTCATTTGGTTTCTTGTCACAATGCTTATCACGGCAACACGATGGGCTCTATGAGTGTGATGGGATTTGAAGAACGAAAACAAGTATTTAGACCATTACTTCCCGATGTGGACTTCATAACGTTTAATAATGAAGAAGACATTCAAAAAATAACAACCAAAACAGCAGGCGTTATTTTGGAGAGCATTCAGGGAGGAGCCGGATTTATTCAACCGGAAAACGGCTTTTTACGAAAAATAAAAGAACGCTGTGATGAAGTGGGAGCACTTTTAATCATAGACGAAATACAACCCGGTTTCGGTAGAACCGGAAAATTATTCGGATTTGAAAACTATGAAGTCGTTCCTGATATCGTAATTATGGGTAAAGGAATGGGCGGCGGAATGCCCGTTGGTGCCTTTACATCAAAAGCAGAATACATGGATTTACTGAGTAATAATCCGAAATTAGGGCATATAACGACCTTTGGCGGACATCCTGTCATTGCGGCAGCTTGTTTAGCTACCTTGCGGGAGGTGACGGAAACCAACCTTATTCCGCAAACCTTAGTAAAAGAAAAACTGTTTCGTGAACTTTTGGTACACCCTTTGATACAAGAAATAAGAGGAAAAGGACTCATGTTAGCGGCAATGGTTGAAACACCCGAAATTACAAATGAAGTAATTTTCAAATGCCAAGACAAGGGATTAATTCTATTCTGGTTACTTTTTGAAGGTCGAGCCATTCGAATTACACCACCCTTAACCATTTCCGAAGAAGAAATAAAAGAAGGTTGTAAAATTATTTTGGAAGCATTGGATGAAGTTATGAAAGATAATAATAAGGACTAATCACTAAGGACTAAGCCCTAAAAGTTGTTAATTAAATTGTTTACAACAATTTGACATTAAAATAGAAAAAAGCTAATCCTTCGCTATTTTTATTGTAGGATAATTTTAAAAAATCGAGTATGCATTTAAGTCACGAAGAAGACGATTATAACATATCCTTATCGAAATTTGAATCGATGCTCAAAACCAATAAAGTTTTGTTTTTTGATTCAGAAGAGTTTGAAGAAATTATTCTTCATTACCTCGATATGGGAAAGGCATCTCTGGCTAAAAAAGCCCTGAAATTAGCTCTTGAACAACATCCGAAATCTACCGGTTTAAAATTGGTACAAATCGAAATGTTGATTTATGACGACAAACTCGAAATTGCCGAAAAAATGCTTAACGAGTTGTATGCAATTGAACCACACAATGAAGAAATATTCATTCAAAAAGCGAATATTTATTCCAAACGTGACCAACACGAAAAAGCCATTGAAGAGTTAGAAAAAGCATTAAACTTTACGGAAGATTTTGCTGATGTTTATAACTTGATGGGGATGGAATATCTCTTCATGGATAATTTAGAGTTAGCGAAATACAATTTTATAAAATGTTTGGAAGTTGACATCGAGGACCAATCAGCCCTGTATAATGTAGTTTATTGTTTTGAATTTTTAGACCAACAAAAGGAAGCTATTGACTATTTAGAAAATTATATTGAGAAAAATCCCTTCAGTGAAATTGCCTGGCATCAACAAGGCCGATTAAGTTACAGCATCAAAAAGTATGAAAATGCTTTGCGTTGTTTTGATTATGCCACCTTGATTGATGACGAATTTATTGGAGCCTTCATGGAAAAGGGTAAATCACTCGAAAAACTTAAACGATTTGAAGAAGCCATAGAAGCTTTTCAACGAACGATTGAATTAGAAGATCCAACCTCCTATGCTTTATTACGCATCGGGAAATGTTATGAAAAATTAGGTAACAAAGCTGAAGCCATCAAATATTACAACAAAACTGTTCATGAAGATCCTTTGTTAGACAAAGGTTGGATAGCAATTACCGATTTTTATATCCGTTTAAAAAATTATCAAAAAGCTTTATTTTATGTCAACAAAGCATTGGCCATTGATAATGAAAATCAGTTGTATTGGAAGCGTTATGCAACCATTAACCGCCAAATGAATTTTTATGAAGAAGCTGAATTTGGGTACCGAAAAGCAGTAGAATTTGGTGATTATCAATTAGACACTTGGTTGTTTTGGGTAGATATTTTGAAATTTTTAGGTGAATTTGACAGTGCTATTCAAACCTTAGTACAAGCAGCAGAATATTTCCCAGAGCAATATGAAGTAGAATATCGTTTAGCCGGAATCTATTATATGTTACAGCAAAACGAAAAAGGTAAAATTCATTTGAATAACGGATTGCGGCTAAATGCTAAAAACAGAACCGTTTTACAAGAATTATTTCCGGTAGTTTGGGATAGAAAAATTGTTCAAAATGTAATTACCAAACATTTAAAATCTTAGCATAATTTCCAACATACTTATAAAAATTTTCCCTAATTTGCGTTCCGTTTCCAAAAGCGGAACGCTTTTTTTTATGAGAAAAATTTTTCCTGATTACTTTCTAATTACTCTTAAAGGATTAGCCATGGGTGCTGCCGATGTTGTTCCCGGTGTTTCCGGCGGAACAATTGCTTTTATCTCTGGTATATATCAAGAATTGATTGATACAATTAACAAAGTAGATTTTACCTTTTTCCCCTCTTGGAAAAAAAACGGTTTTAAAATTGCTTGGCAACAAATCAATGGAAGTTTTTTATTGGCTTTACTTTCGGGCATTTTTATCAGTATACTTACTTTTTCAAAAATTATTACCCATTTGTTAGTCACACAACCGATTTTGGTGTGGTCATTTTTCTTTGGGTTAGTGATTGCGAGCATCTTTTTTGTAGGCAAACAAATTGATAAATTTTCTATAGGTTCAATTTCCTTTTTTATACTTGGTACTGTGCTTTCTTATTATATCACGATTGCAGAACCGGTGGCCTCACCTGATAGTTATCCGTATTTATTCTTATCGGGATTTATTGCAATTATTGCGATGATATTACCGGGAATCTCGGGAGCTTTTATTTTAGTATTAATGGGCTCCTATAGTGTTGTTATTGGAACCATTAATATTTTTAGAGAAGCCTTACTAACGTTTAATATAGAACTTTTAGTTCAGTCGATTCTAAAATTAGGAACCTTTGCTATCGGTGCAATTCTTGGACTGAAATTGTTTTCAAAAGTATTACATTGGATGTTTGATCATCATAGAAATACCACGATGGCATTGCTAACCGGATTTATGCTAGGCTCTTTAAACAAAGTCTGGCCATGGAAAAAAGTATTATCTAACCGAATCGACTCTCATGGAAACGAAGTGGCTTTTATGGAAAAAAGCATACTACCTCAAAATTTTGAAGGTGACAACCTATTATTGATTGCCATACTTTTGATGATTGCCGGATTTTTAACTATTTTTATCGTAGAAAAAGTAGGAGCAAAATTTTCGAAATAAGAAAAGATTTTGGCTGAAGAATGAACAAAAACAAATTAAATGGATTATCTTGATTTACTGATAAAATTTTTATCGCAGCCGGATCAAATTCTTTCAAAACTAATTGAAAAGTATGATAATTGGATTTATGCTATTTTATTTTTCCTGATCTTCGCCGAAACAGGGTTAATAGTGATGTCATTTTTAATGCCCTTTTTACCTGGTGATGCACTAATTTTTGCCATTGGAATGATTGCAGCACGGGGAGAATTAGACATTGTAATCATTGTTCCACTTTTAATTTTTGCAGCCTTATTGGGCGATAATTTAAATTATTATGTTGGCAAACGGTTTGGGACTTTTATTTTAAATAGTGAAAAGACATTTATTATCAGAAAAAGCCATATTCTTAGAGCCCAGGAATTTTTTGATAAGCATGGAAAAAACTCAATAATTATGGCTCGTTTTATTCCGGTAGTTCGAACTATAGTACCTTTTTTGAGTGGAGCAACAAATGTTCCGTATAATACTTTTTTAAAATTCAGTTTTATCGGAGCGTTTCTTTGGGTTGCCGCCATTAGTTTGTTAGGATATTTTTTAGGTCAAATAGATTATGTGAAGGAACATTTAGAGAAGTTCATTATCCTAATCATTATTGTGGCAAACATTCCATTAATCAAACAGTTTTTACCCCGAAAGAAAGTGAAAAATGAATAAATTATTTGGACTTATCGGAAAAAACATCAGTTATTCTTTTTCAAAAAAATACTTCACTGAAAAATTTGAAAAAGAACAACTGAACGACTGTTCCTATGAGAATTTTGATTTATCAGCGATTTCACAATTTCCAAAATTATTGAGAGAAAATCCAACTTTATTTGGATTAAACATCACCATTCCCTACAAAGAAAAAGTAATACCTTATTTAGACAACCTTTCTGAAAAAGCTCAGAAAATTGGAGCCGTTAATTGTATTAAATTTACTAAAAAAGGGAAACTAAAAGGATACAATACAGATTATTACGGATTTAAAAAATCAATCCTACCTTTGTTACAACCTCATCATCAAAAAGCACTAATCTTAGGTACAGGTGGAGCTTCAAAAGCAGTAGCCTTTGCGCTAGAAGAATTAGGTATTTTATACACCTTTGTTTCCAAAAGTAAAAAAGAAAATGCTTTAGATTACAAATACATCAATGCTACCACCTTTGATAATTATCAACTCATTATAAATTGTACTCCGCTAGGAACTCATCCCAACATAGAAGAATGTCCGCCAATTCCTTATGACTACTTCACCCCGGAACATATTGCTTATGATTTAATTTACAATCCGGAAGAAACACTTTTTTTAAAACAGGCTAAATCAAAAGGTGCTGTTACCAAAAACGGGCATGAAATGCTCGTTTTACAAGCTGAAAGAGGATGGAAAATTTGGAATAAAATATACAATTCCCTGCTTGATAAAACTGATTCCGTTGTTTAAATCGTTTTATGTGATTTAAAAAAAGTGATAAATACCCTGATTACTTTGAATTTTGACTAGTGTTTAGTATCTTTCGCCTCTATATTATGAACCTTACACATTTTTACAATGTTAGAAGAAAAGAATGATAACCTGTCGCCAATTGAAAATGAGACAGACGGAAACCAAGAAAACGTTTCACAAAACGATATTCAAGAAGTAATTGAAATTACCGATAACACTCAACCCGTTGTAGATGAGTCAGTTGAAACTGTTAAAGAAATGAATTCTGAAACTATAGTTAATGAGGTTACGGAAGCAATTGAAGCACCCGAATCAGTAGAACTTAATGAAGTTGTTCTTGAAGGGAATGAAGTCGTAGAAGAAGCGGTTGCAACAATTTCAGCTCAAGAACTTGCAGAAGATTCTCCAATGTCAGAAAATGGACATCAAATAGCTTTGAATGCTATTGATGAATCGAATGCAGAAGAAAGTGAAGATGAAACGTTGAAGGAACGCCACAATATACCGATGTTAGAATATGCCTCCCTATCGATGGAAGCATTAGTTGATGAATTGGAAAAACTGACAGAGGTTGAAAAAGTGATGTCCGTAAAAGAACATGTAGAAGAAATTAAAAAAGAATTTCTAGCAAAATACCATCATTTTATTGAAGAAAAGAGAGATGAATTTAAAGCTGAAAATCCTGATTCAAATGAAGATTTTGAGTATCATTTACCTTTAAAATCAAAATTTGATACCTTATACAAGCAATTAAAAGGGAAGCAAAATGCTCATTTTAAAAGCTTACAAAACAATTTAAGTGCCAATCTAGAACGTCGACTAGCCATTGTAGAGGAAATAAAAAACCTAATAAATCCTCAAGAAAACATTAAAGATACTTTAAAGCACTTTAATGAGTTGCGAGAAGAATGGCGTACAATTGGACCAATTCCAAGAGACAAATACAATCATGTTTGGAATAATTATCATTTCCATGTTGAAAACTTCTACGATTATTTACACCTAGACCGTGAAGCAAGAGACCAAGATTTCAAACACAATTTGGAGCTAAAACAAAAAATTATTGCCCGAGTTGAAGAATTGGTAAATGAAGTTGATATTACCAAAGCTTTTAGAGAACTTCAAGATTTACATCGCATTTGGAAAGAAGAAATAGGTCCGGTTGATCGTGAACACCGCGAAGAGATTTGGAATCAGTTTAGTGCCTTAACAAAACAAATGCACGATAAACGAGAAGGTTTATTTACTAATCAACGTGAAAAAGAAACTGCTAATTTAGAAAATAAAAAAGAAATCATTGCTGAAATTGAAAAGCTGGCTACAGAAGAAGTTACAGCACATTCTCAATGGCAAGGGTTAATTGAAAAGGTAGAAGCTTTACGCAATGCCTTCTTTTCTGCCGGTAAAGTTCCATCAGAAATAAATGAAGCTACTTGGGCTGAATTCAAAACAGCCGTTCGTAACTTTAATTCGCATAAAAATTCCTTTTACAAAGACATTAAAAAAGAACAAAATGACAACTTAAGCAAAAAAATGGCTTTAGTTGAAAAGGCAAAAACACTTAGTGTCAGTGAAGATTTTGCGGCCACAACACCATTAATGAAACAAATTCAGGAAGAGTGGAAACAAATTGGTCATGTGCCCAGAAAATATTCTGATAAGGTTTGGAAAGAATTTAAAGATGCCTGTAATCAATTTTTTGACCGAATGAAAGCTACACGTAATGAAGCTAATTCAGATGAAATTGAAGCATTTGATAAGAAAAAAGAATATTTAGAACAATTGAAGGAATTTCAATTGGTTGGCGATCATAAAACAGATTTAGACGCAATAAAAGCTCATATCGAACAATGGAAATCGTATGGAAAAGTACCTTTTTCAAGAAGACATATTGAAGGTAAATTCAACAAAATTCTCGATGCCTTATTTGAAAAACTTAGTATGAGTAAAAAAGAAAGCGACATGATGCGTTTTTCTAATAAGCTAGGCCAACTAGCCGGAGCAGATGATTCTCGTAAATTGGAAGGAGAAAAAATCTTCATCATGCGTAAAATTGACGAATTACAATCAGAAATCTTCCAATTAGAAAACAATATTCAATTCTTTACACATGCCAAAAAGGACAATCCTATGGTAAAAGAAGTTTTTAAAAATATTGAAAAACACAAGGACGAACTGAAAACATGGCGAGATAAACTAAAGCAATTGCGAAATATCTCTCATGAGTAAGATACTATAAAACAGAAAGCCGACCCATGTGTCGGTTTTTTTTTGTTATGACAATTATCATTTTTTTTTAAGGATTACTCAAATATCTTTGACCTATAATTCTTAGTAGAATTATACAAATCTATAAAGAAATTAGATGTATTGAAGTCAAAACTTTTTTACAGTTTAAAGAAATAATAAATGTCGCTAATTCAAAAATATAATGTCCCTGGTCCGCGATACACAAGTTATCCAACGGTTCCTTATTGGGATGAAAAAAACTTTTCACTCGAAAAATGGAAAGAAACATTGATTCATTCCTTTGCAGATAGCAATAGTTCAGAGGGTATTAGCTTATACATACACCTACCGTTTTGTGAAAGTTTATGCACTTTTTGCGGATGCAATAAACGCATCACAAAACGACACGATGTAGAGCATACCTATATTGAAGCTCTTTTAAAAGAATGGGAATTATACTGCGAGTTGTTACCCAAAAAACCAATCATCAAAGAAATCCATTTGGGTGGTGGAACCCCTACCTTCTTCGATCCTGAAAATCTGAAACGATTAATAAACGGATTATTTGAAACCGCAAAAAAACATGATGCATATGAATTTAGTTTTGAAGGTCATCCAAACAATACAACCCGTAAACATCTTCAAACATTATTTGATTTAGGTTTTCGAAGAGTTAGTTTTGGTGTTCAGGACTACTCAGAAACCGTTCAAAAAGCTATTCATAGAATCCAGTCATTTCACAATGTTGCCAAAGTAACTTTTTGGGCACGTGAAATTGGTTACACCTCTGTTGGTCATGATTTAATATTTGGTCTGCCTTTTCAAAAAATAGCAGAGGTTATCGATACCATTGATAAAACAAATTCCTTACAACCGGATCGATTAGCATTTTACAGTTATGCTCATGTGCCATGGATTAAAGGAAACGGCCAGCGTGGTTTTAATGATGAAGATTTACCGAAAGATGATGAAAAAAGATTGCTTTATGAAGTAGGTAAAAAACACCTTTCTAAAAAAGGTTATCATGAAATTGGAATGGATCACTTTGCTTTGGGTACAGACAGCATGTATCATTCATTTAAAGAAGGGAAAATACACAGAAATTTTATGGGTTATACCTCTTCAAAAACGCAAGTGATGATTGGATTAGGCGTCTCTTCTATTAGTGACAGCTGGTTCAGTTTTGCTCAGAATGTCAAAACGCTGGAAGAATATTATGATTTATTGGCACAAAATGAGTTGCCTGTATTTAGAGGACACATTTTGACTGCAGAAGATTTGATCATTCGGAAACATATTTTGAATTTAATGTGCCAATTTCACACCACTTGGGCCGAACATGCAACTTTCTTTTCAGAACTACCCGAAGTTATCGAACGATTACAGGAAATGAAAAATGATGGTTTGGTTCAAATAACTGAAAATGCCATTACAGTTACCGAAAAAGGAAAAGCATTTGTTCGCAATATTTGTATGGCATTTGATTTACGAATGAAACGCAATATTCCCGACACACAATTGTTTTCGATGACGGTTTAATCACTATTTTTTTAGTTTGATTATAGAAGAAATATAAAAACGCCCAAATTTTCATTTGGGCGTTTTGTTTAAAGAAATATATTCAACTAAAAACTATACTTCCACAGCTTCTTTTGCAAAATCAGCTATTAATTTATTTTGAATTTCATAAGGAACACTTTCATAATGATCAAATTCCATAGTAATTCTGGCACGACCTTGAGATAACGAACGTAAATCGTTTGTAAATTCATGCATTTCAGCAATAGGAATTTGGGCTTTGATAATCGTAAAATGGCCTTCGGCGTCCATTCCCTCCACCATTGAACGATGGGATTGGATGGTGCTCATAATCGCTCCGGTAATCTCCTCAGGAGCTGTGATAGTCACTTTATAAATAGGCTCTAAAAGTTTTGGGCTTGCATTGATGAAGTTTTCTTTAAACGCCATCATTCCTGCAATTTTAAAAGACAAATCATTGCTGTCTACCGGGTGCATTTTTCCGTCAAATACGATGACGCGAACATCTTGAACGTGTGAACCCGTGAGAGGACCTTGTTGCATTTTTTCCATAATTCCCTTCAGGATGGATGGGTGAAAACGAGCATCAATTGCACCTCCTACAATGCAATTATAGTACACAAGTTTGCCTCCCCATGGTAAATCAATTTCTTCTTTTCCACGGATAGAAACTCCGGTTGGTTCTGGCATACCGTCATACCAAGGCTCAATTTTCATGGCTATTTCACCAAATTGACCTGCTCCGCCCGATTGTTTTTTGTGCCGGTAAACGGTTTCGGCTTCGGTTTGAATGGTTTCGCGATAGGCAACTCTTGGCTTTTGGAAACGAACAGATAATTTTTGTGCATTTTCCAATTTCCATTTGATTACAGCTAAATGTAATTCACCTTGGCAATGAATCAACGTTTGGCGTAATTCGGCAGAAACTTCCACTCGGATAGAGGGATCTTCCTCGACCAATTGATGCAAAGCAGCGGATAATTTTTCTTCTTCTCCTTTTTTGGTTCCTTCAACCGCTATTGTATAGGTTGGATTAGGAAATTGAATCGGTACGATTTCTATCGGAAACCCTTTTTGATGTAGTGTGTTATTTGTATGTGTATTTTTTAGCTTTTGTGTAGCACCGATATCACCGGCAACCAGTTCATCCACAGGAATTCGCTTATTTCCCTCCATTTCAAATAACTGGGTTATTTTTTCCACTTGGCCGGTGTTTTCATTGGTCAACTCATCACCTACTTTGATTGTTCCCGAAAGAACTTTAAAGAAACTTAAATCACCAATATGCGGCTCAGTTACTGTTTTATAAACAAAAATAGCTTTGTTGCCCTTGTCGGAGCAAGTAATTTCTTGTCCGTCAATTGTTTTTTGTTTTGGCATTTCAAAGGCAGACGGACAAACATTATCAATAAATCCCATCAATCGTCCGGTACCCATATTTAATTTTGCAGAAAGACAAAAAACAGGAAATAGTTCATGTTTAATAAGTGAATGATGCAGACCTAGTTTCATTTCGTCCTCGTCTAATTTACCTTTATCGAAGTATTTTTCCATCAAATTTTCGTCGTTACCGGCAATGGTTTCAATTAATTCCTGATGCAAACGATTGGCTTTTTCTTTTTCTGAATCCGGTATAGCCATTTTTTCAGGTTTACCTCCATTTTTTGAATACTTATACATCACCATATTCAACACATCAATGACTGCATCAAATTGTACTCCTTGATTTACGGGATATTGAACAATTACCACTTGATTTCCAAAATGTTCTTTTGCTTCAGTAATGGTTCGATCAAAATCCGATTTATCGTTGTCTAAATGGTTGACTGATAAAATTACGGGGAGTTTGAAATCATTGGTATACTGCCAAATGATATCAGTGCCCACTTCAACGCCCATTTTGGAATTGAGCAACATCAAACCACAATCTGCCACTCGCATGGCAGAAATAATTTCGCCCGATAAATCATCATAACCGGGCGTGTCTAAAATATTAATTTTGTATCCTCTCCATTTGGAGTTCATCAACTTGGAGAAAAGTGTTTTTCCTTTTTCATGTTCCATATCAGAATAATCTCCAACCGTATTCTGATCTTCAACGGTACCGCGTCGGTTAATAATTCCAGCTTCAAAAAGCAACGATTCTGCCAAGGTGGTTTTTCCGCTACCCGTGTGTCCAAGCAATACCACATTTTTCACATGATTTATATCAAAATTTGTCATACTACAACTATTTAAAAATTATTATAGCATAAATTTCGAAATTTTTACGAAAAAAAAATATGATATTAATCAGTTTACTACTTTAATTTTAAGACAATAGAAATATAAAAGGCACTAATTTTTAAACCCTAAGGAGAAAATTAGTGCCTTCAAAAAAAAGAAAAAAAAGTAATTAATTATGACAAGCTGGATTTGCCTGAACAATTAAACTTGTGGTGTTTGGTGAAATATAGGGAATATCCAATCCCATACCTCGCATGATGAACAAAGCACCTATAACAATTACAAAAACAGGAATTAATTGTTGAATACGATTGCGAATAGGAACCGTAATAAAGTTTGAAATAAGCACCACAGCACTCATCATGGGAATCGTTCCAAGTCCAAACAAAACCATGTAAGCAACGCCTAAAAGTTCGCTTTGCATGGCAATGGCTCCAAAAAGTGCTGCATAAACCATTCCGCACGGCAAAAAGCCATTTAATAGTCCGATGGTAAATAATGCATCGGGTGATTTCCGTTTGAATTGTGCTCCTAAATGTGCTTTTACTTTTGAAATAAGCTTGTAAACCGGTTTCGAAAAATTATTATAGTTAGCTAAAATCTTTTCAGGTACCACCACAAGTACAATCATTAGAATTCCGACTGCAATTGAAAGCTGTTGCTGCAACCCGGCAAGAAAGAGGCCTTTTCCCAACATTCCAAAAAATAGTCCTAACATTCCGTAGGCTGTTAAGCGTCCCAAATGATACAACATGATTTGCAGTACTTTCTTGGTGGGATTATTATGATCAACAGGCAACATCATAGCAATTGGACCGCACATTCCAATGCAATGAAAACTGCTGATCAAGCCAAAAAGTACTGCAGTGTAAAGCATACGAGTTACGGGTTATTGGTTACTTTTATTATTTACCCTTTACTTTTAAAAATAAATTGTTTTTTTATTTAAAAATTCTTTTCCGTCGTAGGTCCAATCAATAGAAATGTCCCAACGACCGCCAACCAAAGTATTTTCAGGTATGAGCAAATGTGAACCGGATAGGGAAATCGGAACTTCAAAATCCAGCTTTTTGTTTGACGGTCGGTAAAGGGACACTTTTCCTTTAATTAATGAGCTATTTAAATCGGATGGAAATGTTATTTTAATTCCTTCCTCTAAAGTATTAATTTCAATTTTTTCAGACATATTACTTGCATTCTGCTCTTTTTCCATTTGATTTTCAAATTTGAGTTCTTGCTTGTAATATTCTTCTACTACTAGTTCATTGTCATATTTACTATCCGATTGTACTTTAAATACAAAGAATAGAATAAAGGTCATAAAAAGTCCAAATGCAATGACAATTCCTGTTCCCCAGTTTATTTTCATTTTTTATGTTTTTAATACATCGGACTAAAGTCCGATGAAAGTTAGCTAAAGCAACGATTATTAATTAAAGCTTCTTGGTCCCATGAAATTGGTTGTTGTAGTTTCAATTAATACATCACCCTCATACACTTCAATTTTCAATTTGATTTTATCGCCTTCAATATAGGCGGGATTTATTTCAATAAATAGTGTTCCTTTTGCAATAGCATCGGGTTTTACTTTTACTTGAGGATTTCCAACCAATATAATTTCACCTTTGGGATCCACTAATTTAAATGTTACTTCATTGAATTCCTTAGTTGTTTTATTTATGATTTTATACGTATAAACATTACTGATGTTTTCTCCTTTATGTTCAAACAATTGTCCAGGTAGTCTCAAAATAGTAGCTTCAACATCATTTCGCAAGAAAAGCATTCCTACTAACACTCCAATTAAAATGACTAAAACAGCGGTATAGCCTTTCATTCGGGTTGTGAATTGGAATTTTTCTTTTTTTACAATTTCGTCTTCACTTGCATACCGAATCAACCCTTTTGGTAAACCAACACTTTCCATAATCGTATCGCATTCATCCATACACGCGGTGCAATTAATGCATTCTAATTGCGTACCATTACGAATATCAATACCTGTAGGACACACATGCACACATAATTTACAATCAATGCAATCACCTTTTCCGGTAGCTGCTCTGTCTTCCTGTTTATTGAATTTTGCTCTTCCTAGCTCTTTTTCACCACGAACATGGTCGTATGCAACGTTGATTGACTTATTGTCTAATAAAACTCCTTGCATTCTTCCATACGGACAAGCAATGATACATACTTGTTCTCTAAACCATGCAAAAACAAAATAGAACACAGCGGTAAAGATTAATAAGGCTATTAACGTACTTGTATGAAGAGCGGGACCTTCTTTAATCATTAGCAACAATCGGTCGCTACTGACCAAATAGGCTAAAAATACATTTGCAATGATAAAAGAAATGATAAAAAACACCAACCACTTGGTTATTCTTTTACGAATCTTTTCGGCATTCCATTCTTGTTTTTGTAACCGAATTTGAGCTCCTCGATCACCATCAATCCAGAATTCAATTCTGCGAAAAACCATTTCCATAAAAATGGTTTGCGGACAAAACCAACCACAAAATATACGTCCGAAAACAACTGTAAACAAAGCCAAACCAACCACCCCAATGATCATGGAAATCACAAATAAGTGAAAATCCTGCGGCCAAAATGGAAAACTGAAAATATTGAAACGTCTTTCCAATACGTTGAACATCAAAAATTGATGTCCGTTAATTTTGATAAAGGGAGCTGTCAATAAAAAGACCAACAAAAAATAACTGACCAGCTTCCTTTTATCATAAAAAGGACCTTTTGGTTTCTTAGGAAAGATAAAGGCTCTTTTGCCTTCTTTATCAATGGTTCCGATTGTGTCTCTAAAACTGTCGTCGGGTAACTTGCTCATACCATTTTATTGAAAAATTTACAAATCCCACTTGAAACGGGATTTGTATGTATTATTTAATTGCAGTTTCTACTGTTTTTTTAGTAGAATCTGTAGCTGTGGAATCGGTAACAGTTGCTGGTTTGGGTGCATTTTCATCTACCCAAACATCGCCTTCCGGTGCTTTTGCATCTTTAGGATTCGTTCCTTGTAATGAAATTACATAACTAGCAATTTTTTGAATATCTGAAGGTTTAATTTCCTTTTTCCATGGCACCATTCCTTTTCCTTCACGTCCGCCTTCCATAATGGTATTGAATACGTTTTTGATTCCTCCACCTAAGATCCAATGATCATCCGTTAAATTTGGTCCGATAGAACCACCTCCATCCGTTTTGTGACAGGCGATACAAGTAGAAGTCTCATATAGTTTTTTACCTTCAGCTAAAGAACCTGCATCCGATAACAAGGTCACTTTCTCCTTGTTCATTAAATCAGGTGCTGTTAACTTATATTTTTCTATTTCAGCTCTTGCTGTGGCCATTTCAGTTTCAAATTCTTCGGCTTGCGTATAATCACTGAACACATGAAAACGTATTAAATAAATAAAAGCAAAGACAATTGTTATGTAGAACAAATAGACCCACCAAGGAGGTAAAACGTTGTCCAATTCTTTGATACCATCGTAATCATGATCGAGTAAAACATCATGTTCCTCCTCAACTCCTTTAGAACGCGTGAGTTTTTTGGAAATACTTTGATAGAATTTACTTTCAGCAAAAGGAATGGACTGAGCTTCTTCAAGTTGTTTTTTTTGTTCATCTGTCAATAAATGATAGGTAACATTATCAACAGCACTTACCACAATTTCAATGGCAATCAAGAGAAACAAAAAGACTATTAAAAAGAGCCCTACCATAGGAAATTTTATGAATGCAGGCTGTTCCCCTGAATCGATGAAATATTCCATTGCACCCAAAACGATGACAAAAATCAATGGAACTCTTACGTATGATGGAATTAATTTTTTCATTTTTTTATTATAATGAGGTTGTTACTAATTATCTTCTTTCAGTGGAATTTCACTCAATTCATTAATTTTATCTTTACTATAGGTGAAAACCCACACTAAAAGCAAAGCAAAAAAGATAAAGAATATGCTTAGTGAAATAATCGGGTAGATCTCTATCCCAGAGATGCTATCCATATGTCCTTTTACAAACTTTAACATACCTATTTATTTTGAGCAGTTTGTTTCACTTTTATATCGGTACCTAATCGCTGTAAGTAAGCTATTAATGCCACTATTTCTCTGTCTTTCATAGGAACGAATTCTTCTCCTTTAGTTGCAGCATTCTTTTTGCTTTCTTCATATGATTTTACAAAATCAGGATCAGAATACAAGTTTTTTTCTATTGCTGAAGCTTGTGCATCCATATTCTGACGGGCATTCTTGATATCCTCATCTGTATAAGGAACACCCAATGTTGCCATGACTTCCATTTTTTTCTCAATTAATGAGTGATCCATAGCTTCATTCTCATAGAGCCATTTATAACCCGGCATGATTGAACCCGGTGAAGTACTTTGCGGATCCCACATATGATTAAAATGCCAGTTGTCATTATATTTAGCACCCAACCTATGTAAATCCGGACCCGTACGTTTGGATCCCCATAAAAATGGATGATCGTACACATATTCACCTGCTTTGGAATATTCACCATAACGTTCTACTTCTGATCGGAACGGACGAATCATTTGCGAGTGACAACCCACACAACCTTCACGAATGTATAAGTCTCTTCCTTGCAATTCTAGCGGAGAATAAGGCTTAACTGCGGCAATTGTCGGAATATTTGATTTTACTACAATGGTTGGTATAATTTGAATTATTCCACCAATTAATATGGCAACCAATGATAACAACATAAATTGGATAGGTCTGCGTTCCAACCAAGCATGCCATTTTTCACCTTTTTGTCTTTTGTTACTAATATTCGATAAGGCTGGGGCCTCAGCTAATTCATCTTCTACAGCCGATCCCTGAGCTACTGTTCGAATAATGTTATAAACCAAGACTAATAAACCAATTACAAATAAAGTTCCTCCAATGGCTCTCATCCAATACATTGGCATGATTTGCGTCACTGTTTCAAGGAAGTTACCGTACATTAAAGTCCCGTCAGGGTTGAATTGTTTCCACATAGAAGCTTGGGTAAAACCGGCAACATATAATGGTAACGCATATAATACGATTCCTAAAGTTCCAATCCAGAAATGGAAATTGGCTAATTTTTCAGAATATAATTTGGTTTTGGTCATTCGAGGAATCAACCAATAAATCATACCAAAAGTCATGAAACCATTCCATGCTAAAGCACCCACGTGCACGTGTGCAATAATCCAATCGGTAAAGTGAGCGATAGCGTTTACATTTTTTAATGAAAGCATTGGGCCTTCAAAAGTTGCCATACCATAACCGGTAATAGCTACCACAAAAAATTTCAAAACAGCATCGGTACGCACTTTGTCCCAAACACCTCGAAGTGTTAAAAGTCCGTTAATCATACCACCCCAAGAAGGAGCAATCAACATAACAGAAAATACAACTCCTAAATTTTGTGCCCAATCAGGTAAAGCTGTATATAATAAATGGTGCGGACCCGCCCAAATATAAATAAATATTAACGACCAAAAGTGAATAATAGATAATCGGTAGGAATACACTGGACGATTGGCCACTTTTGGAACAAAATAGTACATCAAACCTAAAAAAGGAGTGGTTAAGAAGAATGCCACTGCATTGTGACCGTACCACCATTGTACCAGTGCATCTTGAACACCTGCATAAACAGAATAGCTTTTTAAAGCAGAAACAGGTAATTCTAAACTATTAAAAATATGAAGTACTGCAACGGTAACGAAAGTAGCGATGTAAAACCAAATGGCTACATAAATATGACGTTCTCTTCGTTTTACGATTGTCATAATCATGTTCAAACCGAATACTACCCAGATTAAAGCAATGGCAATATCAATGGGCCATTCTAACTCGGCATACTCTTTGGAAGAAGTATATCCTAAAGGTAAAGTGATTGCCGCTGCAACAATAATAAGCTGCCATCCCCAAAAGTTGATGTTACTCAATAAATCACTGTACATTCTGGTTTTGAGTAATCGCTGCATGGAATAATAAACACCAGCAAAAATGGCGTTTCCAACGAATGCGAAAATTACTGCATTGGTATGTAAAGGTCTTAATCTACCAAAACTCAACCAGGAAATTCCATCGGTCATGTTGGGAAATAAAAACATAAGAGCCAAAATGAGCCCTACTAACATTCCCACCACGCCAAAAAGGATACTGGCATAGAGGAACTTCTTTACAATTTTGTTGTCGTAATAAAATTGTTGCATCTCCATAATTATACTTGTTTTTCTTTAATTGTTTGTATTGGTTTTTTGTTTGGATTTTTCTTGAGTTCGTCATCAAAAAGCATTCTGACAGAGGGAGTATAATCGTCGTCGTACTGGCCACTTTTTACAGCCCGAATAAAGGCATACAAAAAGGAGACAGCCACAATAATACTTATTGAGATTAATATGTAAATAACACTCATACCTTAAAATTATGTTAACAAAATTAGATTTACTGTCTTTTATAAAAAATGATAATTGTCATGCTTTTAAAAATATTGTTGGTTTCAGGTTACGGTTTGCGGGCATAAATATTTGTCATGATTGTTACAAAACTTACAATTGTAATGGTGCTCAAAGGCATAATAATTGCAGCTACTAATGGCGACAAATTTCCCGTTACTGCATAAGTCAATCCAACAACATTGTAGGCTAAGGAAAGTGCGAAACTCATATAAATTGTTTTCATTGCATTTTTGGAATATTGCATAAAAAATGCAATTTTTTGAAATTGAGAAGCATCCAAAATTCCATCGCATGCAGGTGAAAAAACATTCACATTTTCTGAAATGGATATTCCCACATTACTTTGTGCCAATGCACCGGCATCATTTAAACCATCCCCAATCATTAGGACATTTTTACCTTGTTTTTGCAAGTTTTCAATAAAGGCTAATTTTTGTTCTGGCTTTTGGTGAAATACCAAAGTGGTTTTGGACGGCAACATCTTTTCTAATATTTTACGTTCGCCATCATTATCACCTGATAAAACAACCAACTCATATTTTTTTGACAACAGTTCAAACAATGATTCTAAACCCTTTCTATATTGATTATTAAACACAAAACTTCCTTTGTAAATACCATCTATTTCTACATGCACTTTGGTTTTTTTATGGGTGTTCTCAGTCATATGCTGCAAAAATTGGGAAGACCCTAGTTTTATCGTTCCTTCTGCGAATGTTACAGTGATGCCTTTTCCAATTAGTTCTTCAAAGTGTGTGGGAGCCATTTTGGTTTGCTGCGGAATAAAATCATATAATCTTCTACTCAGTGGATGATTGGAACCTCGCAATGCGTTGTATAACAACTTAAAATCTAAATCATTTAATGGAGTACCTTCATATGTGATGGCTGTTTTCTCATTGGTAGTGATGGTTCCGGTTTTGTCAAAAACAATTGTATCAACTTTTGCTAATTGCTCAATTACAATGGCATTTTTTAGATAAAACTTTCGCTTACCCAAAATTCGCAACACATTACCCAAGGTAAATGGAGCAGTTAAAGCCAAAGCACAAGGACAGGCAACTATTAATATTGCGGTAAACACATTAAAAGCAGTAGTGACATCAATAAAAACCCAATAAATAAATGAAATAATTGCCAATCCGAGCAAAGCAGGCGTAAAAAACCGACTGATTTTGTCTGTAATAGTTTTGTGCTTGATGTCCACCTTTTTCTGAAAAACGTCGTTGCTCCACAATTGCGTTAAATAACTTTGAGAGACTGAAAATAGGACTTCCATTTCAATCACTTTTCCTACTTGTTTTCCACCCGCAAATAGTTTATCACCTGATTTTTTTTCAATAGCAACAGCTTCACCCGTTACAAAACTATAATCAATTGAAGCCTTCTCCGAGATTAAAATCCCATCAACCGGAATCAATTCTTGGTTTCTGATTAAGAGTCGGTCGCCTTTTTCAATGTCATACACTTGCACGGAAGTTTCAGAACCATCGGCTACTATTTTAGTGATTGCAATCGGAAAGTATGATTTATAATCGCGTTCAAATGACAAAAAATCATAGGTTTTCTTTTGAAATAATTTTCCCAAAAGCATGAAAAAAATCAGACCGGTCATGCTATCAAAAAAACCTTGTCCGTAATCAAAAACAATGTCAACCGTACTTCGAATAAACATGACCACAATTCCTAAAGCAATCGGGATATCAATGTTGAGCATTCCTGACTTGATACTTTTATAAGCAGAAACATAGTAACCGCTTGCAGAATAAAAGAAAGCAGGTAGAGAAATCGCAAAAATCAACCACCGGAAAAATCCGCGGTATTGGTTGATCCAAAATTCTTCTACCTCAAAATATTCGGGAAAAGAAAGCAGCATAATGTTTCCAAAACAGAAAAAGGCGACTCCGATTTTATAGATCAAACTACGATCGATTACTTTCTTCCCTTCATCAAAATTATCCAAACTGATATAAGGTTCGTAACCAATGGAACAGAGTAGTTCAACAATCCTTTTGAGTGAAGCTTTTTCGGGGTTAAATGTTATCCGTACTTTCTTTTCAGGAAAATTAACTTGTGATGTTGTTATTCCTGCTTGTAGTTTCTGTAAATTTTCCAAAATCCAAATACATGAACTACAATGTATATGAGGAATGTAGAGTGAAACAATATGTGTTGTATCCTCTTTGAATTCGAGAAGTTTTGCAACAATTTCTTCATTGTCTAAAAAATCATATTTACCTTGAATGTCTAGTGGCGTGGCACCCGGAGCTGCCTGAAAATCATAATAACAGGTTAAATCATTTTGACTAAAAATTTCGTAAACCGTTTTACAACCGTTGCAACAAAAACTTTTTTCGTCATAAATAATCTCTTCTTTTTTGTTGATTTCAATACCACAATGGAAGCAATTTCCAATGCTCATAATTTGCTCATTTTACCTGCTACAAATATTATAAAAGGTTGAAATTAAAAATATGATAATTGTCATACATTCGTTATATTTGTTGGACCAATTAAACAAACACCATGAGCAAGTGTGAGCAGTGTATAGTAAGGGAATTTAGTACGCTAAAGGCTCTGAATAAAGATGAATTACTGAAAATGGCCAACTGCAAAACTTCCTACACGATCAAAAAAGGGGAGAATATTTTTGAAGAAGGCGAAGCAGTGAATGGCATTTATTGTATCAAAGATGGCGTGTGCAAACTTTCGAAATTGAGTGCCAACGGAAAAGACCAAATTGTAAAATTGGTTAAACCCGGAGAATTATTAGGACAACGGTCTATGATTAGTGATGAACCTGCCAATTTAAGTGCTGTGGCATTGGAAGATATGGAAGTTTGTTTTATCCCAAAAACAGAGGTACTAGGTTTTTTCAATAACAATAATCAGTTCTCCATGAATATGATGAAAACTATTTGTGGCGACTTGAAAGAGTCCGACGACCATATGGTTTCCATGGCTCAAAAAACGGTAAAAGAACGTTTGGCAGAAACATTACTCTATTTAGAAGATACGTTTGGAAAAAAAGAGGATGGTTCGCTTCATATTCAACTATCTAGAGAAGAATTGGCAGGAATGATTGGAACAGCCACTGAAAGTTGTATCCGATTACTTTCCGAATTCAATAAAAGTGGATTGATTGATTTGAATGGAAAAAAGATATCTATTATTGATCGAAGTAAATTAAAACGCCTGGCTGAATAGTATACAACTAAGCTTTTTTTTGAAAACTATATTCTTTCTCAACTAAAGCAATTCTAACGGTGTAATTCTCATACCAAAGGGATTTCCCTTTTCGTTGAGCATCTAAATGATCTAAGTTTTGTTTCCATTGTTTGATAGCTTCCAATGATTTCCAATAGGAAACGGTAATTCCTATATCACTTCTGGCTGATTCTACTCCCAGAAAACCCTCTTGTTGTTTAGCCAATTCAACCATCTTTATTGCCATTTCGCTATACGATTCATCTACTTCTGTTCGACTGGAAGTAAAAATTACTGCGTAGTAAGGTACATTCATTTGTAAAAAAATTTAGTTCTTATGGCAATTTTTTTGCTTCTTCCCAGAAGACATCCATTTCTGCTAAGGTCATTTCTGATAAGGGTTTGCCTAATTCTCCGGCTTTGCTTTCCAAATACATAAAACGTTTCATGAATTTTTTATTGGTACGTTCCAAAGCATCTTCGGGATTAATTTTCAAAAAGCGAGCGTAATTGATCATTGAAAACAGCACGTCACCAAATTCAGCCACCATTTTGTCATGGTTGCCAGATTTCACCTCTTCCTGCAATTCGGCTAATTCTTCCTCTACTTTGTCCCACACTTGATGCGATTCTTCCCAATCAAAACCTACACCTTTTACTTTATCTTGAATTCGGCTTGCTTTTACTAAAGCTGGTAAACTTTTGGGCACTCCTTCTAAAACTGATTTCTTACCCTCTTTCAATTTGAGTTTTTCCCAATTTTGTTTGACTTCTTCTTCATTTGCCACAACAACATCTCCATAGATATGTGGATGACGGTCAATCAACTTGTCACAAATACTATTAGCCACATCGGCAATATCAAAAGTATTGCTTTCGCTACCTATTTTAGCATAAAAAACAATGTGCAATAGCAAATCGCCCAACTCTTTTTTGATTTCTGGTAAATCGTTGTCTAAAATGGCGTCACCTAATTCGTAGGTCTCTTCTATGGTTAGATGGCGAAGACTTTCCAATGTTTGCTTTTTATCCCACGGACATTTTTCGCGTAAATCGTCCATAATATCCAGCAGTCGACCAAAAGCTTCGAGTTGTTTTGCTCTAGAATTCATTTGAGTTTGATTTGTGTAAAAATAAAAAATCCTACTCGAAAGCAGGATTTTTATATAGATTTTATTTTTTTATTATTCAGGCGTTTCTTCTTTCACTTCTTGCAATAAAGCTTCCATAGTTACTAATCCTTTTGGTTGTAACATATTATACCAATTGATAATTTTTTTAATATCCGAAGCATAAACTCTTTCTTCATCGTATTCCGGCAAAACTTCTCTAAAGTAGGAACTTAAAAAACTGTTATCTTCTTTATGAGATATCGATGGTCCATCGTTTTCCTTTGTAGCAATTGCTTTAAAAACTTCAGCTAATTTTATTTCTTCATTATACGTATAAACTGCAATTTCAGAAAGCAAACTCACATTACTTCGCATTCCGACCGTTATTTTTTTTCCGTCTAAGAAACTTTCAGCAACAAATCCCGTTCGGGTTTGTATTTTCAATTCAAATAAGCCCGGCTTTCCGGAAATGGCTAATATTTTTTGTAAAATCATTGGTTATGAATAAATTAAACTTTGTTTTTATCTTCCTTTTTTATTGAAAAATTTCATTTTATAGTCGGCTCTAATTTTACCTTCCATGATATTTTGCAATCTTTTTTTAATTAACGTCTTTTTCAAAGAAGAGATTTTATCTGTAAATAAAATTCCTTCAATATGATCATATTCATGTTGAATTACCCTTGCTATCAATCCCTCAAACACTTCTGTTTTACGAACAAAATCTTCTTCGCAATATTCAATTGTAATTTTTTCTTTTCGAAAAACATCTTCTCGAACGTCCGGAATACTCAAACAACCTTCGTTAAAAGCCCATTCATTACCTTCTTCTTTGATAATTTTAGCATTAATGAAGGTTTTTTTGAAGGATTTTAATTGGTTTTTTTCATCAGTTTTCAAATCATCATTTTCACTGAAAGGTTCAGTATCGATGATAAACATCCTGATTGATAATCCAATTTGAGGTGCCGCTAATCCAACTCCATAAGCATTGTACATTGTGGCATACATGTTTTCAATTAAAATATCCAAGTTTGGATTATCCGGTGAAATTTCAACGCCGACTTTTCTTAAAACCGGATCACCATATCCAATAATCGGTAATATCATTTTGTAGATTTAAAATTTTTAGATTTCATTTTTTGAAATCATTTTGCAAAAATAAACAAAAAATCAAATCTGTAAAGCGTTTGCCTCTATTTAGGACTTCTGATTTAAACATTTTTAAAAAATCAATTAGAGCATTAATTAATTATTCTATATTTGTTCCAATAGAATTTTAATATAAAACAAACAAATAGCTTATGAAAAATTATGTTTATCTAATTATTTTCATGTTTAGTATTAACACATTTGGGCAAGTTACTGAAGAAAAAGACCAAGTAATCATTGAAAAAGCTCTCTATTCAAAACAAGAAAAAGAGGATATGCTTGCTAAATACAAAACAGATGTAGATTTAATTGGTTTGACTCCGGAAGTAAAAGAAATTTATATGAATCTCATTACTTCTAATTTTCAAAAAATGATTATTTTGAATAAAGACAGAAATAATACTCAAAAAGAATTAAAACAACGTTTAAAAGTAGTCCTTGAAGATCAACGTGTTGAATTAAAAAAAATATTAACTTACGAAGAGATAAAAAGACACCAACAAATTTATAAACCAATTATTGAAAGTATTAGATTTCGAATTGATTCCTATAAATAAAAATTTAAATCATCTTTCTGGTTAAATAATCCTGAAGTAGAATGGTTGCAGCTATTTCATCAACTAAGCCTTTATTTTTACGTTGTTTTTTTGATAAACCGCTGTCAATCATCGTTTGAAAGGCCATTTTTGAAGTAAATCGTTCATCAACCCGAATGACTTTCATGCTTGGAAATTGTGTTTTAAAATCTGATACAAATTTTTCAATAATTGGTGTGCTTTCCGATGGTAAACCATTCACTTGTTTCGGTTCTCCAATTAGAATTTCAGTTACCTTTTCTTTTGAAAAATAATCTTTTAAAAAATTTATAACCAAATCTGAAGGAACAGTCGTTAATCCTGAAGCAATAATTTGCAATTCATCGGTAACAGCAATTCCGGTTCGTTTGATTCCGTAATCTATGGCGAGGATTCTAGGCATTTCTTTTTTTTCAAAGATACTATACAAAAAACAAAATCCTCTTTTGAGGATTCTGTTTTTATTATTTCATCGCTTCAAATCTTGCCAATGGAGCCATTCGAGCTTTGTTCAACGTCATTTGATTACCATTGATACTATAATTATCAACTGTTTCCAGCATCTTTACAAACTCTTGTTCAGTATCCATATCCGGGCAAGCCATCATAGTAGAAGCTCCTTTAGAAAATTTAATTCTAAAAAATTCTTCTTTCAATTCATATTGACCCATCAAGCTATTACAACCTGCAAAAGCGGAATAACGATTTTCTTTATTTAATTGCAAAAACATGTCATTTGCTGATTGATTTATATTTTTTAAAACACGTCCGTTTAATTCAACTAATCTCCATTTTGTTCCCACTACAGCATAAACCTCTTTTCCCACTTGTTTTTGAACAGAAGTTGAGGTTGGAGATTGATTAAAATTACTTTTTGTAGGCGGAGACGGTGGAGCAATTTCAACTGCGGTTTCATTCTGTTTTTCAAGAACATACTTAAACGCTAAATCCCCTGTAATTTTATTACCTTTTAAATCTAATTGGGTTAAATAATTCTCACCCACAAAATACTGAGAAGGTCCGTTTTCTATACCAGTTAAAACTATAGTATTTCCTTCTTTATTCCATGTATATGTCCCTTTTAGTTCATTTATTTTTGAGTCTTTTTTTCCCAAATAGTGTGTAGTCAAAACAAAATTAGATTCATCCCTCAAATTCAAAATTGTCTCAATTCCCTCACAATCGGCACAAGGAACAATTCCTTTATATAGCCCAATAAAATCAAGTGAATTCTTTGCATTGTGTTCATCGATTACAATTGTTTCTGTTGAATCTTTTAAAATTTCATTAGTTGCTTCTGTTTTGGTTTTTTTGGTACAACCCACACTAAAAAATAGGATTGCAATACAAGTGATGGAAGTAATTTTCATAACTATTGATTTTGATTATAACAAATTTAAAGCTTTTTGCTATCTAAAATCAATCTTGCAAAAATCAAACCACTTTTTCTTATCAAAAGATTTTATCTTTGCCCAAAATAAAAAAACATGACCGAATTAAAAAACACTATAGAAAAAGCTTGGGAAAACAGAGCTTTATTGCAAGAAGAAACTACAACTGCTGCCATTAGAGAAGTCATTGAATTATTAGACAACGGAAAACTTCGCGTAGCAGAACCAACTACAAATGGTTGGCAAGTGAACGAATGGGTTAAAAAAGCGGTAGTAATGTATTTCCCAATACAGAAGATGGAAACGTGGGAAGCCGGCATTTTTGAATACCACGATAAAATGTTATTAAAAAGCAATTATGCTGAAAAGGGAATTCGAGTAGTACCACCGGCAGTTGCTCGTTATGGAGCTTACATATCTAAAGGTGTAATTTTAATGCCTAGTTATGTGAATATTGGAGCGTATGTAGACGAAGGAACGATGGTTGACACTTGGGCGACAGTTGGAAGCTGTGCCCAAATTGGAAAAGACGTTCATTTAAGTGGCGGTGTTGGTATTGGTGGTGTTTTAGAACCTTTACAAGCAGCACCCGTTATCATTGAAGACGGAGCTTTCATTGGTTCGCGATGTATCGTAGTAGAAGGCGTTCGCGTTGAAAAAGAAGCCGTTTTAGGTGCCAATGTGGTATTGACAGCCTCTACAAAAATTATTGATGTAACGGGAAATGAGCCAATAGAATACAAAGGAATTGTACCTGCCAGATCCGTGGTAATTCCCGGAAGTTATACCAAAAAATTTACAGCAGGAGATTATCAAGTGCCTTGTGCTTTGATTATTGGTCAGCGCAAACCATCAACTGATTTAAAAACTTCGCTTAACGATGCGTTGAGGGAATATAATGTGGCTGTTTAGTCATTAAAACTCCCGTAATCCATGAAAATTTTAGTAATTCAACAAAAAATGATTGGCGATGTTTTGCTAAGTTCTATCTTGTGTAACACATTGAGAGAAGCCTATCCGGATGCTCGAATTGATTATCTAGTTCACGAAAACACAATTCCTGTTTTAGACAATAACCCAAATATAGATCGAATAATTCGTTTTACGGAAGAACATAAAAACAGTAAAAAAGCTTTTTTGAAATTAGGAAAAAAAATTAGAGCCGAAAAATATGACCTCCTCATTGATGCCTATTCAAAACTAGAAAGTTGGTTGCTGTCATCGATGAGTGGAGCAAAAAAGAAAATATCGTATAAAAAAATAGGTCGTAATTTTATTTATGATGTTAATGTTCCTTATTCTGCTAATCCAAAAACCAATTTAGGCTTAGCCATCGAGAGACGATTATCGTTGTTAGAACCATTACGCATTGAGTCATTTTATCAACCTATACCGAAACTTTTTTTAACCGAAAAAGAAATTCAAACAGCTAAAAATCTCTTTTCCGATTTTGGTGTCGATTCTTCAAAAAAGACAGTAATGATAAGCATAATCGGTAGCGAAGAAAAGAAAACCTATCCCCTCGTATTCATGTCGGAATTAGTTGATTTTATTGGAGAAAATTATGACGTTAACATTCTTTTTAATTATTTTCCAAAACAAATTGAACAAGCCAAAAAAATATACAATTCATGTTCTGAAAAAACAAAGAGTAAAATTTATTTTGAATTATTAGGACAAGATTTACGCTCATTCATCGGCATTATGAATGAATGTGATGTAATTATTGGTAACGATGGTGGAGCTATAAACATGGCAAAAGCATTGAACAAGCCTTCTTTTATTATTTTTTCACCTTGGATTGAAAAGAAAATGTGGGCAACTTTTGAAGATGGTAAAAATCATTGTTCGGTTCATTTAAAAGATTTTGAACCAGCTCTTTTTGATAACAAAACTGAAAAAGAATTAAAAAAAGAAGCCGAAAATTTTTATCATAAGTTTACACCAAAATTAATTATTCCCAAATTAAAAGCGTTTTCAGCTACTCATTTTGGTTAATTCCATTTGGGGTTTCAATGATTTTATGCTTGCGATTAAAGGCACGAATGGCTAGATTTTTATTCCACTCTTCTTGACTGAAATAACCTCTCGCATGATCTAAATGCAAGCAAATAGCACTGTATCGAATTTGTTTGGAAAGCATACCGTTGTTAAACATTCGTTCACCCAATTCTCTATCTAAACCACCATATTTCATCACTTCATTAAATCCGTTTACGGCGAGAATATCTTTTTTAAATCCGGATGAATTGTGTCCGTTCCATGAACGTTTGGTTGGTGTGAGCCAATTCATGAAACTGGCCAATAATGGATTGTGCGTTAATTTAGTTAATTTAAAATTGAATTTCAAACCTTGTTCTCTTAACCAAGAAATCTCAAAACAATCTTGTGAAACAATATCATTTTCAGAAATTGTATTAGAAATTGACATTGGAAGTTTAAAATAACCACCTGATAAGAAAAAGCCTTCTTCCTTATATTTTAAATGAGTATAGACAAAATCCTTTCTGGGAATACAATCACCATCTGTAAAAAGCAAATAATCCGAATTAGAGGCTAAAATCGCTTTATTCAAAATTTTTGGCTTTTGAAATCCGTTATCTTCTTGCCAAACATGAACGATAGGATGGTTAAATTTTGAGGAAAAACAAGCGATTACATCTTTTGTTTTTGGCGTTGAACCATCATCAGCTATCACAATTTCAAAATCAGATTCGGTTTGAACGCTGTAGCCGATTAAGACTTTACGCAACCATTCCTCTGCATTGTATGTCGTTATGATGACCGATAATTTCATTAATTCCTTTAAGAATGGAAATTTAGTGGTTTTTTCAGAATATCTATTTCCAAAAAAGAAATTTCTTTTTTAATCTTTTTTTTCTAAAAAAACGGCATTGAAATTCCGATGTATATTTCCACAAAGTTTCAAATATTAATTTTTCAGACTCACCGGACACTTTTGCATATTCATTACTCATCACCGCAATCATTTCCTGCTTTGGAGTCAGCCTACATAAGTTTTTCATTCGAAGTTCAAAAGACATTTTTTCATGAAAATTCATCCGATTTAAATCAACTAGATAAAAATCATACAAGCCTTGCTCATTTTTTTTGATAAGTGTATTTCCGGGAGAGTGGTCTTTAAATTCGATTCCTTTTTGATGCAATTGGTAACAAAATTGTGTAAACTGTCGCAATATAATTTCATTTTCCGGAAATTCGGGAATTTGAACTAACTCACGGAAGGTCAAATCACAATCTAAATGCTCACTCACGTAATAACTGTCTTTTAAACCAATAAAATCAAAATTTTCAAAATAAGCTATGGGTTGCGGTGTGCCGATTCCGTTTTCCATTAAATAAGTCGCATACTCAAACGATCTTCTCGCTTTAGTTTTTCTAAAATAACGATAAACTATTTTGTTGATAAAGTTGGGGATTTTGAAGGATTTGATATTGATTGTTTCACCTGTTTCCACCTTATGTTTAATTATTAAATTTCTTCCTTTTTGAAGAATTTCAATAGAATTTGTGTTAAAAATATCCTTAATATCGTTTAAATCCATAAATCATATTATTTATTTCGTAGTGAGTACTTGAATTTATCTTTTGATACTATTATTTTTAAAAAGATTAAATTCTTAAAATTAAATAATGTTTTAAAAAAATACTTAATAAATAAAAAAACCGAAAGAAAATAAAACCTTGTCTTTCCAAAGTTCTTTTTTAAAACATAAAAAAAGGAAATTAAAATCTCACTCTTCTTAGAAATCGAATTTTTTGTGCTTGCTCCTTGAAAATGAATAAAATATGAATTTGGATTATAAACAACTTGATATCCTTTTTGCTTTACTCTTTTACAAATGTCAATTTCTTCATAAAATAAAAATAAATTAGTATCAAATCCTCCCACTTCATAAAACACTTTACTATCAAAAAACATCAAACAGCCTTGCACTGCATCTACTTCAATTGGAACAATATATAAAACATTTCGTTTTGGTCTATTAAAAATATTTTCTAAAACCCATCGTCCAAGAATCAATTTTCTAATACCAATAAAATGATCAAAGCAGGCAAAGTCCTTTCCTTCGATATTTTTTGATAAACAAGTAGAAACACCCACCGATTTATTGTGCTCCATATAACCATAAAGCATCATAAAGGAATCTTCATGAAAAATTGTATCGTTGTTAACAAATGCTAAGTAATCACCTTTGGCTTTTTTTGCACCTAGCATATTTCCCCCTGAGAACCCTAAGTTAACATAAGACTCGATAAGAAAAACGTTATTATACGATCTTTTGTATAAATACTCTTTTAACACAATAATTTCATCAGAATTTGACTTATTGTCTACTATAAAAATTTCAAATGATAGTTTGTTACCAATTACTTTAATTATCGAATCTACCGCATCAATGGTATAAGAAGTTGAATTATAATTTATAAGTATAATTGAGAGTTGCATGTTTTTTTTAAATAGAATAGTAAATTGACTTCAATTTTTGAATCATATTTACAGTTGAAAATTTTTCTTTTATTTTGATAAAAGCATTATCAGTTAATTGCTTAACTAACTCTTTTGAATTGTAAACTTTTTCTAAATTATTTACATAACAATTTATATCATCAAAATCGCACAATAAACCTTCTTTATTATTTACAATAACTTCGGGAATACCCCCAGCGTTAGATGAAATAATTGGCAATTTATACTGAATAGCTTCCAACAAAGATACGCCTAATCCTTCTCGTACCGAAGTAAACAAAAAAGCATCACTATTCTCATAAAACACATTTACGTTCTTACTAAATCCTTTAAATTCAAATTTTTCATCTAGCCCCAATTTATTATGTTTAACAATCAATTCATTCGTCAATTTTCCATGACCAATTTGTATAAACTTAAAAGGTAACTTTCTAACATTAATGCATTCGTTTGCAATATCTAAAAGTGTAAATAAATTTTTATGCCTAGTGTGATTAGCCACATTTAAAATAGTAAAATAAATAGAAGTGTTTATTTTTTCTTTACTATTTATGCTTTTAATAGCATCATAAACGACAGAAATTGGAATAGATATAATTTTTCTTTCAATACTTTTTTTACTTGCCTCAGAAACACAAATTATATGTTTTATATTTTTATGATTGTATTTATAAAGACTATATTTCTTATTTTTTATAGGAAATATAGTTTTTTTATGCAAAATAACTTTTGTTTTTAACCTAAAAATATCTATAGCCAAAATAACTAAACTATGTGCGTCAGGATCATGAACATGAATTAAAGTAATATTGTTCTTTCTAACTGTATCAAAAATTGAATAAATAAAACGAGGATCAAGATTAACTTGTTTTTTTGAAGTAAAAACTTTAATATCAATTTTATTTTCAATAATTTTTTTACTAATCTCACTGTTTGAGGGGCATAATAAAAATTGGTTTATTTTGTCAACATCTTTAGCAATCTCATCTATAATTAACAAAAGTTGATTTTCACCACCGCCCCAATCTTGCTTCCCACAAACATGTAATAATTTCATTTTTATATTTACATTAGTCTACAAATATATAATAAATAGCTAAATTTGTTTTTCAATAGAGTAATCTTAACTGTAGCAATAAAGTAAATATTCTCTATTTTGAAATTATAATTACATTTTACTCTTTATGGATATTAGATTCAGGCATCATTATTTTCAAAAAATATTCACTTTTCTATTTGAAAAAAAAATCAAAAATTTTTATGACATCCCTATTATAATTAACAATTATAATAGGCTTACAACTCTAAAAAATCTTGTAGAAGATTTAAGAAAAAGAGGATACAAAAAAATTATAATTCTTGATAATTATTCAACACATCCTGAACTACACAATTACTATAATCAATTAAAAAGTGAAAGAATAGTGAAATTATATCTTTTTAATAAAAATTATGGTTCCAAATCTTTATGGAAAAGCGGAATTTTTTATAAATACATGTTTAGTAATTTTTGTTATACAGATTCAGACTTATTTATTCATCAAGATTGTCCGGATGATTTCATGAAAAAATTCAAAGAAATATTAGAAGAATATAAAAAATGTTATAAAGTTGGTTTTTCGTTAGTAATTGATGATCTTCCAGATCATTACAATCAAAAAGTCAATGTAATTAAATGGGAGAGTCAATTTTATGAAAATGAAATTGAAAAAGGTCTTTACTTGGCACCTATTGATACAACCTTTGCACTCTACAGACCATTTTCCAGAAGAGGAAATAGAGATGGATCAGATTTTATGATTAGACTAGGAAAACCATATTCATGCTTTCACATGCCATGGTACGCGAACTCAAATAATCTTGATAAGGAAGAACTATTCTATAAAAATAGTTTAATTAAAAAAACACATTGGTCTTCTAAATAAAATAATTACACTCAGAAAATGAAAGACATCAATACCGAAATCCATAATGCCTTAGAAGTCATCCAAAACGGTGGCATCATCCTCTACCCGACCGATACTGTCTGGGGAATTGGTTGCGATGCCACGAATCCGGAAGCCGTTAAAAAAATATATGCTCTGAAAAAAAGAGAAGAATCCAAAAGTATGATTGTATTGATGAATGGCGAAAAAATGATTTACAATGTTTTTGCAGCCATTCCAGAAGTAGCTTGGCAAATTCTCGATTTATCGGAGAAACCCACCACATTAATTTTAGATAAACCACGAAATGTAGCCCCAAATATTATTGCTGAAGATGACACACTTGCCATTCGAATTGTAAAAGAACCCTTCTGTTATAAATTAATGGAGCGAATGAAAAGACCTTTGGTTTCTACTTCGGCAAATATCTCCGGACAACCGACTCCAAAATCATTTAAAGAAATTAGTCCCGAAATTATTAAAGGTGTAGACTATGTTGTAAATTTGCACCGCGAAAAAATTTGCGATAAACCATCTACTATTATTAAATTGACGTTGGATAGTAAGGTTCAGATTATTCGGAAGTAAAATTATAAGCCACAAATAATTATATTTTTTAGCCGCTGATTGGCTGATTTTTTTAATTTTTTATAAACCAAAATAATTAATATATGCCTGAATATCTGTACGAAAATGAAAGTTATAAAATTATTGGAATTTTATATGAAGTTCATAAAAATCTTGGGAAAGGTTTTTCAGAAATAGTCTATAAAGACGCTTTAGAGTATGAATTCAATAAAAATAATATTCCTTTTGAAAGAGAAAAAGAATATAAAGTGAATTATAAAGACACAGTCTTAAAACACAAATTTTATGCTGATTTTGTGGTGTTTGATAAAATAATTTTAGAAATTAAATCTACCGATTCGTTTGTTAACAATCACTATGCACAATGTCTAAACTATTTAAAAGTTTCTAACAATAAACTAGCCTTATTAGTAAACTTTAACCAATCATCTGTTGAATACAAAAGAATAATAATTTCAAAATAAAATCAGTGAATCAGCGGCTAAAAAAAATGAATTACACCAAAGCCCTACATAATCCCGTCTTCAAAATTATCTCCACAGCAGCTCAACAGCTTGGCGTAGAAACCTTTGTTATTGGTGGATTTGTTCGTGATTTTTTGTTAGAAAGAGCCTTCAAAAAAGACATTGATATAGTGGCTGTTGGTAGCGGAATCGAATTGGCTCTAAAAGTTTCAGAATTACTTCCTAACAATCCAAAAGTACAGGTTTTTAAAACCTATGGAACAGCCATGCTTCGCTTTCAGGAAATTGACATCGAATTTGTGGGTGCACGAAAAGAAAGTTATCAAACTGAAAGCAGAAATCCAATCGTTGAAAATGGCACGTTGAAAGATGACCAAGACCGACGTGATTTTACCATCAATGCCCTAGCTTTTTCTTTAAATCAGGAAAATTATGGTGAATTGGTTGACCCTTTTAATGGTATCGTAGATTTAGAAAATAAAATTATTCGAACTCCTTTAGATTCCGACATTACTTATTCGGATGATCCTCTGCGAATGATGCGAGCGATTCGTTTTGCCTCGCAATTGGATTTTACGATTGAGGAAAAATCATTTCAGGCAATTTCTCGAAATAAAAATAGGATATCAATTATTTCCGGTGAACGGATTGTGGATGAATTGAATAAAATATTATTAACTGAAAAACCTTCGGTGGGATTTATTTTGTTATATCAAAGCGGTTTACTCGATTTGATCTTGCCGGAATTGACCGCATTAAATCAAGTAGAAGAAATGGAAGGTCATACCCATAAAAACAACTTTTATCACACCTTGGAAGTAGTAGATAATATTTGTCCTAATACCCAAGATGTCTGGCTGCGTTGGTCGGCTTTGCTACACGATATTGGAAAAGCACCTACCAAAAAATTCAACAAAAAACAAGGTTGGACGTTTCACGGACATGAATTTTTAGGAGGAAAAATGGTCAAACAACTATTTGAACGCTTGCATATGCCTTTAAATCACAAACTGAAATATGTTTCCAAATTGGTGATGATGAGTTCAAGACCGATTGTATTATCACAAGAAATTGTGACCGATTCTGCCGTTAGACGTTTGCTAATTGATGCCGGTAAGGACATTGAAGATTTAATGACCTTGTGTGAAGCTGATATTACAACTAAAAACCCCACTAAATTTAAAAAATACCATAACAATTTTAAAATCGTTCGGCAAAAAATTGTGGAAGTGGAAGAACGCGATCATGTGCGAAACTTTCAACCTCCCATTTCAGGAGAAGAAATTATGTCTATTTTCAATTTAAAACCGTCCAGAGAAATTGGTGTTTTAAAAGAAGCTATTAAAGAAGCTATTTTGGAAGGCGAAATTTCGAATGATTATGAAGCTGCCTTTAATTTTATGATTAAAAGAGCAGTGAAATTAGGCTTACAACCTATCGAAAAATAAGCATAAGATTAACTTTTGTTTATTCATGTGATTTTTTAAAAGCAACGTATTTTTGCACTAATTATAAATGCAATGAAAACTAACAAACCTGTTATTATTTGGTTACTTTCCGGATGTGCTTTATTATTTATAATGGTAGTCGTTGGAGGAATTACCCGATTAACAAACTCAGGATTATCAATGACTGATTGGCATTTGGTAACCGATACCTTCCCTCCTTTATCGGAAGAAAAATGGGTCGATGCTTTTGAAGAATACAAAAAATTTCCTGAATACCAAAAAATCAACATACACAATGATTTTACACTTGACGATTATAAGTTCATTTATTTTTGGGAATGGTTTCACCGCTTTATTGGTCGAATAATTGGTTTAGTTTTTATCATTCCATTTGGGTATTTTTTGATTAAGAAAAAGTTAGACACTTCAACCATTAAAAAATGCATCATTCTACTTTTCATGGGTGGATTTCAAGGATTTTTGGGTTGGTTTATGGTTAAAAGTGGCTTGATTGACAACCCGGATGTAAGTCATTTTCGATTGGCTTTGCACTTAACTTTTGCATTCATCACATTTGCCTATACGCTATGGGTTGCCTTAGATTTAATTTATCCTGCCAAAAACAACGTAATTCTACCACTGAGAAAATTAGCCCGAATTGCGATGGTTGTTTTAATTATCCAAATCATTTATGGTGGATTTGTGGCCGGATTAAATGCAGGATTAATTCACAACCATTGGCCACTAATGAGTGAAGGAAAATTAATTCACGAAACCGTATGGATGGAACAACCCACACTTTTTAAGAACTTAACTGAAGGTAAAAGTGGTGTTCAATTTATTCACAGAACATTAGCTTATGTTGTTGTTGGATTAATGATTTTATTGTATTTCAGAAGTAAAAAATATTCACTTTCTACCAATCAAATCAAAGGATTAAATACGTTAGTAATATTTGTTTTTATCCAATTTCTATTGGGTATTTTTACCTTGTTGCTTCATGTTCCTTTATGGTTAGGATTGGTGCATCAAGTAATGGCATTCTTTTTATTGAGTGCGATGACATTTACATTGCATCGTTTCAGTAAATAAAATTTATAATTGACTATATTGTCGCAGTTTCGTTAGAATTATTTAAATGTCTAAACTTGCCGTTCAGGATAAATTTTTAGATTTATCAGATTATGGAAGATCTTTTGGAAAATTTTTTGCTTTACAATTAAAAAATACCTCCTTCACGCCTATTCATGTAACACTCCTATTCGGATTCACCGGAATAGTAGCTATTTATAGTATTTTGGAAGGTTATTATTATTGGTCCGCATTTTTTATCCTTCTTAAATCAGGAATTGATGCTGCCGATGGAGAGTTAGCCCGATTAAAAAAAACACCTTCCTATTCAGGTAGATATTTAGACAGTATTTTTGATATTTTCTTAAATTTTGGTTTTTTGACTGCCATTTGTTATGTTTCAAATACGACCGTTTGGTTATCCTTTTTAGCTTTTTTGTCTATTCAATTACAAGGTACATTATACAATTATTACTATGTGATTTTAAGAACAAAATCAGTTGGAGGTGATGCAACGAGTAAAATTTTTGAATACAAATCACCCAAAGCATTGCCTGGTGAAAAGCAAGAAGTAGTCAACTTTTTATTTAAAATTTATAGCATTGTATATGGCGGATTTGATAAAATCATTCATTTTTTAGACAAAGAAGCCTACAAAGTAAAAACCTTTCCAAACTGGTTTATGACTCTTCTTTCTGCTTATGGATTAGGTTTTCAATTATTAATCATTGCTATAATGTTACCCATAGGATGGATAGAATACATTGTACCTTTTTTTGTTATTTACACTGTTTTTACTTTTGTATTAATTGGTATTCGTAAAAAATATATTGCATAAAAAATCCCTAAACTCTCACAATTTAGGGATAATTTTCTAAAGTTTAAAAATTTAAAAAGCGGTACTCAAAGTAAGTGTTAAACCGGTACTTTCAGGAACAAAACGACAAACACCGCCTACACAAACTAATCCGCCACGTTGTCTTCCATAATTCACACCTATTCGGGTTGAATTAATTCGATAAGCACCTCCCACATTAAAATAATGGTTTCGTTTATCCGGATTATCGTTACCATAATTAATAATATCCCAAATATAGAAGGAATATGTATCATTGATGTCTAACTCTAATGTACCTCCAGCCCAATTTTTAAAATCAGCATCAGCCCACATATGTTCTGCCTCAAAACGAATCGATTTAGTTTCGGCAAAATTATAAATGGCTTCTCCGGTAATAATATTTGTGTTTACGTCCGAACTGGCATCTTCAATCCAAGGTTTGTTATAATATTGGTTTACATAATTAAATCCTGTGTGCCATTTTTCGGAAAGCTTCTTTTTAACTTCTAAATTATAATCAGAAAAATACTTAGTTCCTACGCCAAAAAAATTAGTTTCATAATTGCTTGGCGTTAATTGATATTCTCCGGGTAAATTATACCATTGCGACATGTTGAAAGCAATCTTAGTTCCATATTTTCCGCCTAATTTAGTGTCTTTTGCAAACACATAAAAAACATCAATTTGTCCACCAGTTTCACCCGCTTTTAAAATGGTTGGCGACTTGAAATCAACACCAACTTGAGCTTGGTAAACATAAATATTGGCCAAATTTGAATGTTGTTGTTTGGTTAAAGCCGGTGTAAAATTTAAAACTTTATCGTTAAAATTTAAACTTGTATTTTCACCGGAAACGGTTGGAACCCTTTCAGATAAAAACAACATATTTTCAGATCTTCTCAAAGTTGCATCTATACCTAAGCCCTGCTTCGAATAGCCTAAATTAAGAAGAATTGCATTACCGGGTTTGATAAAATCGTTATCTATTATATTACTAACGCGATTCAAAACGGCATCTTCCGATTTGTAGTTGTATTCAACTGACGAGTAAAATGAATTGATTGAATAATTTACTCTACCCGAAAAAGCATTAGTTAAAGCTTCAAAATTTGGTTCAGGTATATCTTCTATTGATTCATATCGACCCACGTAACTTAAACCAAATGAAAGATCAGATTTTTCTAATTTTAAGGCTTCACTCAACTGAAAATCGGAATCAAAACCATAAATTTTACCATCTGAAACATCAAACCCTGAACGTTGCTGACCAAACAAAGCGGTTAATTTTACATTAGAAGAAGGTCTGAAAATAAATCTTCCGCCACGCAAGGCAGTATTGATACCTAATGCTCTGTCTTCCCAGGCACGAAGTAACATTCCACTTCCAAACTGCTCATAGAAATAACCTGCGGTGACATCTACTTTTTCAGTTTTGTAATTTAAAAAATAAGTTCCTAATCCTATTCCGCTGAATTCCGGATTATAATTAAGAAGAGCTTCCTTTAAATAACCTTCTACTTGAACACCGGCAGTCCAATTATTATATTGATAATTGGCAAAAAGATAACTATTGGATCGAACAGGGTCTTCCGGTTGAATGGTTCCAATTTCTTTATCATTCATATACCATTGGGCATTCGATTCAAATCCGCCGTAAACCCTACCGTAATCTTTCTTAGTAATACTATCTTTTTCTTGAGAAAACAAAATTGAAAAACTCAACAAAAAACTTGTTACAATAATCTTTTTAAACTGCATTATTTAAGTTCCTTAAGTTTATTATACAATTCCATTTCTGCGCCTTGACTGTAACCATTATGTACATAAACAATTTTTTGGTTTTTTACCACAATTGTATAAGGAACATTGGCTATACCTAAAGCCCTTTTTAAATCCTGATTGGTATCTAAAAGAATAGTATAGGTCCAATTCTTGCCATTTAGTAATGGCTTTACCCTTTTTTGTGTTCGCGTGTCATCAATGGAAACAGCAATTAATTCCATGTTTAATTCTGCTGACCATGTTGCATAATATTCATTGATTGCGTCTAATTCATTCAAACATGGTGCACACCATGTGGCCCAAAATGCAAATACGTATAATTTATCTTTTTCATTAAAATCATTTTTAACATTAAATGATTTATTGGAGTCAGATGTTAAAGTAACGTTAGGCATTTGTTTTTGAGAAAATGCATTAATAACATTAAAAAATAAAAACGTAAACAAGATAATTTTTTTCATGAAGAAATTAAATTTAAATTTTAGTCTTTTATACAATTTCAGCTATTCTTATTTTGAATACTGATTTTTAATAATTAGGCAATAATAAAAAAAAATACCCTCCAAATAAGCAATACTGAAAATTATTTTAAAAAAAAGTTACTAAGAAGTTATTTTTATTTTAAAAAAAGTATATTTTTGGCAAAACTATAATTTCAGCTAAACAATTAATTAACAAACCACTAAAGAATGAAAAAAACATTACTTACCGCTATTTTGCTGACCTTTGGTTTTGCAAATGCTCAAACTTTTGTAAACACCAACCCTGAAAACAAAAAAGTTATTTTAGAAGAATTCACTGGTGTGAATTGTGTTTATTGCCCGCAAGGACATACAATTGCTAACAATATTAAAAATGCCAACCCAAATAATGTATTTTTGATAAATATCCATCAAGGGAGTTTTTCAACACCCGGAGCTGGCCAACCAGACTTTAGAACAACTTTTGGAAATGGAATTGCAGGTCAAACCGGATTAACTGGTTATCCAGCCGGAACAGTTAATAGAAGTGTATTTGCAGGACTAGGAATGGCTACCGGAGCTACAGCAATGGGTAGAGGAAATTGGACAAATGCTTCTAACCAAACTCTAAATCAAAGTTCTTATGTGAATGTTGGTGTTCAGGGTGTTATTGATGCACAATCAAGACAATTAACTGTAACTGTTGAAGTTTACTATACAGGCAACAGCCCTGTAAGCACTAACAAACTAAATATTGCACTTTTACAAAATAATACATTAGGACCACAAACAGGTGGTAACATGGGGAATAATTATAACCACATGCATCGCTTGGTACATATGATAACAGGACAATGGGGAACTGATATCACTACAACAACAAACGGATCATTCTACACACAAACATTCAATTACACTATTCCGGCAGCATACAACAACATTCCAGCAGAAATTGGTGAAATGGAATTAGTAGCTTTCGTAACAGAGACACAACAAAAAATTATCAGCGGTAATGGTGGAAAACCAACCTTTACCGGATTAGCTAATAATGACGCAAAAGTAAAAAGTATTGAAACTATTGGGACACAATGTACAAATTCAATTGGTCCAAAAGTGACTATTCAAAATAATGGACAAACACCTTTAACCAGTTTATCTATTGATTATGCAATTAATTCAGGGGCTCCTCAAAACTATGTTTGGACTGGAAACCTTGCTTCATTGACTAGTGCAATAGTTCAATTACCTGCCGTTAGCTATACTCTTTTGCCAACTAACACAGTAAATGTAACAATTCCAAATGATGACGATGTTTCAAATAATAATGGTTCAATTAATTTCAACAAAGCAGTTGAAACACAATTTACAAATATCACTGTAAAAATTTCAACAGATCAATACGGTAGCGAAACAACATGGAATATAAAAAATTCTGCCGGAACAACTGTAGCTCAAGGTGGTCCTTATACTGATGCAGGAGGTGCTGGAGTTTTTCCAAAACCGGATGTAAATTTAACTTTAGCAAATGACTGTTATACTTTTTCAATTATTGATTCTTATGGAGATGGAATGTGTTGTGCATATGGAAATGGAAGTTACCAAGTTTTAGCAAATGGTGTATTAATCCCGGGTATGAACGGAGGTAATTTTGGAAGCGGTGAAAGCAAAAAATATGGTGTTAATACCAATTTGAGTGTTTCTGCTTTCGATGCAAATGCAATTAAATTTTACCCAAATCCAACCAATGGAATGATAACTATTTCTCTACCTGAAATGGCAAAAGTTTCAATCACCGATTTAAGTGGTAAATTAATTTCGACTTCAATGCTTGAAGCTGGTGATTCTACTTTAAATCTAAGCGATTTATCATCAGGAATATACCTTATCAATTTTATAGGTGACAATTTTGTTAAAACTGACAAAATCATTTTAAAATAATTTAATTGGGTGTTTAATCGAGATTCTTTTAAACACCCTTTTAAAAATTTTTAAATAAACAATAATAAATACGTTATGAAAAAAATTACCTACTCAATATTCTTTAGTTTTCTTTTCTTGACTTCATTTGCCCAAGTTGAGTTTAAAAAATCTGATGGAACCATTATCACTGATGGAATGGTTATTCCTTTTGGAACCACCGGGTCTTCCGCTTACCTTAACTTTAGAGTTAAAAACGTTTCATCTACTCCACTAGACATAAAAATTAAATGTATTGGTTTGGTTAATACAACCGGGGCTAATTTTGAATTATGCTATGGTGGATCTTGCTTTGACAGTGTTACTTTAAACGGTATTTATCCTGATTACGAAAATATCTTGGCTCCTGGTCAAAGTAATCCTTCGCAAGGAGATCATTTTGTGAATTTTAATCCAGGTTCAGGTGGTATAATGGACTTAGTGTTTTCAGTATATGCCTTAGGTTTTGAATCAAGTGCAATTACTTTTACTTACCGATATGATCCAGCCTTAAGTTTAATAAATCTTGAAGACTTATCAAGTTTAGGTATTGATGTTAAAAACACGGTTGTTTCTGACGAATTTTCGTTTACAGCAGCTAATAAAGGAAACGTAACATTATTCAATTTAAACGGTCAATTAATTAAAGATTTAAATTTTTCTGAAGGATCTCAAAATATCAATCTAAGCAATTTAAATACTTCTATTTACATTGCACGTTTTACAAACTCTGAAGGAGTTTCTTCAAATGTAAAAATATTCAAACAATAATAGCATGAATAAATTTGGTGTCTTAGGGATATTACTTATAATTTTCAGTTTTTTTTCTTGTAGTACCGATTACAAAATTTTGGAATCGGTTGAATCTATTGGTTTAACTACTGATAATTCAATTAAGGTAATTGGAGAGACTATTACATTTACTGTTACAACCAATTCAGGGGAAATTATAACTGAAGATGCTACTATTCTTGTGAATAATACTCCGATTGATGGAAATACTTTTACCACTACGGAAATTGGCACCTATACTGTTCAAGCTAAATATTACGGTGTACTTTCTGAGCCAATTTCAGTAAGATTTCATGATGGTTCTGAAATTAATTTTGTGAAAAGAGTTTTAATAGAAGATTATACCGGAACATGGTGTGGCAATTGCCCAAGAGTATCACATGCAATTGAACTAGCTCGTGCTCAATCAGAATTTATTGTACCCGTTGGTATTCATCGTTCCAGTTCAAATCCTGCTGATGCGGCTTATGATCCTTATAATTATGATACAAGTTCTTTAGAGTCAGTTTTAAACATGGCGGGTTACCCAAAAGCTCTTTTAAACAGAATGACACGCTGGCAGCCACTTGAACAAAACAACATTACTCAAGTAATTAATTTAACACAAGGTGATAATCCAAAATTAGGTTTATCAATGTCAAACCAAGTTAGTTCAACAAATATTACCCTTGACGTAAATATAAAATTTAGCAAAGATTTTGAAAATCTGAAATTAGTGGTGTATGTCTTAGAAAATGATTTAATTTACGACCAAGTAAACTATACCGCTTTTTACGGTGGGTTGCCTTATATAAATGATTTTGAGCACGAACACGTTTTAAAATCATGTTTGACTCCTCTTTTTGGTGAGCCAATTGCTTCAGAAGAAACTAAAGTAGGAAAAACATACAAAAAATCGTTTTCTGTCCCAATTCCTGCAAATATTGCTAATAGTAATAACATTGAATTTGTTGCTTTTGTAACTGGTGCCGATAACAAAGCTATTAATGTGCGAAAAGCAAACAGAAATGAAACTCAGGAATTTGAAGAATTCTAAATTATAAGTACCAAATGTTTACAAAAAAGACTGTCAAAATTGACAGTCTTTTTTTTACCCCAACCATTCCTTAAAATCGTTTACGCGTTCGCGACTGACAATTACCTCGTCCTCTTTATAAGATGGTAAAATTACTTTTAATCTTGAGTTACTGTAAACCAGAATATCTTTAATTGATTTTAATGGAATGATGAACTTTCGGCTTACCCTGAAAAAATGTTCTGGATTCAATTCCGTTTCTACATGATCTAACGTACCATCGATTAAATAGTCGCGATTATCGAGGGTGTGTAAATAAGTCCCTTTATTTTCGCTATAAATACACTCCACCTCGTCTAACGGAATCATTTTAAGGCGTTCCCCAATTTTGATGGTAAATCGCTGTTTAAATGTTCTTTCAATCGGATTCACTAACATTCGCTTAATGGCTTCAAAATCTAAGGAAGAAATAATGCTTTTTTGAAATCGATTTTTGAATTTTGTAATTGCAATTGATAAATCGTCTTCATCAATCGGTTTTAGCAAATAATCAATACTGTTTAATTTGAAGGCTCGCAACGCATATTCATCAAAAGCAGTCGTGAAAATAACTGCACTTTTGATTTCGATTTGTTCAAAAATTTCAAAAGACAACCCATCAGATAATTGAATATCTAAAAAAATCAAATCCGGATGAGCATTGTTCTGAAACCACTCCAACGATTCTTCCACAGAATGTAAAAGTGTATCCACCTGTAAACCTACTTTTTCTAATTTACGTTGCAACAAACGTGCGGCCGGTTTTTCGTCTTCGATAATGATGATTTTCATGCTAGTATGTGGTTATGAATTATGGGTAAAAGCTGAACACTTAAAACTGATTACTGACAACTATTCCCACTTACTATTCTTCTCTTTATCCATTAGTTCCTTAATTTTTCGTTCTTCCCAATTATTACCTAAAAACCATTGTGGAACAAAAACTGAGAATCCGTGGGCCACTAAGCCAATTCCCCAGAACAAGAGTGTCGTAAAATTTTTGTACTGAAAATACGATTCTCCCGGATCTAAATTTTGATAATTCACAATTATAATCATTAAATTGATGATTACATACACAATAGCATGTGTGTAAAATCCTTTAATTTTTTTTACTCGTTTAAGAGCCTCTTGGTATTTTATTTCGTCTTGAGAATTCATAATTGATACTTTTTAATTACTATTTATTCTTGTTTTTTTCCTCTTCCATAAATTGTTTGATCTTTCGATGTTCCCAATCACTACTAAACATAGTATCGGTGCCAAAAACACCTATTCCGTGAAACAGTACTCCTATTCCCCACCCTATCATCGGATAAAAAAACCAATAATGTTCGGGTGTATACTTTATGTTTATAAATGCAGTAACCGGAATCACAAATACGTAGGCAATTAAGTGACTATAAAAGCCTTTTATTTCCTGAACTTTTTTACTTGCTTTTTGATATCTTTCGTATTCTTCGTTAGTTTCCATAAATGATACTTTTAATTCCATGTGTTTTTCTGTTTGTCCTCTTTCTCTAAAATTTCCTGAATTTTACGTTCTTCCCAGGATTTTCCGTAACCAAAAGTTTCTAATGCATGGAAAGTCAAGCCCATTCCCCAACCTAACATTGGGAACCAAAACCACTGAAATTTAGATGTATTCAAATTCACGATAATTAAAACTGGAATTACCACGCAGTAGGAAATTAAATTCCCGTAAAAACCTTTGAGTTTTTCTACTCGATCTTTGGCTCTTAAGTAAGCCGTGTTCTCGTTGTATTTCATTTGTGTTTCCATAATTGAAATTTGTTTTGTTAATATAGGTAGTACTATTTTAAATGATTTTTCTGATTCTTCTACCAACACTTTTCGCTGAGTAATGATGGCATATCGATTGACAATATTCTGCAACCCAACTCCTTTTCTGTCTGAGAGAATTTCCTTCTTTTGCAAATTATTTTCAACAACCAATTGGTTATTCTCTGTATAAATTTTTATATGCAACGGTTTACTCTCGCTTACCACGTTGTGTTTGATGCAGTTTTCTAATAATAATTGTAACGAGAGCGGAACCACTTTTGCTTCATCATTAGCAAATCCTTCAGGCAATTCGTAAGTGATACTATTTTCAAAACGCATTTTCAATAAGTTCATATACGTTTTGGCAAAAGCCAATTCTTCTGCAACCGGAACCAACTCCTTATCCTTTTGCTCCAAAACATAGCGGTATATTTTAGATAAGGAAGTGGTAAACTTTTGAGCATTTTCCGGATTTTCTTCAATTAACGAACTCAAAACATTCAAACTATTGAACAAAAAATGCGGATCGATTTGATTTTTTAAACTTTCAAATTGTGCCGATGCTGTTCCGGCAATTACTTTTTGTTCTTTTACTTTATGCTCCTGATAGGCTTTGTAAAAATAAAAAGCATGTATCCCTAAAGTAACAATAAAAGTAAGCACGATGGAAATTAAGTAATTTGCAGGTCGTTCCGCTACCAAAAATGCCTCCCATGATTTGCCTTCAATTATAACATCTTCAAAGATTCGCAATAAAAAAATCACCAAAATTGAAAATATAAATGATGCAAAAGCTCCAATAAAAAGACGTTTGCGAGAAAAACGTTCCTCTTTAAAATAATGGTCCAACTGCATGAAAAGAAAAGCATTGGCATAATATAAAGAATATCCATAAAGAATGGTAAAACCAAAACTTATTGCTAATTCACTATTCCAAGCTACTTGTCCGCCTGTAACTAATTTTAAAAGTATCAGCACAACAAATATGCCTACTACAATTGCGGTTGCTCGTGGAAATTCTTTAATTAATTTGTTCATGTTCGTTAATATTTACAAGCGTCTCGTGCTTCCTTTGCTCGCTCTAATCCCCAATTTGGGTGAAAAGCAGTCTCAGGTTTAAAAGTAGCAAAAAGTTCGATTGATTTCGCAATTTGTGCACAGATTGGTTGAGTATCTGTTCCGAAAAATTGAGCAGAACCCATTTCAAATTCAGCTTTTCCAAAAACCACGCGTGGATTGGTTGGGGCAATCACCTCTGCCTTTCCATATAGTTCCATTACTTTTCCGGACAATTTCATGCCGTTGGTCATTGGGTCATATGCAATCCAAGCGGTGTGAATCATGGCTTGCATAACTAATAACTCGGCGTTGTTCGGTTGCTGTGCTATTTCTACATCCAAAGCTGTTTGTGCTTTTGTCAATAAAGTATTCATTTGATCTTTGTCTTTGGTTTCAAAAGCTGCAGAAGTATTTACAAATGCTACATAGTAATTGGGCAACCAATTGTTTTTTTCTGCAGAAGCGATGCGTGCAAACAGGTCAGATGCTTCGGTGTTTTTTCCTTCTCCCCACAGAGCGAAGGCTTTACTCATTCCTTGTTCGTACTGACTTTGGGAAAATAATTGTGTGGTAACTAATAAAACGATGGTAACGATAATTTTTGTCATGATGTAAATGTTTAAAAGTTTACTATTGTTTAACTCTTTTGATGAAACAAATTTCAGTTGAAAAAAGTGGTTTTGAAAAGGAGTTTGACTGAGTTGTTGATTTTTGGTGATGAATTGTTATTTCTGAGGCCCTGAGGTTCTGAGGTACTTAGTTGCTAAGGCATCTGATAATAATGAGTGACCTTTTCAACCTTAGAGCCTTAGTAACTTAGAACCTTAGCACCTATAGATTATCCAACTGATTCGATTTCTTATCATCACTAATGGTCCAAAAGAACCCGATAAAGAAAAATCTATCAGCGGGCTGACCAATGGCTCTTCGTTGAAAATCGCCATTCATATCAGGGGTGTTTGCATATTGATATCCAAATTCGTTTTCAGTTCCTAAGATATTCGAAACAGAGAAATACAGTATCTTTTGTTGCGAAATCAAATAAGCCCAATTGAAACTTAGATTTTGAAACGGTTTGGTCATCCCATTCATAAATTCTGCCTCATTTGGATTATTGTAAGGACGACCTGAATTTACAGTATATGAAAATCCGATTTGCGATTTCCAATCTTCAATCCAATGTTTTGTAACAATAGAAAGCGTATGGTCTGCAATAAAACTGGGTTGTGCCGCTGTCTGAAAATTGCGGTACAATCGTTCTGAATCAATGAACGAATAGGAAACCCAATATTCGGTATTTTTAAATGTTTTATTATCTCTCCAGAAAATGTCAAGTCCTTGAGCAAAACCGGTTCCGTTTGAATTGTAATCCGAATCAAACTGCGGTTGTTGGGAATCAAACGTTACCAAATCATCATACGATTTATAATAAGCCTCGGCACGAAACGTACGCCCTTCTTTATTGTATTGATAATTCAAAATGAAGTGGGATGCTTTTTCCGATTTAAAATTGGCTTCGTATTTAATATATTCCTGTCTTGGTGTTTGCACAAAATCGCCATAGGC
>NZ_JBIKJL010000028.1:0-31678 GCF_044361015.1 Flavobacterium sp.
GTTTGATTCTTCTACAAAAGGATATGCAAAATTTCTCGCAAAATTGGGTGGAAAAGGATATGATTTATTGATTTTAATGAATAGTTTTATCAATTGGGTTCGTGTTTTTTTTGGTAAGGGAAAAAGAAGTTACTCTAAAATGATTAAAGACAGTGTTAAAAAAGCAGCATCTTTTGTCTCAAATTTTGAAACTACAGCGGCTGAAATTGCTATTGAAAAAAACTACAGTTATTTAGTGTGGTCACGTTAACAAACCTCAAATGAAAGAAATTAAAAACCAACATGGAAAAGTTTTGTATTAAAATAGTGGTGATTGGCTTGAGAATTTAACCGCTTTAGAATACAAAAAAAAGAAATGGAGTATTTATCAATATCAAAAATTCGAGTTTGTTGATGTGGAGTTAAAAGAGGCGGATATTCAAAATGACACTATCACTAAAATTTTATCGTAATAAGTTGATTGATTTTATCATATCAACAAAACGTTTTGAAAGAGTATACAATAACTTTTAATTAAAAAAAAATTCCATGAAAATATTTTATGCAATTCAAGCAACGGGTAACGGTCACATCAGTAGGGCGATACAGTTGTATCCATATTTTAAGAAATATGGAGAAGTCGACTTTTTTTTGAGTGGAAACAATGCCACTTTACCCATTGATTTACCGGTAAAATATAAAAGCAAAGGGTGTAGTCTGCTTTACAGTAAATGTGGCGGTTTAGACTATATGGCTATTGTTAAAAACATTAAACCTTTTCAAATGTATAATGATGCAAAAGCTTTACCCTTAAAAGAGTATGATGTTGTTATCAATGATTTTGATTCTGTAACGGCTTTGGCTTGCAAATTACAAAATGTCCATTCGGTACAATTTGGACATCAGGCTAGTTTTATTTCTGAATTTACACCTAGACCTGAAAAAAAGAGTTTTATAGGAGAAACTATTTTTAAGCATTATGCTCCATCTCCTAAACATATTGGGTTACATTTTGAGCAATACGATTCTTTTATTCATCCCCCAATCATTAAAGATGAAATACGTCAAGCTGAACCAAAAGATTTAGATCATGTTACTGTTTACTTGCCTTCATTTGACAAGGATTGTTTAGAAAAAGCATTTACTAAACTTCCTGAACAGCACTTTCATTGGTTTTTAAGCGAAGTAAGTCAGAAGTACACCCGAGGAAACATAACATATTATCCGGTAAACCAAAAGTATTTTAATGAAAGTTTAATCACTTGTCACGGAATCATTACAGGAGGAGGATTTGAAACACCGGCTGAAGCTTTATACCTGAGAAAGAAAGTGCTCAGCATCCCCATTTTAAATCATTACGAACAGGAATGTAATGCTGCTGCCCTAGCTAAACTGGGCGTAGAAGTGGTTTATGAAGTGGGGAATGAGTTTGAACTAATCATTGAAAAATGGCTGGAAATTAAAACTGAAACTTCAAAAATTGAAGCCAATAATATTAATCATACACTCCAGTTTTTATTTGACACCTATAATTCCCCAAATTAATCTATATTTTCCCTCACACTTCTTATACCATCATGATGAGAACCAGAAGAAACTAACCACAGAAAAACACTATAAAAGCAAAAAGCAACTATAAATGATTGCTTTTTTTGTGGAGGACGTTTATGGAAAACCGCGAACTTTATCACACTGCGAATCTATATTATTTTTATTGATAGCCGACAATATAGAAATTCTGAACAACCTCAAACAATTTTAAACCAAAAAAAACTGCTAACAACTTGTCATGCTGACGCAGGAAGCATCTTCAAAATCATTTTCACCCTGCTCTGAATGTCTCCGAATTCTCAACTTATAAACAATTCAAATTTTATATATTTCTTAACGGCATTAAATATTTTCTAATCTTCAAAAAACCAAAACTTTTTATTATGAAAAAAATGTAGGCAATACAGACCGTTTTGTTAGAGTCATCATTGGAATTATACTTTTAATTGTATTTATGTCGGGTTTTATTGAAAACGACATGATCAAATGGATAGTTTTAGGTGTCAGTTCAATTTTAATTGTTACCGCTTTTGCAACATTTTGTCCACTTTATACTCTCTTGGGCAAAAGTACTTGTGAAGTGAAGAAAAAAAATAACCTTTATTTAAAAATTTCAAAAGAAACCACGTAATTGCGTAGTTTTTTTGAATCAATCATTCTATAAAAATCAAAACAATTTCCTACATTAGCATTTCGTTAAAAAAAAAATAATATGATTACTGAAGTTCAATTTCAAAAGGAATTAGAATTAATAATAAAAAATGGAATTAGAGAAGATATTGGAGTGGGGGACCATAGTTCGCTGGCTTGTATCCCAAAATCTGCAATAGGAAAAGCAAAATTATTAGTAAAAGAGAATGGAATAATAGCTGGTGTAGAATTTGCTAAAATGATTTTTAATGAAGTTGACTCGAATTTAAAAATTGAAACGTTTATTCCTGACGGTAGTTTTGTTAAATATGGAGATGTTGTTTTTCATGTTACCGGCAGTTCACAATCAATATTGAAAGCCGAACGTTTAGTGTTAAATTCAATGCAACGAATGAGTGCAATTGCAACCAAAACAAAAAAATATGTTGATTTATTAGATGGAACAGCTACAAAAATATTAGATACCCGAAAAACGACTCCCGGATTTAGAGCCGCTGAAAAATGGGCTGTCAAAATAGGAGGAGGCGAAAACCATCGTTTTGCTCTTTATGATATGATTATGCTGAAAGATAATCACAACGATTTTGCCGGTGGAATTTCATTGGCTATTCAAAAAACGAAAGATTATCTAATACAAAATGAATTAGACATAAAAATTATCGTGGAAGCTAGAAACCTTAAGGAAATAGAAGAAATTCTTAATAGTGGAGGTGTTTATAGAATATTACTGGATAATTTTGATTTTGAAACCACTAAAAAAGCAGTAGAAATAATTGGAAATAAATGTTTGACCGAAAGTTCAGGAAACATCAATGAAACAACCATTCGGCAATATGCAGCTTGTGGCGTGAATTATATTTCTTCAGGAGCATTGACCCATTCTGTGTATAACATGGATTTAAGTTTAAAAGCTTTTTAATAAAACTTGAAACTTCCAACAATAAAATGTCATTAGAGATAGAAGAAAAAATAGATAAAATACCAATAGTCAAACACATAGTTCGATTAATGAAAAGAATCAAACTTCCATGGTTAGAAGGTTTGTCGTTTTATGATTTGATGGAATTATATATTATTGGAATTGTAGAAGGGGCTTTTTCTTATCGGGCCGGAGCCATTGCTTTTAGTTTTTTCATGGCCTTGTTTCCGTTTGCATTGTTCATCTTGAACTTGATTCCCTATATTCCTATTGAAGGATTTCAGGATGATTTTCTAAAATTTGTAGAAGATGGAGTGCCACCCAATACGTTTGAAGCAATCAAAACAATTATCGATGACATCCTAAATAACAGTTACCAAGGCTTATTGTCTTCCGGGTTTATTTTGTCAATTTTCTTAATGACCAATGGAATAAATGCCGTTTTGGGCGGATTTGAAACTTCCTATCATATTACCATAAACCGAAATTTCATCAGACAATATATTATAGCACTCGGAATGTCACTTTTATTTTCATTCATATTAATAATTACTATTGTAGCCATTTTAATTTCAGAAATTATTATTCAAAAAATACATTTACATAAAATCATCGACACAGATATTACATTTGTTGAAATGATTCGGTTTGGATTTGTTGTTTTAATGATTTTAACAACAACTTCATTACTTTTTAAATTTGGTACCAAACAAATATCAAAAGTTCCATTTATAAGCATTGGTTCGGTTTTTACAACACTTTTAATTTTACTTTCATCCTATGTTTTTGGAATTTATGTAGTCAAGTTTGCCAAATATAATGAACTCTATGGTTCTATTGGTACCTTGTTAATCCTGATGTTTTACATTTGGATTAACTGCATGATATTATTACTCGGATTTGAACTAAATGCTACCATTAATAAATTAAAGAGAAAAAATCTTTTTGATTAAAACAGAATTTTGCCGCAACTAATTTTTGAAATTAAACAATTATGGCTTACTTCATTGAAGTTATTTTGCCCTTAGCACTAGATAAAACCTTTACTTATAAAGTAACTGAGGCAGAATATTATTTCATAAAACCCGGAATGCGAATCGCTGTTCCCTTTGGTAAAAGCAAAATTTTTACAGCTTTGGCAATTGAGTTGCATCAAAACCCACCAACTTTATATGAAGCAAAAGAAATCTATCAAATTTTAGATGAAAATCCTCTTGTAAATGAAACCCAATTAAAACATTGGCAATGGATTTCTACTTATTATATGTGTTCGATTGGCGAAGTGTTTCGGGCTGCATTGCCTTCCACATTATTATTGGAAAGCGAAACGATTATTTCTTTTAAACATTATGAAGCGCTAGAAGAACTCAATCTCACAGATGATGAATTTCTAATTTTTGAAGCTCTCCAACACCAAAGTTCTTTGAAAGTAAATGATGTGATGAATATTTTAAATAAAAAGAATATTTTTCCTCTTTTGCAAAAGCTAATTGATAAAAATATCATTATGCTACGGGAAGAAATTCAGGAAAATTATAAACCTAAATTAGTAAAATATATAAAACTTCATCAAAATTATACTTCTAATGAAAGCTTGAATGAGTTGCTAAATTCATTAAAAGCCAAAAAACAAAGTGAGTTACTTTTAGGTTATTTTCAATTGCAAGCTGTTGAGAAAAAGCCTATTTCGGCGAAAAAATTGCTCGAATTTTCTAAAGTATCCTCAGCTGTTTTGAAAGTACTTGTTGATAAAGTTATTTTTGAAGAATATCATCTTATCCAAGATAGAACCGATTTTGAGGCATTAGATTTAAATGAAAACTTGGTTTTAAGTCCTGCTCAACAAAAAGCATTGGATGAAATTAAACTGAAATTTGAGCAAAAAGAAATTTGTTTACTTCATGGGGTAACTTCCAGTGGAAAAACGGAAATCTATTGTCAACTCATTCAGGAAGTGATGAAAACCGATAAGCAAATATTGTTTTTACTTCCTGAAATAGCTTTGACAACTCAACTACTTTCACGTTTGCGTAAATTTTTTGGCAATAAAGTTGCTGTTTTTCATTCAAAATACAGCAATTATGAAAGGGTAGAAGTGTGGAATCAGGTTTTAGAAAATTCTCCAAAAGCACAAGTGGTAATCGGAGCTCGTTCTGCCATGTTTTTACCCTTTTCTAATTTAGGATTGGTCATTGTGGATGAGGAACATGAACAAAACTTCAAACAGACTGATCCGGCACCTCGTTATCATGCACGTGATTCGGTCACTGTTTTGGCTAATTACCATAAAGCAAAAGTTGTTTTAGGTTCGGCAACGCCAAGTTTAGAAACTTATTATAATTCTCAAAATAATAAATACGGTTTAGTTGAACTTTTTGAACGTTATAATAATGTTCCAATGCCCGAAATTATATTGATTGATTTAAAAGATAAGTATTTCCGTAAAAAAATGAACGGTCATTTTAGTGACACTTTAATAGAAGAAATTACTTCCGCATTATCTTTAAATGAACAGGTTATTCTTTTTCAAAACAGACGTGGATATGCTCCTTTGTTAGAATGCATGACGTGTGGACATATTCCGCAATGTCCGAATTGTGACGTAAGTTTGACGTATCATAAATATAAAAATCAATTGCGTTGTCATTATTGCGGACATTCAATTGCTAAACCAACTCATTGTCATCAATGTTCGAGTGTTGATTTGACTACTAAAGGTTTTGGAACTGAGCAAATTGAATTGGAGCTAGCCTCTCTTTTTCCCAATAGGAAGATACAACGAATGGATCAAGATACAACCCGTGGAAAATTTGGTTATGAAAAAATCATAGATAAATTTCAAAATAGAGAAGTTGATATTTTAGTGGGCACACAAATGTTAGCCAAAGGTTTAGATTTTGATAATGTTAGTTTGGTAGGAATATTAAATGCTGATAACATGCTATATTTTCCTGATTTTAGAGCTTTTGAAAGGAGTTTCCAAATGATGACACAGGTTTCAGGCAGGGCAGGAAGATATGAAAAAAAAGGAAAAGTTATCATTCAAACTTATAATCCAAATCACAACACCATTCAACAGGTAACCCACCATGATTATTTGGCAATGTATAAAGAACAGCTATACGAACGACAGATTTTTAAATATCCACCATTCTTTAAATTAATCAAAATTACGTTGAAACATAAAGATTTTGAAAAGGTGAAAGAAAGTTCCATGTGGTTGTATCAAGTTTTGAATCAACAATTGAATATGCCTGTTTTGGGACCGGAAGAACCTGCTGTCAGTAAAATTAGAAACGAATACATTTGGACGATTATGATTAAGATTCCGGATTCGGTTTCACCAAAAGGCACAAAAAAAACTATCCTGAAAATACTGAATAGTTTTGATGTTATTTTGCAATATAGAGCAGTAAAGCTTATTGTGAATGTTGATGTTACTTAAGCAATCGCTAGAGCTTTTTTCAAATCATCCTTTTTATTTCTGCTTAATGGAATTTTAGTTACGCCAATTTCAGCAAACTTACTATTGAAACGTTCGATTTTATCAATGTTTACAATAAACGATTTGTGAACTCTTAGAAAACGGTCTTTAGATAAATCATTTTCAAACGACTTCATGGTAGAAAGTACAAAGTTGCTGTCTTCATCAGTAACTACTTTTACATAGTCACCATACGCTTCAATCCACTTAATTTTAGAAGTGAATACTTTTAATTTTTTCAAATTACTTTTTATGAAGATATAATCTCCTTCTTCTTCCGTTACTTCATGTCTTAATTTGTGCAATTCGATGGCTCTTTTTACAGAAGAATCAAAACGATCTACAGAAATTGGTTTTTGAAGATAATCGGTTGCATCATAATCAAAAGCTTTTACAGCGTAATCTGCTTTTGAGGTGATAAAAATAATTTGGGGTTTTTGTTTCAACCCATCAAGAAAATCGAACCCATTAATTATAGGCATTTCGATATCAAGAAAAATGAGGTCAATAGAGTGTATAGACATACAACTCTTTGCCTCAATAGCATTGGAAAAATCACCTATTAGATTAAGATTCTGGTGATTATTCACTAACTTTGTGATGATCATTCTTTGAATAGAACTGTCATCGACGACGACACAATTTAATTTCATAATAAGGTTATTATAGATTTGGTGAAACAAACATAGTGCATTTCATCGATAAAAACTAATTTTTTTAAACTTTTTTGCTATATGTTGATTATTTGCTTATTTAGACTTGGATATTCAAATTAAATTCTTAATTTTGCACCCAATTTAACAATTTTAAAGTAAATTATTATGAATCATTATGAAGCTGTTTTCATCTTGAATCCCGTTTTATCTGAACAACAGGTAAAGGAAACAGTAAGCAAATTCGAAGATTTTCTTACCGCCAAAGGGGCACAGATGGTATCCAAAGAGGATTGGGGCTTGAAAAAATTAGCCTACGAAATCCAACACAAGAAAAGTGGTTTTTACCATTTATTCGAATTCAAAGCACCTGCTGATAGTATCATAGGTTTTGAAACTGAATTAAGACGTGACGAAAGAATTATGCGTTTTCTAACAGTAAGTTTAGATAAACATGCAATTTCTTGGGCAGAGAGAAGAAGAGAAAAATTAAAAGTTAAAGCGTAATTACTATGTCAACAATCGAGCAATCAGCTAAAGGAAAAAAAGAAGGAGATATCAGATATCTTACTCCTTTGAACATAGATACCAATAAAATTAAAAAGTATTGTCGTTTTAAAAAATCAGGTATTAAATACATTGACTATAAAGATGCAGACTTTTTATTGAAATTTGTTAACGAACAAGGTAAAATTTTACCAAGACGATTAACAGGTACTTCATTAAAATACCAAAGAAAAGTGTCTGTTGCTGTTAAAAGAGCAAGACATTTAGCTTTGATGCCATATGTGGCGGATTTATTAAAATAATAATTAATTAAGTTGTTGGTTTCCCAAACCGGAACCTAACTTCTATAAAAAAGGACAACAACATGGAACTAATCTTAAAAAAAGACGTTCAAAATTTAGGGTTTAAAGACGATATCGTTTCAGTAAAACCAGGATATGGTAGAAATTTTTTAATTCCACAAGGGTTTGCTGCATTAGCAACTCCTTCAGCTAAAAAAGTATTGGCTGAAAACTTGAAACAAAAAGCACACAAAGAGCAAAAAGTAGTGGATGATGCTAAAAAAATAGCTGAAGCCCTAAAAGCTCTTGATATTAAAATTTCTGCAAAAGCTGGTGGTGAAAAATTATTTGGTTCTGTAACCAATATTGACATCGCTGAAGCTCTAGAAAAAGAAGGTCAACCAATCGAAAGAAAATTCATCACTTCAGGAACTGTAAAAAGAACCGGAAAATATGCAGCTACTGTGCGTTTACACAGAAATGTTGTAGTTGAATTGCCTTATGAAATAGTTGCTGAATAAATTTATTTAAAATATTTTAAAGCTCTGCAATGCAGGGCTTTTTTTATGCATAATTTTAAAAATACACCAGTATTTTTAAAATTCTAATGTACTTTTGCTCTCAACAATGATTATAAAAATGTCGCAATTCATCAAAATATATCCTGAAAATCCTAATGAAGTTGCTATTGCAAAAGTTGTAAAAGTGCTCAAAGAAGGTGGTTTGATAATTTATCCTACGGACACTGTATACGGATTAGGATGTGATATCACCAATACAAAAGCTTTAGAACGAATTGCTAAAATCAAAGGAATAAAATTAGAAAAAGCTAATTTTTCCTTTATTTGTCATGATTTAAGTAATATTTCGGATTACATCAGACAAATTGATACTACAACTTTTAAAATCTTAAAAAGAACTTTACCCGGTCCGTATACGTTTATTTTACCCGGTAACAACAACCTTCCAAAAGAATTTAAAAAGAAGAAGACTGTGGGTATTCGAGTTCCTAACAATGCTATTGTATTAGAGATTGTAAAACTTTTAGGTAACCCTATTGTGTCAACTTCTATTTATGATGAAGATGAAGTGTTAGAATATTCTACTGATCCTGAATTGATTTTCGAGAAATGGCAAAATAAAGTTGATTTAATTATTGATGGAGGTTATGGTGATAATCAGCCTTCAACAATTATTGATTTATCGGAGGGTGAACCGGTTGTTATCCGGGAAGGAAAAGGAGATAGCAATATTTTTTAAAAGAATAATAAAACAAAAGCATAAAAAAAACGTACTGAAAGTTCAGTACGTTTTTTTACTGAAGAATAACCAATCTTATTTACCTGCTTGGTTTTTCATTTCTTTTTCTATCATATTATAAAATTCATCAATTTTTGGCATAACGATAATACGAGTTCTTCTGTTTGCAGAACGATTCTGTGTAGAATCATTTTCTACTAAAGGAATAAATTCACCTCTACCGGCAGCTATTAATTGTTTTGGGTTTACTTTATGGTCGTTAGTTAAAACGCGAACAACAGAAGTAGCTCTTTTAACACTTAAGTCCCAATTGTCAAGTAAAACACCATTTCTATAAGGAACGTTGTCAGTATGACTCTCAACCATGCATTCAAATGTTGACTTGTCATTTACTACTTTTGCCACTTTACCTAATACTTCTTTAGCTCGGTCACTAACTTCATAACTACCGGATTTAAAAAGCATTTTGTCAGCAATAGAAATCATGACAACTCCTTTTTCAACATTTATTTCTATATCCGGATCATTAATACCTACCGAACTTTTTAAACTGGTTACTAAAGCTAAAGTAACACTATCTTTTTTGGTCAAAGCGTCCTGTAAACGAGAGATTTTTAAATCTTTTTCTTTTAAACTCTCTAATGATTTTTCTAAGTTTTCTGCTCCTTTAGTGGATAACATTGTCATATTTCCAACATTGCTGATTAAATCTGAATTTGTCTTTTTTAAATCAGCTATTTGATTATTTAAAATGTCTTTTTCAGATAAACACATGTTTAACTTTACGGTTGTAGAATTTAATAAATCCTGACACTCTTTGTTTTTGGACTCTAATTCGGCAATTTTTTTCTTCGTGCCGCATGAACCTAATGAAAGAGCAACTAGTGCTAATAATAAAACGACTTTTTTCATATAACTTAACTTTTTAAATTTATAACAAAATTAACACCAAAAAGCTTATAATCTTAAAATGATTACGATAAACTATTGTTAAATTTATCAACAAAATTTTTCTCCTTTTTGATAAAATAATGATAGATAATACTCATAGTGAAATAATAATTTGATTGCTGATTGTTTTTTCTTTTACGTAACATATTTAGTAGCAAAGCATAGAAATAAAAATGGGCTTTAATTATTGCTGTAAAATGAGAAAATTTTCCTTGTAACAAGAATTGAATTCCAGCAATACCATCAAAAATCATCCGAATCAATAAAATCCAAATCAGATGAACAGTTGGCAAATTTTTAACCAACATAAACAAAGAATTCCTGAAATTTAAAAAAGTTTTCCTTGGATTTATATTCGACAACGTTCCTCCGCCTAGATGATACACTTTTGAAAACCCACAATAATAGGTTTCATAATCAAGGTTATGACTTCTCCAGCATAGATCAATTTCTTCCTGATGTGCAAAAAAATCAGCATCAAATCCTTCTAATTTCTTAAAAACTTTTTTTCGGATGAAAAAGCAGGCGCCGGAAGCCCAAAAAATCTTTTTGACATCATCATATTGTCCGTTGTCTTTTTCAATGGAATCGAAAATGCGACCTCGACAAAATGGATATCCAAATCTATCAATAAAACCTCCACCTGCACCGGCATATTCAAAATAGGCTTTATCTTTAAAATCTAAAATTTTTGGTTGAATAATGGCTATTTTTTCGTTTTTGTCGAATAGTTCCAGTATTGGAGCCAACCAGTTTTCAGTAACTTCAATATCGGAATTGACCAAGCAATAAATTTCCTCTTCTACAAATTTTAAACATTCATTATAACCTTGTGCAAAACCAAAATTAAAGCTATTTTTTATTATTTTGACTGATGGAAATTGTGTTTTTAAAACAGAAATCGATTCGTCAGTCGAGGCATTATCGGCTACATAGATTGTTGCTTCCTGTGAATAGGAAAGAACTGAAGGCAGAAACTGTTGAAGAAGTTTTGCCCCATTCCAATTGAGAATAACGATTGCGATTTTCTTCAAAATAAGAATATAATAAAGGAATCCAAAATATTAGTTTTGAAGTTCATAGTCAGGAATATCCTTTAAAAAAACATACCGTTCCTGCTCAAAATCCATTTGACAAAAATAGTGATTTAGTCCGTTTGTTACCATTAAATATTTTGCCTTTAAAGTTAAGTTGTATCGTGCAATTTGATCAAAAACGAGTTGGTTAATAATTACATCCGGTTTCTTGCATTCTATCAACAAAAATATTTCTCCATTCGGTTGATAAACAACTATATCATATCGTTTACTTATTGTGCTAATTTTAATAAGTTTTTCGACATTTATTAAAGATTTAGGATAGCTTTTTTCTTGAATTAAATATTGAACCACATGAATTCTAACCCATTCTTCCGGAGTGAGAACAATAAATTTTTTCCTAATTTCATCGAACACGGAGACTTTATTTTCACTATTTTTGAAGCGAAAAGAATAGTCAGAAAAATTCAGTTTTTGCATCTACAAATATATAAAATTGATTCAGTAAAAATTCTATTCAAATTTATGCCTTATTAAAATAAATGGAAGAAATAGCAAAAATTATCAAAGATATAAGTGGCGGAAACATCAAACCTATCTATTTTTTGATGGGAGAAGAGCCTTATTATATTGATAAATTAACTGAATTTATAGAAAGTAATATTCTATCAGAAGACGAAAGAGCATTTAACCAACAGGTTTTATATGGAAGAGATGTTTCTATTGAAGATGTAATTTCTGCTGCTAAACGTTATCCAATGATGGCCGATCGTCAGGTAATTATTGTTAGAGAAGCACAGGAATTGTCACGTAGCATTGATGAACTGGAGAGTTATGTGAAAAATATACAACCAACAACGGTTTTAGTTATTGCATACAAGTACAAAAGCTTAGACAAGCGAAAAAGTTTAACTAAATTGATTGAGAAAGAAGGTTTGCTTTTTGAAAGCAAAAAATTGTACGAAAATCATGTGGGTACATGGATTTCAAGAGTTTTACAAGGTAAAGGATATCATATTGAACCGAAAGCCACCGCCATGTTAGTTGAGTTTTTGGGCACAGATTTAAGTAGGATTAATAATGAATTGGAAAAGCTCCAAATAATTTTACCAAAAGGAACCACTTTTACGCCAGCTCACATCGAAGAAAATATAGGTTTCAGTAAAGATTTTAATGTTTTTGAATTTCGAAAAGCAATTGGCGAACGAAACCAATTACAAGCTTATCGAATTGCAGATCATTTTGCTCAAAACAAAAAGGAATATCCAATGATTTTAACAACCGGAATGGTCTTTAGTTTTTTTTCCAGTTTGTTGCAATACCATGGATTAAAAGACAAATCACCCGGTAATGTTGCCAAAGTTTTAAAAGTTAATCCCTATTTTTTGAAAGATTATGATTTGGCTTTAAAAAACTTTTCGATGAAAAAAATTAGTGCAATTGTTTCAACTTTACGCGACATAGATGTCAAAAGTAAAGGAGTAGGAGCGAACCAATTGCACGAAACTGATTTGTTGAAAGAAATGTTAGCTAAGATTTTTAATTAAATTAAAATTTAACTTTAGCGGTCATTGTTTCTCCATTGCGTAAAAATGTAACCGGTAATTCGTCGCCGGCATTGATACCGGAAAGACATTTCATATAGCCGTAGACTTCTTTGATTTCGCAATCTCCAATTTTTGTAATGATATCACCGCTTTGAATTCCGGCAAGTTGAGCCGGACGATTATCCGTTACACCATCAACATGTAAACCATCGCCATGATCAGTATAATCTGGCATAATTCCTAATGTAACTTTATATTTTGGAGCTGTTTTTGGAGCGTTAATTTTAGTTCTAACAAATTCAACTTTGTCTAAATCAGCAATAGCATTGCTAACTCTAAAAACATAATCAGTAATATTTCGTACACCATAGTAATTGATTTTATCCTCATCATCACTGGGTTTGTGGTAATCAGTATGCGTACCGGTGAAGAAAAACAATACAGGTATATCTTTTAAATAAAAGGAAGTATGGTCAGAAGGTCCAACACCGCTTTCGTCCAATGTTACATTAAATCCGGCAGGTTTGTTTTTATCTACAATTGTTTTAAAATTAGGGTTAGTTCCAACACCACCAATCGTAATATTTTTAGATTCATTTAAGCGTCCAATCATGTCTAAATTAATCATGGTAACCACATTAGAATGATAATTTTCCAACGTTGAAGTCATAAATTTTGAACCAATTAATCCATCTTCTTCACCCGAAAAGAAAGCAAAAATGTAATTCACTTTTTCAATTGCTTTATTTTTAGAATACATACGGGCCAATTCTAACACAGCAGAAACTCCTGAAGCATTATCATCAGCACCATTGTGAATTTCTCCTTTTGAATTTGGTTTAGCTGAATGATTGTGTTCATTTAAACCTAAATGGTCATAATGAGCACCAATTACAATTGTTTTAGTGGCTTTATTGTCTAAAAAACCAATGACGTTTCTACCGATATTATTTTTAAGATCTAATGAGTCATGGGGATTTAAACGCACTTTGTAGTCAAATTTCTGAATATAATTTTTTCCTTCATAAGGTTTGATTCCCAGACTTTTTAATTCTTTAACTAAATAATCGGCAGCCATTTGTTCTTCTTTCGAACCGGTCAACCTTCCTTTTAATTCATCAGAAGCTAAATAAGAAATATTCTTTTTTAATGAATTTGGTTGAGCTAATTCAGCTTCATCACCATCAACCCAATCAGCTATAAAAACATTTGTTTCTCTTTCTTTTTCTTGTTGACGATTACTTGAAAAAACTAATTTTTTTCCATCAGGTGAAAACATTGGAAAGGCGTTAAATTCACTCTCCCAAGTAATTTGTTGTAAATTTTCACCATCAATATCAATCATATACAATTGAAAGTCATATCCTCTTGTTGAATGATGATTGGAAGAAAAAATAATTTTCTTGTCTGAGGGATGAAAATAGGGAGCCCAATTTGCTTTCCCTAAATGTGTGATTTGTTTTAAATCAGTACCGTCAACATTACACGTATAAATTTCCATTTCGGAGGGAGCTACTAAATTCTCACCTAATAAGGCTTTGTATTCAGTAATAGCTTCATCTGTTTTTGGTCTGGATGAACGAAATACAATTTTCTTACTGTCATGCGAAAAGAAACAACCACCATCATATCCCAATCCAAAAGTGATTTGTTTCAAATTGGAACCATCAATATCCATCGTATAAATTTCCAAATCACCACTTCTAATACTCGTAAAAGCAATTTTTTTACCATCAGGCGAAACTACTGCTTCAGCATCATAACCAGGATAATCTGTTAATTTTTTTGTAATATTTCCTTTTAAATCAGCAATATAAATATCAAATTCAGGATAAATGGCCCATAAATATTTTCCGTCCGGAGATTTCGGTACAGCAGGACAAGCTTGATTTGAAGCATGGGTAGAAGCATATAAAATATGTTTACCATCCGGCATGTAATAGGAGCAAGTAGTTCTACCAGTTCCTGTTGAAATCAGTTTTAAACTTTTTTCTGAAAATTCTTTTTCTTGTAAATCAAGCATGAAAATCTGGTCACAAGGAACTCCAAAAGCTTTGTTGGTCACTTGAAGCGTCAATTTCTTCCCATCCGGACTAAAATAGGCTTCGGCATTGTCACCACCAAAAGTTAACTTTTTAATGTTTTTTAAACGATTTTCCTGTGCGATTAAATTTATACCTGTGAATATAAAAAAGATAAGTAGTAATTTAAACTTAAGAGGAGTAAAAGCCATGGTATGTTTATAAAGATTATTTTTTAAAGTTGTAAATATACTAAAAATGAAAATTTTAAACCAACCTCAATTTTGTAATACTTGCAAAGTTTAACAAAAAGCGAACTAAACGTTTTTTAGATTAGTTTAATATGTTGATATTTGCACTTCCAAAAATAAAACTATTAATCATGGGAATGAATAAAAATACTGTATTGGCTTGGGCTACTTTTATTATGATTATTATGGGACTTCTTTTAATTGGTATGGGAGCATTTAAATATGACGATGTAGCCGGTTGGGGATTTGCTTCAACAGGAATTGGTTTCTTAGCTATTGCCTGGGTTTTTAATGCTTTGAAAGGTAGGGTTTAACTTTAGAAAAATATTTATACAATGGCAGACGATAAAAAAGTAATATTTTCAATGTCTAAAGTAAGTAAAACTTACTCTAGCACAAATAAACAAGTTTTAAAAGACATCTATTTGAGCTTCTTTTACGGAGCAAAAATTGGTATTTTAGGGTTAAATGGTTCCGGAAAATCTTCATTATTAAAAATCGTCGCTGGAATCGATAAAAATTTTCAAGGCGATTTGGTTTTTGCACCGGGCTATAAAGTGGGTTATTTAGAACAAGAACCGCAATTGGATGAAACCAAAACAGTTATTGAAATTGTTAGAGAAGGTGCTGCAGAAACTATCGCTTTATTGGATGAATTCAATAAAATCAATAATATGTTCGGTTTGCCTGAGGTTTATGAAGATTCCGATAAAATGCAAAAACTCATGGACCGTCAAGCAGAATTACAAGACAGAATTGATGCTGCCGGTGCTTGGGAAATTGATAACAAATTAGAGGTGGCTATGGACGCACTTCGCACACCGGATTCGGATACACCAATAAAAGTATTATCAGGCGGAGAAAAAAGAAGAGTTGCTTTATGCCGTTTATTATTGCAACAACCCGATGTTTTGTTGCTGGATGAGCCAACTAACCATTTAGATGCTGAATCGGTACTTTGGCTGGAGCAACATTTGCAACAATATCCGGGAACTGTAATTGCAGTAACGCACGATAGATATTTCTTGGACAATGTAGCGGGCTGGATTTTAGAATTAGATAGAGGAGAAGGAATTCCGTGGAAAGGAAATTATTCGTCGTGGTTAGATCAAAAATCAAAACGAATGGAGTTGGAAGAAAAAGTAGCTTCCAAACGTAGAAAAACATTAGAAAGAGAGTTGGATTGGGTACGTCAAGGTGCCAAAGGTCGTCAGACCAAACAAAAAGCCCGTTTACAGAACTACGACAAGTTGCTGAATGAAGATCAAAAAGAATTGGATGAAAAATTAGAATTATATATTCCAAACGGTCCACGTTTAGGAACCAATGTGATTGATGCCAAAGGCGTATCCAAAGCATTTGGCGATAAATTGTTGTATGAAGATTTAAATTTTACGCTTCCGCAAGCAGGAATAGTTGGAATTATAGGTCCAAATGGAGCCGGTAAAACTACCATTTTCAAAATGATTATGGGTGAAGAGACTCCTAATAAAGGCACTTTTGCTACCGGTGAGACGGTTAAGATTGCATATGTAGATCAAGCCCATTCTAATATTAATCCTGAGAAATCTATTTGGGAGAATTTTTGTGATGGACAGGAATTAATCATGATGGGAGGTCGACAAGTAAACTCACGTGCCTATTTGAGTCGATTTAATTTTGGTGGCAGTGATCAAAACAAAAAAGTAGCGACACTATCTGGAGGAGAACGCAACCGTTTGCATTTAGCCATAACTTTAAAGGAAGAAGGAAACGTATTATTATTGGATGAGCCAACGAATGATTTGGATATTAATACCCTACGAGCTTTGGAAGAAGGTTTGGAAAACTTTGCCGGTTGTGCGGTGATTATTTCACACGACCGTTGGTTTTTAGACAGAGTATGTACCCACATTTTAGCATTTGAAGGTGATTCGCAAGTGTATTTCTTCGAAGGAAGTTTCTCAGAATATGAAGAAAATAAGAAAAAACGTTTAGGTGGTGACTTAACTCCTAAACGAATTAAGTATAAAAAATTAGTAAGAAACTAGATAATAAAAATCCTGAGAAATCAGGATTTTTTATTTAAAATATTTATATTTGATTAAATAATTTTAGAATGCCCAAAAAAATTCTACTCATACTATTGTTCTTATTTACTTTTCAGAGTTCTTTCTCTCAAAACTATAAACTAACAAAAAAAGAAGTTTTCTCGTTGTTAGCAAAATCAGATAGTTGTATGTTTAAATCAAATTACAAACAGTCTCTTTCCCTTTCTTTTAAAGCTTTAAATAATGCTCTTGAATTAAACGATAATAAATTAATTTCGTTGGCTTATAATTCTATTGCCGTTACCTATGAAGAGATTTTAGAAGAAGATAAAGCATTGGATTATTATAAAAAAGCAATTTTTCACACTGATAAAGCAGGAAATGATACACTCAAAATTTGGTTTTATAATAATATAGGTAATATTTATTTGTACCGAAAAAATCAAATTGATAAAGGCATTGAATATTATGATAAATCGCTGGCTTATTCTCAAAAAATTAAAGACACCGGTGCAATAGTTTTGACTAAGATGAATAAATCTTGGGCTTTATTTCAAAAGAAAAAAAATGTTCAAGCCATTGAAAACCTCGATTATGCAGAAAAGTATATTGAGCACATTCTTTATCCGGATACAGAAACGTATCTTAATTTATTATTAGGTATCAAATTTAATTACTTAAAGAACAATGAAAAAGCAGGTTTTTATTTCAATGAAGCGATTAAGCTTGGTAAAAAAAATAATTTGGATGACTATTTATCGGATGCATATGAACAATATGCAAATCATTTTTTTGCTATTGGTGACTATAAAAATGCATACCTGAATTTAGATAATCATGCTGAAGTAAAAGACCGTGTTATTAATTCAGAAAAAGTAAAAAACAACCAAATAGTTGCTTTAAAAGCAGAATTGGATCAATCTAAAAAAGAAATCCAAAAAATTGCAAAAGAAAATAGATTACAGACTGAAAATTTAAAAAAGACAAAAATCATAGTAATCTTGATTTTGGTTTTCTTGCTATTACTGATGTTTATCCTTTATGTTTTATATCGAAATAATATTTTTAGAAAAAAAGTTAATGACTATTTAGAGGATAAAAATATAGAATTAAATATTGCCAAAGAAAAGGCAGAAGAAGCCTCAAAACTTAAGACTCAATTTATTTCTACGATTAGTCATGAACTGAGAACACCACTTTATGGAGTTGTAGGAATAACGAATATGCTTTCTGATGAACATAAAGAATTGGCTGACAGTCCGCATTTAAATTCTTTAAAATTCTCAGCCCGTTATCTATTATCGTTAGTAAATGATTTACTTCAAATTAATAAAATTGAAGAAAATAGAGTCGTTTTAGAAAATTTAACCATGAATATTACAGATGAAATAAAAATGGTTTCTAATTCACTTTCCTATATTGCCTCTCGAAATAATAATAAGATTGTCACTCAAATTGATTCTAAAATTCCGGAATATTTAGTTGGTGATAAACTCAGACTATCACAAATTCTAATGAATTTAGTGAGTAATGGATTAAAATTTACGCAAGATGGTGAAGTTCGTATCATTGTAAATTTAGAAAGAAATGAAAAATCAATTTGTTTTATCAATTTTGCTGTAGAAGATACCGGAATGGGAATCGCAGAGAAAGATTTAGGCAAAATATTTGACAAGTTTGTTCAAATTGACAGAAAAGAAGATGATTATCAAGGTGCAGGATTGGGTCTTTCTATAGTAAAAAAATTATTAACCTTATTTGGCAGTGAAATTTCAGTTGAAAGTAAAGAAGGTCATGGAACAAAATTTGCATTTACCATTGGATTTGATTCGGATATTTCTAAAGTAAATGAAATCATCAACAATATTCAAGTTGATTTGTCAACCGATCAGGTCTACAAAGTATTGGTAGTGGAAGACAATAAGATTAATCAAATGGTCACACGAAAAATCATGGAGAAAAACAACTTCAAAATAATAATCGTTGATGATGGTTATGCTGCGATTGAAGCATTAAATAAAGAATCATTCGATGTTGTTTTGATGGACATCAATATGCCACTCATTAATGGGTTTGATACTACTCGATTAATTAGAAAAAAAGGAATAACAATTCCTATTGTTGCTTTGACTGCTTTCGCTAAAGATGAAATTACAGAGGAAGCTATTTCTTCCGGAATGAATGATATTTTAGTCAAACCTTTTGAACCGGCAAAACTGATTCAATGTATTAAAACTTTGGTCAAAAAAACATCTTAATACCAACGTTTTTTATTTTTTTTTGAAGCATCTGATTTTCGTGAAGGCGATTGTTTTGTTACATTTCTGTAGTCTTTCTTTTCAGGCTCTATAACAGCATTTTCTTCATCAGTATTCCATAGATAAGGATGATCTTTAATTACTTTGACATTTACTTTTACCAATTTTTGAATGTCTTTCCAATACGGTTCTTCCTCTTTTCCACAAAAGGAAATAGAAATCCCACCATTTCCGGCACGACCGGTTCTACCAATACGGTGAACATAAGTTTCAGGAATATTAGGCAAATCAAAATTTAAAACATACGGTAAACTTTCAATGTCAATTCCTCGAGCAGCAATATCAGTGGCTACTAATACTGAAATTTCTTTGTTTTTAAAACTTTCCAAAACACGTTGCCTAGCTGTTTGTGATTTATCTCCATGAATAGCCTCTGCATTTATTCCGTTTTTCTTAAGTGCTTTTACCACATTATCTGCACCATGCTTTGTTCTGGTAAATACTAAAAGATTATTCAAATTTTCATTTCGGATTAAATGATAAAGTAATTTTCTTTTGTTTTCTTTGCCTACAAAATAGATTTTTTGTTCTACCGTTTCTGCCGTTGAAGAGATAGGGGTTACCGAAACATATTTTGGTTTTGTCAAATAACTATCTGCAATCTCTCGAATGGCTATAGGCATTGTTGCTGAAAACAAAAGTGTTTGTCTATTGGAAGGTGTTAATTTGATGATTTTTTTTACATCATTAATAAAGCCCATATCTAACATTAAATCAGCTTCATCTAAAACTAAATAATGCAAATGGTCTAAATCAATAAAACCTTGTTTGTTAAGGTCTAACAGTCGACCCGGGGTAGCAATTAAAATATCTACACCTTTTTTCAATTGATCTACTTGAGGAACTTGGCTGACTCCACCAAAAATTGTGATTTGTCTAACATTGGTATATTTACCATAGGTATCAAAACTTTCGCCTATTTGAATGGCTAATTCACGGGTAGGGGTGACTACCAATGTTCTGATATTTTTTCTTTTTTGGGCAGAGCCTACTATTCTGTGTAGTGTATTTAAAATTGGTATGGCAAAAGCAGCCGTTTTTCCGGTACCTGTTTGAGCACAACCTACTAAATCGGTTCCTTGTAATATGATTGGAATTGCTTGTTGCTGAATAGGAGTAGGGAAAGTATAACCTTCATCAGAAAGAGCATGTTGAATATTTTGTAATAGGTTTAAGTCTTGAAATGTCATAAAAATTATTTGCCGGCAAAGATAGGTTAAATAAATTAGACCTAAAAAGGCTTAGCTTTATGACATTTTAGTTAGTTATTCCGTTAAAATATTTTTTGCTTTGATAAAATCAGTGATTAAATACCCCATTAATTTACCTATCATTTGTGGATTTTTCTCATCACATAAATCCGGAGCTCCTTCACAAATATGAAGATATGAAGCGTTAGGATGTTGTCCGAAATGATGAATTAATTGTCTAGCCTGTTCTACTGAAAAACCACTTGGAGTCATAGCACTACTTGCAATGTTTGGAATAGAATCTAAGTCAATTTCAATTCCAAAACAATCGTTTTTAATAAAGGACAAGGCTTGGTTTAACTCTTGTTCAAAGTTTTTTACTTTACGGATGGAAATCTCATCATACGTATTGAATCGAACACGACCTTCTAAATCCTTTAATCGTAATAAAACATTTTTTGAAGTATAACTTTCATGCAAACCAAAAATGAAGTACTTTTTTAAAAACCCTTCATCAAATGAATAGGAAAAACCATTACCGCTATGTCGACCTTCTAAAATTCTAAAATCAGAATGAGCATCTAAATTAATGGCATTAATTGGTTTTCCTTTAGCTAAAGCAGTTCCTTTAATGTTTCCATAGGCATTGTTATGACCACCTCCAATAATAATTGGGATTTTACCGGCTTTTACAATGGTAAATATAATATGAGACACTTCTTTATCTAATTTTTCTACTAAAATGCTGAATTTTTTGCGATCATCTACATCATGAAAATTAAGATTTTCAGATTGTTTAAGCTCTTCTTTGACATCTAATGAGCCTAAAATAAGCAGTTGACTTCCTTTACAAAATCGATTATGTTGAATGTTCGCGATGCTTTTAATGGCACTTTCCCAGGCAGAAGCCGCACCGGGTCTCCCGGCATTTGCTCTCACACCAATGTCTTCCGGAATTCCGAATAAAACAAATTTTGCTTTACATTCGTTTAGAAACTGAATGGTATCAACATCTTTTGGAATTGTAAGCATTTTTTCACCAAATTTTATCTCACCACTTCTGTGGCTGGTTACTTTTCCTAAATCGATAGAAGTAAACGGAACTAAATTTTCCATAAAAATTATATTGTTCCAAAAATACTATTTTTATACAAAATAACGTTATCGTAATGCAAAACGAATCTAAAATAAATTTAACTTTGCTGTAAAATCAACTTAACAATGGAAAACCAAGACAACAACAATTCAAAACTGAAAGCGATAATACTTGTATTGTCACTTTTGCTATTAGCCAGCTTGGGCTATATGTTTAAAATGAGTTCTGATGCTAAAGATGTAGAAAAATCATTAACTGAAGTTACATCAAAAAAAGAAACTGCTCTTGCAGAGTTAGCTCAATTAAAAACGACTTATGATGCTGCTATTGCAGAAAACACTTCAATGTCTGAAGAATTAATTGCTGAGCGCGACAAAGTGGTTAAATTAATGGAAGAAGTTAAAAAATTCAAAGGCGATGCAGTTACGTTAGGCAAATACAAAAAACAAATTGGTGAGTTACAAGCTAAAATGAACATGCTTATCAAAGAAAATGAGGAATTAAAAGTTCAAAATCAGCAATTATCCGCAGAAATTGACAGCACGAAAACAATTTTAGTTGAAGCTAAAGAATACAACCAAGTATTAGCCGGACAAAATGAAGAATTGTCTAAAACTGTAGAAAAAGCTTCTAAACTTTCCATTCTTAATTTAAAAACCGGTGCTTATAAAGTGAAAAATTCCGGAAAAGAAGTAGCAACAGAAAGAGCCAGTAGAGCAGATATTTTAAAAATCAACTTTACAATTGCTGAAAATAGAGTGGCAAAGTCAGGTGATAAATCGTATTACATTCAAGTAATTGACAGCAAGAACAATGTTTTAGGCGAAAAGAAATTAGTTGAGTTTGGTGACAAATCATTGACTTACAGTTTTATTTCAACAGTTCAGTTTGAAAATAATACAGTAAACGTTTCTGAAAATCTTCCTGGTGAAAATTTTGAAAAAGGAACTTATTTTGTGAATATTTTTGACAAAGCTGAATTAGTTGGAAAAACTAGTTTCACTTTGAAATAAGAAATAAATAACAGTTAAAAAGGGGCTTAGTGCCCCTTTTTCGTTATGAAATTAACTTTCCTTCAATAAATACTTTTTCAATAAGATTAGAGCCAAATTCATAAGGCAATTGATAAAACGAATGAATTGGTTTCGTTAAAATTATATTGGCTTTTTTACCTTTTGTAATACTCCCGTGTGTATTTGAAATTCCCATAGCATAAGCTCCATTTATTGTTGCTGCATTGATGGCTTCTTCCGGAGTCATTTTCATTTTGATGCAAGCCGTTGCCACCACAAAATTCATATTTCCGGAAGGTGTAGTGCCCGGGTTATAATCTGATGCTAACGCTAAAGGTAAACCCGCAGCAATCATTTTTCTGGCCGGAGTATAGGGAATGCTAATAAAATAACTGCAGGAAGGCAACGCAACAGCCATGGTTCCAGCTTTTTTTAATACCTCGATATCTTCATCTGTCACTACTTCTAAATGATCTACGGTTAAAGCATTCTGTTTCACACAAACTGCAATACCACCAATTGCTGTAAATTGATTAACATGTATTTTTGGAATTAACCCATGTTTTTTTCCGGCAATCATTATTTGTTCGGTTTCTTCTACTGAAAAATAACCTGCTTCTAAAAAGACATCAATGTAATCAGCTAATTTTTCGGCTGCTATTTTAGGGAGCATTTCATTGATGATTAAATCAATATAACCGGCATGATTTTCTTTATATTCTTTTGGAAAAGCATGAGCTCCTAAAAAAGTAGCTTTTATTTGAATGGGATAATTTTTAGCCAATCGCTTGATGATTCTGAGCATTTTTAATTCTCCAACTACACTCAATCCATACCCGGATTTGATTTCGATAGCTCCGGTTCCCAATTTCATCACTTCTTCTAAACGAACTTTTGATTGCTCATAAATTTCATTTTCAGCCGTTTCATTCAATTTTTGAGCTGAATTTAGAATTCCGCCGCCACGATTGGCAATTTCTTCATAGCTCAATCCATTTATCCGGTCTACAAATTCTTGAATTCGATTTCCTGCGTATACTAAATGCGTGTGACTATCACACCAAGTGGGCATAACAATTCTGTCTGTTGCATCTATTACTTGTTCAAAAACTTGATTTGGGCAATTTTCCATGCTTCCAAAATCTGAAATGATATCATTTTCCAATAGTAAATAAGCATTTTTTATAATAGGCAGTACACTCATTTCTGAACCGGAAACTTTCTGTACTCCCATTTCTCTTACTTGAATAAGTTCCTTAATATTGATTAATATCGTTTTCATAAAGTAATGACATAATTATTTACCGTAAAAATAGAATGAAATAATTAAAACGCTTAATTTTATAAAAAATAAAATCCCGTGAAACGATTAAAATATAAAAAAGGTAGAAAAGTAGTATCCAATTATTTTGAATATACTGGACATCACAAAGAATTCCCTGTGGAACTGCAATTATATGTATATAATGCAGAATCCTATACTGAAACAAATAATTTGAATTTCAGTCAGGTTGAAATTCAATCCCTTTTAGCTTCTGATGATGTTAAATGGTTAAATATTCATGGTTTGCATGATGTTGAACTAATTAAAAAAATTGTAGAATCTATAGGAATTGACAGTTATATTGCCGGGGATATTCTAAATGTTGCCAAAAGAACCCGTATGGAAGAATTGGACGATGTAGTATTTTTTAGCATAAAGTCTATTTTACCGGAAGAGAATGAAACAAACGTTCATGTTGAACAAATCAGTTTTTTATTAAAAAATAATTTATTGGTTTCCTTTCAGGAAAAAAGAGGAGATTTTTTTACACACATCAGAGAACGAATAAAAACGAATTCCGGAATTGTTTGCAAAAAGAAAAATGATTTTTTACTATATCTAATGTTAGATGCGGTGATGGAAAACTTTTATATTACCATCGAAAAATATGAAGAATTAATTGATCAGCTTCAAACAGAATCAAAAGTAAATGAAAAACAAGATGTTTTAGTTCGGATTGAAAAATGCCGTGAAGATTTAAACTATTTAAAACGGTCCATTATTCCGTTAAAAGATTCGTTATATAATTTAAAATCAATACAAGATGATGATGATTTTAATGGTATTGAAAAATCAAATTTTACATTTTTTGCCCGTTTACATCAAAAAAGTCTTGAACTGTTAGACCAAATCGATTATGATATGAATTCCTTAGATAGTTCATCCAGTTTTTATTTCTCTGCCCAAAGTCAACGCATGAATGAAATCATGAAAACACTAACTATCGTTTCGGTTATATTTATTCCATTAACTTTTATTGTTGGTGTGTATGGAATGAACTTCGAAAACATGCCTGAATTAAAGAAACCCAATGGCTATTTCTTCACTTTAGCCGGCATGTTTATATTAGTGATGGGAATGATATTTTATTTTAAAAGTAAAAAATGGTTTTAACTAATTCACTGTAAACGTATAATAACCTGAAGACAAACTATTTGCAGTGGTAGCAATTGTTAAAAAGGTAGAACTGGTTGAACTATCAGAAATGACATCAAAATTTTCACCGTTATAACCCGCAAAAAAACCTATTCTAAATTGTCCCGGTTCGGTTAGCTTTATTCCGCCTCTAAATTCATATTTCTCATTCACTTGGTTGTAAATGGCAAAAGCAGTAATATAATTATTGATGGACACCGATCCGGATTCAATAATAAAGTTGTTTTCATTAGCAACACTTACCCAAAGGTTATCACTAGTTTTCTTTTCAATTGAATATAAAAAACTGAATTTTGAAGCATTCGTAGTTTTAAAAACATCTAAAGGAGTGGATTGATTTGGTTCTGTTAAATAGCGTGAAAAAGTATTAGTATTTAACCATAATATATCATTAACCTGATAATTCGTTTGTGTTTCAACATTTACTAAACCGGGAATAGTGGTGTAAACAGCATTGTAAAATTCATCATCTTCTTTGGTACATTCGGCTGCCATTAATAAAGTAGCTAACGCAAAAAATAAAGTATATTTTAATGTTTTCATAGTATTTTTAATTAAAATCGGTAACCTAAATTAATTCCAACGCGAGAAACAATTTTTGGGCTTTCACCACTACTGAAAAGATTTTTCCCCATACCAACAAAAATATCGATTCCGATTTTTTCTTTAATATAAAATTTATGTCCGACAGCACCTCCGATGGCAAAATCGGAATATTTTTTGTCGACAGAGAGGTAATAGCCATTATTATTCTCGTCAATTAATCGTTCTAATTCATGATAAGTCCCACTGTTTGCAGACACAAAAACTTCTATAAAATAATAACGAACTTGGCTTTTGGATAGTGAATAACGAACAAAAGGAATTATTTGATAATCTTCCAGCGTTCTGCTTTTCCCGTTGACATAATCATTCTCTAATGAATTACTTTCGTTTAAAATTCCACTTATTCCAATTGAAAAATCGGATTTTAAAAAACGCTCATAACTCACATGAATTTTTCCTAAAGCAACTAAGGAAACCAAATCAAATTTGATCTCATTCTTTCCTAAATCAAAGGCATTGTCATTTTGAGCAAAAGAAATTTGAGTAAGCATTAATAATAAAAAAAACAGCTTTTTCATTTTTTGGTTTTATAAAGTATGTAAATATATAAAAAGGAAGTTTTATTCGATAAAAATTAACCAAAATCTCGTTTAAATTTAATTTAGTGTCAAGGCTCCTAAAATTTCTTCTGATATAAAGGGTCCTCCGGGATAACGTGCCGTATAATCTAAGTTTAACCAAATTTGTCCTCTTTCATCAATATGGTAATGGATTTCTTTATTTTTACTTTCTGTAATAAATAAAACTTCTTTTATTATATAAACGGCAGCTTCCAATTCACTTTTTTTACCAACTAACATCTCAGGATAGATATGTCCACCGGTATGAATGAGTCGGGGAGTGCCGCCTATGGACCTAATACAAGCTGCCATTAGGATAGCATGATCGTCACAATCACCTGAAAAATGTATTAAACTTTCTGAAGCAGTTGCAATATATTCTTCTCCTTTTGGATCATTTACATAATTCCAACGATTTCTAATTTCTTTGAAAACTGCAAAGCACTGGATCATTTTTCGATGTTCTTTTTGACCAACAATATCTTTGAAATGTAGAGTTGTGGCTGTCAAAGCAAAATTTCTAACCCTTGGGTTATTAAAATCAATTGCTTTTATAATATCCGATTTATTTGGAAAGGGTAACAGTTTTGAAATAACAATATCCTGTGGATTAGGATCATCTGTCATCGAATAAACCATATAGCCATAATCTTGAAAAACTTTTTGAAAACCATAACCACCAAATACGGTTCCGTAAATTAAAGTGATAAGGTAAATGCCAATTCCCACGATGAGGACGGTTCTAATTAACCGTAAAATTAACTGAATTAGCGAGATAATAATTACCCCCATTAAAATTCTGTCAATGTCAAAAGGCCAATCCGGGTCAATTAAATTTTGATGTACAATGATAAATAAAGGAATCGCAATCAATATGTTCAAAACAAAAATGAGGACATCGTCCCAAGGTTTTTTTACCTGGAATTTAGTTTTAAGATCATGAAAATTAATTGATTCAAATACTTTCATTGACTAAAAAGTGTGCTTAGCTAAAGGCTACGGACAATTTTAGCAAAAGTACCTTTTTTATCTATAAGGGAAAGGTCAAACAGTTGATTTTGGACATTGTTTAACGTTTTTTCATCTAAATTCTTTTGTGACCATTGGGTAAGCGACAGCCATTCTTGAATATCTTCTAAATTTAATTGGTATCGGGAGGCTAGTGTTCGATCAATACTCGGAATATATTTGAATTCTTCTGTGGTTGCATTGATGATTTCTAAAATCAATTGAATGGTTTCAGGATTTTTGTCTAACATTTCATTGCGAACTGCAATAACGAAGCACGGCCAAGGAGTCGGGCAATCGGCAATTCGTTTAAAAACACCCTTATCTACGAATGGTTTGGTCATGAATCGTTCCCACATAAAGTAATCAGCTTTTTTATTTGCCAAAGCCTCAACCGCTCCGTCAATGGTATTCACAATTTCAAAGTTTAAATTTTGAATCTTCCAACCTTGATTTTGAGCATTTACTACCGCCATTAAATGCGAACCTGAACCGAATCGACTGATAGCAATGGTGCCATTTTCAAGTTCAGATAATGCTTTTACACTTGATTTTCCATCCACATGAATTCCCCAAATAAGCGGACTTTTCACATATACTTGTACAATTGATGAATCGTTACCATTGATAATATCTTTGACAATACCTTCGGTAAGAATGACCGCAATATCGGTTGTTCCTTCACGAAGCATTTGACACATTTTTCCGGTTCCTTCGGGAACGTCTGTCCATTCTAAATCGATGCCGGCTTCTTCAAATTCAACGTTTTCAATGCACAAATGCCAAGGTAAGTTGAAATGTTCGGGTACGCCGGCTATTTTGATGGTTTTCATTCGAGTTTAAAGTTGTTTAAATTGTTTAAGGTTGTTTAAATTAATTTTTCAACCAACTTATATTTTAATTTTTCAGAACTACTGATTAATTATTTTAATTGCTTCTTCAATGTATTGATTTGGGTTGTAATTTTTTGCTGATTCTTTTACTTCATAATCTATTTTAATTCCATTTCTTTGAACACCAATATCGTTTGGATAAAAAGCTCCCATTCCTGTAAAATCAATTGTTGTCTTATCGGATAGCGTAATTTCTATTCTATTCATAATCGCACCAAATGTTTGCTCCCCAATAGCAGTACAATTTGGCGATTGCTGAATAAGCATTGCAAAATATTCAGCCCTACTACCAGTACTTCTATTTACCATTAAAACGATTTTCCCTTTGAAGTACTTTCGGTTTTTTGAACCAGCTGCGAACGGATTTTTTAAAAACTTGAGTGGAGCTTGCATGTCATAATTTCCTAATGATGGTTTTGAGGGTGCTAAAATTTTAACAAATATTTTTTTCTTTGGATAAAGGTATTTCGCTATATCATCTTCGTTTACTTTGGTTGGATAATTTCTTAGATCGATGATAATTCCTTTTTTATTGGCAAATGAATAAAAAGCAGTTTTTAGTTCCTTTTTTGAAATTTTACCAAGATTAATAAATCCAATATCTGTATTTAATTCGTAGAAAGTTTCTTGTTTTGGTATTGAAATATTTTCCTTTTCTTCGGGTTTATAGGTTTCATATTCATATAATTTAACATATTTAGATTCTATTTTTTTATCTGCAGAAATGAATTTTACATGCATCGAATCTTTGTTTGACGACAACAGCCAATAATACGAATATATATTTCTAGCATTGTTTAGATTTGATGTACTGCCAAAGTCTTTAAATTTTTCATAAAAATAATCCTTTACGCTTTTACTTTCAATTTCATAAATTACATCTTTTAATTTTATATTGTCTTTTCCCGCTAACGATTTGCTGTGTAGAGTGGTTACTACTAAAGAATCATTAACCAACTTACCCCCAAAAGAAGCAAAGCGATTGTATACATTTTTAAAAATATAATCATTGAAATAATCTGAATGAGAATCGTTGAGTTTTGAAAATAATTTCATTTTTGCGAACTCAAATTTTTCTTCAGTGTCTGCATTTATAAAATCTAATTGCAAATTTTTGAGGACCTCACTCCAAGGTTCATCTGTCAGGTAAATATTGACATTCCAGTATTTCATGACGTTCCAAAAACTTGCTAAAAATAAAATGCGGTGGGACTTAATCCTATAATTGAAACTATCAAAACCTTTATCATTTTTAAAATTGATAAAATTATTCAGTTTATCAATTGATGCGTAAAAATCACCATAGTTTGAATTTTCTCTAATTTGATGAAGTTTGGATATTAAAATAGGGTTAAAATTGGACGTTTCAATCCATGAATAATCGTAATTTTTTGTAAATAGTTTCTGTTGATCATAAACTTTTTTTTTATACAATTTTTTGGTTGATTCACTTTCAAAACCAGTAATCCAAGAAAGAAGTTCTTGATTTAATTGTTCGTTTGTTTCGATTTTTTCAATTTTATCATAAAGGGTTATGAATTCCTGGTTCCAATTTAATTTTCCCTTACTGATTTCAGGATGATGGTATTTCAATAACCCCCATATTTGAATCAAACGTTCTATTTTCTGAGATTCTGGAACTTTTGTTTGTGAAAAAGTAATAAGAGAACTAAAAACGAAAATAAACAAAAGGATTTTTTTCATGTTATAAAGTAAAGAATCCATGCAATTTAGCTATTTTAAAAAAGCATTTAAATTGTTTAAGTTTATTTTAACGGCTGTCAGTTTTTTAGTTTTAAAAGCAACTATTTATTAATGTTCTCCATCTTCCACCATTTCCACATAACTCCCGCAGTATCGGGATAATCTTCCATCAATTGAAAACCTACTTTTTGTAAAATATGATTGGAAGCTCCATTTTGAGCATGGGTATATGCATTCATAGTTGCAATATTCATCTGACTGAATCCATAGTTCAACCAAGCAAGAGAAGCTTCTGTGGCGAAACCTTTGTTCCAGAATTTTTCGTCCAAGCGATACCCATAATCGTAAAAATTGGTATTGCCGTTTTCCACGTGGTCGTTTACGAACTTGATACCTGTCCAGCCAATGAATTCTCCGGTTTCTTTTAAAATGGTGGCAAACCGACCAATGTTGTTATCTACATATTGCTTTTGAACCATTTCTATGATTTTTATGGTTTCTTCAATGTGCTGCGTCGGATTTTGCCAAAGGTATTTGTGCACGCTTGGATTGTTGTCCATGGCAAACATGGTGGGTGAGTCGGTTATTTCAAGCGGACGGAGGAGGAGGCGGGTGGTTTCAAGGGTTAAATTCATAAAATTATTTTTTTTTGAACACAGATTTATGAAATATCAAAAATCATAAAAATTATGATGATAAATATTTTTTAAATTTCTCAAATTATTAAAATCTGTGTTCTCTATAAATTTCAAAAATATTAGTTTGCTAATTTATCCAACGCATATTCAATCAAAGCATTAACCGCTTGATATGGATTTTCGCTAAATATCCCGGTTGCTCGATTGGCAATAATGGCATTGAGCGACAAACATTCATGGCCCATTAATTTTCCCAAACCATAAATAGCTCCCGTTTCCATTTCTAAATTAGTAATTCGGATGCCTTTGTATTCAAAAGCGTCCATTTTTCTATTCAATTCAGAGTCTTGGATGCCCAAACGCAAAACGCGTCCTTGCGGACCGTAAAAACCGCCAACGGTTCCTGTGAATCCTTTATAAATGTGTGGACTATCCAATTTTTGTGCTAAACTTTCACTTCCTTTAATGATGTATGGTCGACCTTTTCGCAAATCCCAATTGGTTTGAGCGATAAAAGCATCTTCTATTTCCGTTGCACAAATAGCATCAATCAAATAGGAGCGAAGCATGTTGTCCAATCCCAAACCGTACTGACTCATGACAATACTATCCACGGGGATGTCTTTTTGTAACGAACCGGAAGTGCCAAAACGAATAATGTTTAACGAAGTCAATTCCTTTTTAATCGCACGAGTTTCTAAATCGATGTTGACTAATGCATCCAACTCGTTCATGACAATGTCAATATTATCCGGTCCAATTCCTGTTGAAATAACCGTTAATCGTTTGCCTTTGTAAACGCCGGTTTGTGTTTTAAATTCTCTTTTTTGCTGAGAAAATTCAATGCTGTCAAAATGCTGTGTAATTTTCTCCACACGGTTTTGATCACCCACAAAAATGATGTCATTGGCAATTTGGCCGGGTTTTAGGTTGAGGTGGTAAACACTGCCGTCGGGATTGAGAATTAATTCTGAAGATGGAATCATTTTTTTTGAGGTACTAAGGTTCTGAGGAGCTGAGGTTCTGAGGTTGGATTCAAAGTAACTTGAAA
>NZ_JBIKJL010000047.1:0-18882 GCF_044361015.1 Flavobacterium sp.
TCACGGTAATCACCTTGTATGATTATTTCATCATCTTTGAAGCTACCACCAACGGCTAATTTACTCTTAATTTCTTTAGCCAAAATTTTAAAATCTTCCTCTGTGCCTTCATAACCTGAAATAATGGTGGTAGGTTTACCTTTTCGCTTTTCATATTGACAAATCATTGGTTCTTTTTGAACATATAATTCGAGATTTTTTTCCTCAAAAGGTTCCGGTTCATTGGAAACTTCGTGATTGGGGAAGAGTTTTTTGAGTTGTTCTTGTAAATCCATTTATTTAGTTTCTGAGTTTCTGAGCTCCTAAGTTTCTGAGTAAAAAACTCAGTAACTTAGCAACTCAGCTACTTAACTGTTTTATTACTTCTTAATCAATCCCAAATCAACCAACCGTTCATATAAAAAATCACCCGCAGTAATATCATCATATAATTTGGGATGGTTTTCGTCGATGCAGCTTTCCAAACAATTGAGTGGCATATCGCTTACCGGATGCATAAAGAACGGAATCGAATATCTAGAAGTGCCCCATAATTCCCTCGGTGGATTCACTACTTGATGAATGGTTGATTTTAATTTATTATTCGTGTGTCGCGAAAGCATATCGCCCACATTAATCATTAACTCTTCCGGTTCAGCCATAGCATCAATCCATTCGCCGTTGTGGTTTTGCACTTGCAAACCTTTTCCTTGAGCTCCCATCAAAAGGGTAATTAAATTAATGTCACCGTGAGCTGCTGCTCGAACCGCATCTTTGGGTTCGTCTGTGATTGGCGGGTAATGAATCGGTCGTAAAATACTATTACCTTCATGAGCATATTTATCAAAATAGAACTCATCCAAGCCTAAATACAAAGCTAATGCACGAAGCACATAAATACCGGTTTTTTCCAACATTTGATAGGCTTCTTTTCCAATGGTGTTGAACTTTGGAAATTCAGTCACTTCCACATTATTCGGATATTCCGCTGCATATTTGGAATCTTTTTCAACATACTGACCAAAATGCCAAAACTCTTTTAAATCACCTGCCGATCTTCCTTTGGCATGCTCTTTACCAAAGGAAACATAACCTCTTTGACCGCCGATTCCGGGAATTTCATACTTGGATTTGGCTTCCAACGGCAATGAGAAAAAGTTTTTGACTTCCCTATACAAATCTTCTACCAATTGATCATCTAAAAAATGACCTTTTAAGGCTACAAAACCGATATCTGAATAAGCTTTTCCGATTTCATTTACAAATTTTTGTTTGCGTATCGGGTCTTCCGATAGGAAATCACGCAAGTCAACACTAGGAATTTTTTGCATACTAAATGATTAATTGTTAATAACTCAAAGTGAGTTGAATGCTTGTAAATACAAATGTAAATAAATATTTCTATCTGCAAAATTGAAAGTTATGAACATCACTGAAAACCGCTTTTAAAAAAGTATAACAATCTATTTAAAATTTGTTATTTTTTGTACTTTTGGGAGCGTTTAAAAATAGCGATACTATGATTTTTGATAGAAGAGACCTTTCCGACACAACCTTACTTGATTTATATATTCGTTTACTCAAACCTCGTTTAATCGAAGAAAAGATGCTCATTCTGCTTCGTCAGGGAAAAGTCTCTAAATGGTTCTCCGGCATTGGTCAGGAAGCCATTTCGGTAGGCATAACTTCTGCGTTAAACAAAGATGAATACATCCTTCCCATGCATCGTAATTTGGGTGTTTTCACCACGCGGGAAATTCCCCTACACCGATTATTTGCCCAATGGCAAGGCAAGAAAAGCGGTTTCACCAAAGGAAGAGACCGTTCTTTCCATTTCGGTACGCAAGAGTTCAAAATCATTGGAATGATATCGCATTTAGGCCCACAATTGGGCGTGGCCGATGGAATAGCCTTAGCCAATAAGTTAAAGAAAAACGGAAAAATAACTGCCGTATTTACCGGAGAAGGAGCAACCAGCGAAGGGGATTTCCATGAGGCTTTAAACATTGCCGCCGTTTGGGACTTACCCGTGTTGTTTGTCATAGAAAATAATGGATATGGTTTATCAACACCAACAAATGAACAATACCGTTGTACCAATTTAGCAGACAAAGGAATTGGCTATGGTATGGAAAGTCATATTATAGACGGGAATAATATTTTAGAAGTTTATACTAAAGTTTCTGATTTAGCAACGTCGTTGCGAGAAAATCCACGACCTGTTTTGTTGGAGTTTCAAACCTTCAGAATGCGTGGGCATGAAGAGGCTAGTGGAACAAAATATGTTCCGCAGGATTTAATGGATGAGTGGGCTCTAAAAGATCCATTAGACAATTACCGTGAGTATTTAAAAGAAATCGGTTTGCTAACCATTGCTTATGATGAAGCTATCCATACTGCTTACAAACAGGAAATAGATGAAAATATACACATTGCTTTTGACGAACCGGATATTATTGCTGATTTGAGTGAAGAATTAAATGATGTATATAAACCCTATGATTTTGAGGAATTTAAATACGACGATAAAGTTGAGAGCATTCGTGTAATCGATGCCATTACACAAAGTTTAAAACAATCCATGGAACGCCATGCTAACTTAGTTTTAATGGGGCAGGATATTGCCGAATATGGTGGAGCATTTAAAGTGACTGATGGTTTTGTTAATCTCTTTGGAAAAGAACGTGTTCGCAACACACCTATTTGCGAAAGTGCTGTTGTTTCAGCCGGAATGGGCTTGTCCATCAACGGTTATAAAGCCATTGTCGAGATGCAGTTTGCTGATTTCGTATCAACAGGATTCAATCCCATCGTGAATTATTTAGCAAAGGTGCATTACCGCTGGCAGGAAAGTGCCGATGTGGTCGTGCGGATGCCTTGTGGCGGTGGTTCTCAAGCAGGACCGTTTCACTCGCAAACCAACGAGGCTTGGTTCACCAAAACACCCGGATTAAAAGTAGTCTATCCCGCATTTCCATATGATGCAAAAGGACTATTAAACACTGCTATTAACGACCCGAATCCGGTGATGTATTTTGAACACAAGAGCCTTTATCGAAGCATCTATCAAGAAGTTCCCATAGACTATTACACCATTCCGTTTGGTAAAGCCGCTTTATTAAAAGAGGGCTCTCAGGTCACCATCATCTCGTTCGGAGCAGGTGTGCATTGGGCTTTGGAAACACTGGCTCTTCATCCCGAGATTAGTGCCGATTTAGTAGATTTAAGAACCTTACAACCCTTAGATGCCGAAGCAATATATGCTTCCGTCAAGAAAACAAACAAATGCATCATCCTGCAAGAAGACTCCTTGTTTGGCGGAATAGCCAGCGATATATCAGCAATGATTATGGAAAATTGCTTTGAACATTTAGATGGACCTGTTCGCCGAGTAGGCAGTTTAGAATCACCGATACCTTTTGTGAAAGCCTTAGAAGATCAATACATGGCTAAAGGACGATTTGAAAAAGAATTGTTAGAGTTGGTGGCGTATTAGTATAAAGGTTTATTTTTTCAATTGATTTCTAAAACACCCTGTGTAATCAAATTAAAATTTGAACAGAAACAAACGCAATAACAATATTTATAAAAGCAAGTGAAGCATCTGTCGAAACAACTTCATAAAGTTTGATGTGCTTAAGCTTTTTGATGAAATTAGCTTGGTATGAATTTAAAGATATAATTAATTTACCTTATATTAACTAGACCATAGCTTAAAATATCAATACATTTATCTCAATCCTAGTGAAACTGGAGTCGATTTATTCATCGTAATTAAAAACTGGATTGCGAAATATTATTTTAGGGCAAACCAAAGAATAAAAAGAAATCAGCCAATTGATATTTATAAAATGTTTGCTTAATTCAACTAAAAAAATGAAAAAAGTGATCTAAAGATATCGAGGTATTATAGACCTCTTTGTAATACTATTTTGAATCATAAAAAAATCCAAAATCATGATTTTAATGGATTTGGGATTTTTAATTTGATTCTATAGCCTCATTAATACTTTCCATTCAGTAATTCACCACCAATACTCGATTTAGCTTCAATACCTAATTTCTTCATCATTTCATAAGTCGTACAAACCGCAGCAGAGGTCACCGGAATTCCGCACTCGGCTTGAATCAAATCAATGGCTTCCAACGAAGGCATTTGCACACAAGCGGAGGCAACTAAGACATCCACTCCGGTTAAATCCAAACGCTTGTAGATTTCTAGTAAGTTCATAGGGTTTTGTGCCGCCACTTCTAAGTTATCAGGAATTTCCAACGCAATGCTTTCTTTTACCTGAATGCCTTGATCTTCAATGTAATCAACAACTTTGTCGGTCAAAGCTCTCATATACGGTGTAATAATCGATATTTTTTTGGCTCCTAAAACTCTTAAGCCGTTTATTAAAGCCCCGGCAGAAGTCACAATGGGAGTAGGGAAGTCGTTGGCAACAGTTTCCTGATGTAAATTCACTTCCGAAACACAATGATAGCCACGACCCATACTCATGATTGCTACCAAACAAGCATAACCCATGACATCTACATGAGCATCTGAGAGTTCTTGGGCACATTTGAGACTCATGGCGTCCATGGCTTCTAATTCTTCTTTGGTTACTTTTTTCATGCGCATACGGCTGCTGTGAAAAGTGAAGCGTTCTGGTAATATGCTCTCTCTGGCTCTAAAAATGGCTGGAATTTCAGTTTCCATTGTCACATTAGAGGAAGGGACGATTTGACCTATTCTGTATTTTTTCATATCATCAAATTTCAAAAACTTTAGCAATCGAAAGTAGAGAAAATAATTGACGAATTTAAATTATTAATTGAACTTTTAGAATTAGACTAATGTAACGTGAGTTCGATTTAAAATAAATTACTTTTTTTATTGAAAACCTTACGATAGTTAAGGGAATTAAGTAGCATTAATCTTAACAAATCTTAATTTCTTAATGGCTTACAATTTTTTCGTATTTACTTTTTTATGTCACAACAGAAAAAAATAAACTACTTGATTTTAGTTATTAACCGCAATTTTTTAAAAAGCTACTATCGAACCCACGTTAAATTAATTTGTTGGAATCGCTGAAAGTTGATTTTCTGACCAAAAATTGCTTCCTACACCCGACAAACTATATGATGTTGCGACAGAACCATATTTTTGGAGATTTGCCCACATGTAATAGCGTTTAGTAGATCCGCTAGTGTTATTGACTACAGTTTGTCCATTGGCTAAACCAAAATCAGTCGGCCCAGCTAATATGCCTGAAACTAATCCACCAGAAACAATATCAGGATTTGAAACAAATGAATTGCTTACTGATAGTGTTGTTCGTACAAAGATACTTTGACCGCTCGAAAGGGTAGTTGCTCCAGCAAGAAGATAGGTGCCAAATACAATCCACTTACCGGGGGGTAAATCGATATAAACATTACAATAATTCATGGCACTTTGTGTGCCTACGGGAGTTCCGTTGCCAAAGCTAGCACCACCACCAGCAAAGACTCCAATAACAGCAGGTTTTATTGCACTATTGTTGACCCAAGTACCCACTCCATTCGCATCTGAAGCTAAAATTCTTCCTGCTGCTTGAGTTCCATCGGTAATTTTTACTTTTCCTATAACGTCTAGTTTTTGAGCAGGATCTGTAGTTCCAATTCCCATATTACCATCATTAGTAATAACTGCCTTATCGATGTTTCCAACTCTAATGCCAATATACCCTAAACCAGTATTTTCTTTGTTTATTAGAGCAAAGTTCCCATCATTAGAATGTAAAAAACCATATCCAGTTGCGTTTGCTTGGTTTTGATGAGCAAAACCTGCCCAAATACTACCAAAACCCATTTCTCCAATTATCGTATTATTTAAAGTTGCATTTCCTCCTTGAACATCCAGTTTTGTTGAAGGATTTGTTATGCCTATTCCAACATTTCCATTATTCAAAACAGTTAGTTTTGGGGTGTTATTTGTAGTTAAGTGAATCGAGCCAAAATTTCCACTATAAGTACCAAATTCGATGTCATTTGCGTTACCAGCATAACTTCCAAAATAACCCCTATAGATTCCGTTTTCAGCAAAGGAAATAAACAAATCATCGCCACCATCAAAAATTACAGGATTGGATGAACTGGATACAATATGCAAATTTGTAAACGGATTATTGGTGCCAATGCCAACAATATCATTTACGTTAGTTGGATAAAGTTGTCCAAAGGCATTTCTGTTCCACTTTTCATCATTGGTAGAAACTAATTTTGCCCAAAAGGAACCATTCCAATAATAATAACCAACGCCATTTCCGCCAACTAAAAAGGGATTTGTATTGTATACCAAAAGACTTACCGCTGGAGATACTATGGGAGATGTTGAATTTGTGACATCACTTAAACTAACTCTTGGTATAAGAAGTCCAGAAGAATTTGAATTAATATCCAAAATTGAAGACGAATTAGGAGAAGTAGTGCCGATACCAACTTGAGAGTAGCAGTTGATGGTAAAAAAAGCTATAATTAATGAAGTGTAAATCTTTTTCAAAGCTATATTTTTTTAGGTAAACCTATAATAATTAATTAGCTATGTCAATCAACCTTTTGTATCATTTTTTAGCTTTTACCGTATAATTTATTTACAGCTTCGGTTTTGTTTTGAACTTGCAATTTTGAATAAATATGGTTTAAGTGACGTTTGACTGTACTCAGCGAAATAAAGAGTTTGTCAGCAATTTCCTTATAAAGAAATCCTTTACTTAAAAACTCTAATACTTCTAATTCTCTTTTAGAAAGTAAGCTAAGGATTGAATTGTTTGAAATGGTATTAAAAGTTGATAATACTTTTCGAGCAATTTTAGGAGACATTGGGCTACCCCCTTCATGAAGTTCAATTATTGCTTCAATAATTTTTTGTGGGTTTGTATTCTTAAGAATATAACCGCTTGCTCCAGCTTTGAGCGCATCAAATACCTGATCATTATCTTCATAAATCGTAAACATAATAAATTGAATGTTTGGACAACTAATTTTTACTTCTGCTACACAATCTATTCCTGTTTTTTTGGGTAAATTAATATCGGTAATCACCACATCTGGATTTAGGTTGGGCAAAGCGAGTATGGCTTCCTCTGCATTAAAAAAGCATGCCTGTAAATGAAATTTAGGGTCGCTTTCTATAATAGATTGTAAGCCTTTTTGAATTTCAACAATATCTTCAATTATACAAATGTTTATCATTAGCTTTAATTTATAAACAAAATAACTTTTTTTTAAAATTTATGACAATAGTCCTTTTGGTTGATTTTGGTTAAAGCAACTCCTTCAATGGTAAGCTAACTTGAATTGTTGTGCCATTTTGAGATAGAATAGACAACGTACCGTTCATCTTTTTTACTCTTTGTTCCATATTTTTCAAGCCATTATTGACAATTGTGATATTGTTTTGATGAAAACCAACACCATTATCTATGATGTGTATTTCAATCATTTCATCTCTTAGAGTAAAATGAATGTATACTTGATTTGCTTGTGCGTGTTTTACAATATTGTGAAGTGCTTCTTTAATTACCATATAAATACTTCTTCGGTTATTGCCATTGATGTTTACATTTTCGCTATTATCAGGAATACTGATTATTACAGCAATATTATTACTTTCCAGGTACTCCACCGCTTCAATTTTAACAAAAGAAATTAAATCGGCTAGGGTGTTATTATCTTCTTTCATCGCCCATATAATTTCACTCATATTAGTTACTAATTCGGATGAAGTCTGATTGATTTTTCTCAAATTTTCATCGACATCAACTTTAGAAATCGCCATTTGACTTAAATAATTAATTTTAGTTAATCCACTACCCATATCATCATGCATGTCTAGGGCAATTCTATTGCGTTCATTTTCGAGAGCGGTTTGTTTTTCTAAAACAATTTTTTGCATGGCAATGATTTCATTTGCATCTTTTAATAAAGCTAAACTCATACTTTCGAATTGTTTTTTATTCCGATAACTCATTGCTATTGAAAAGAAAATGATATCGATAAAGCTGCCTATCATTAGCCATTCGGGTGGATAAATACTCATGTCGTTAGATAGATTTAGGTTTGATATAAAACTTATAATCCCAAATACAAAATATAGGGCACTACCGATTAATATGAAAAGTTGAAAAGTGATGTGGCGTAATCTGAAACATTGCCACAGCATTATAAACGTGAGGAAAAATATAAAAACACGAATAGCAATAAAGCAAATACCATAATTTTCGAATTTGAAAAAGAGTTTCGCGATAACAAAAATAATTGAGTATCCTATTAAAATCGTGAGAATGGCTATCCAAGAATGATATAAAAACGTATTTTTTGATTTTTTAACTTCAATTGATTGCAGAATAAAGTTAAAATAACTTGCTAAATAAATGATTTGAAATGGTTCGTTTAAATAGTCATAAATAGTTTTTTCAATTTCAGGGTTAGTCCAATAATATATAAACCTTGTCCTTTGTAAAACAAAGACACCTGTAAAAAAAAGATAAAGTAAATAATGAATTAATAGTTCATCACGATTATAAAAATACATGACAATATGATAAATAATAGCCAGAATTACTGCGCCCAGCAATACCACAGCAATTGGAGATTCTATAATTATTTCATGCACCTTTTGTATTTTTTTGAGTAAAATTTATTGCAGCGCTACTATACTTCTTTAACCGTATTTACAATCGTTCCAATACCTTCTACAGTGGCTTCAACCACATCACCATCGTGCAACCATTCTTGAGGATTTCGACCTGCACCAACACCCGAAGGCGTTCCGGTTGCGATAATGTCTCCGGGTTCTAATGTAAATACCGTACTTAAATCTTCAATCAAGTCATTGATGTTAAATAGTAGAAATTGCGTATTAGAGTTTTGTTTTTCTACTCCGTTCAATTTCAATGATAAGTTTAAGTTGTGCGGATTGGGAATCTCATCTTTGGTCACCAAATACGGACCCATCGGTGCAAAGGTGTCCTGACCTTTGGAAACAATCCATTGGCCTTCTCTGCGGCAATCACGTGCAGAGATGTCGTTGATAACCGTATAGCCATACACGTAATCCAACGCATCTTTTTTAGGAACATATTTCCCTTTTTTACCAATAACTACTGCCAATTCCACTTCCCAATCTAATTGTTGGGTTAGTTTTGGATTCATTAAAATATTCGTATTGGTACCCGTAACCGTTGTGGGTGGTTTAGAAAAGATGATTGGTTTTTGGGGTAGTTTGCCTGTGGTGTCCAACGTTCGTGCACTTTCCGCTACATGTTCTGTATAATTTAAACCAATTCCGATGATATTTTTACGTGGACGCTGAATAGGAGCCATGATTTCCACTTCACTGAGTTCATAACCTATTTGCTCGAAGTCAATTTCACGAGTTTCTTTCACCATTTCTGTGATTTCTTCAATGATTTCAAATCCCAGATCTATTAAATCCAACATATCAATTGGCAATGGAAAATTGGATATTTCACCAAAATCTTCCATGTCGATTACTAAGTTGTTATGAAGGAAACCAAGTCTTGGTTGTGAGTTTTCGTATGTATAGGTAAGTAGTTTCATTTTTTTAAAGGTTCTAAGGTACTGAGGAACTAAGGTTCTAAGGTTTGGTTAATGTTATTCAATTTTAAATTTCACAAATACTTCAGATTCAACTTTAATTTTTTCAAATTCTATTTCATCTGCTGCGTATTCATATTTGGATTCTAACAAACTTACATTTCCTCTAATCGTAACACCGGCAACTCTTCCTTGCAATACATTTGTTATGTTACTATTTGTATCTGACACATAAATTGCCGTTCCTACTTTTTGATTAAGTGGTATTAACATAGCAACAGCACTTTGTTTTGCTTTCAAAACAGCTCTACCTTTTAATTCTAATTTTAATTCCTCCATTTTAGAATATTCTGTTCTGTCGAGTAGTATATTTGAAATATTTTCTTTTTCCAATTCAATAATAATTCTTCCTGCCGTTTTTGCATCATAAACTAGCACGGAATACATTTTAGCTTTCTGAACATCTTGTTGTTTTAGAAAATACTTTTTAAAATCACTTGATAAATCCGTTAATATTAACTGTTTCGAGACATCAATTCCCATAGCTTTCAATTTGTTAACCATTTTTGTTTCTAACTCTTCTAAAGATATTTTTCCCTTTGTATCTTTTTCAGTTAATAGAATGGTTAAATAAATTTTATCAGGAATCACCAAAGTATCTACTTTCGCTGAGGTTTCCAAGTAAGGTAAATCAATGAAATTCTTTGTTTGAGAACAAACAGAAAGAATCGGTAGTAGGAATAGAAACAAAATTATTTTTTTCATAGTTAGTTTTTTTTTACGAAAGTTTTTGATAACCGTTGTTCTCCGTTAATTCTTTTTCCTGATACAATCCTAATTTTTCAATCACCGGTAAATCATTAAATGAAAACAGACAAGCATCTTCCGAATCGGAGGCATTGTGGTGTTCGTGCCAAGCCCAAGAAGGAACACAGAATATATCGCGTTCTTTCCAATCAAATCGTTGTCCGTTGATGATGGAATACCCTTTTCCTTTGGCACATTGGTACACAAACGAACCGGTATGCTTGTGAGCTTTTCCTCTGAAACTGGCGGGTAATAATTGCATCGAAGCTCCCATCGTTTGCATCACATGACCTCCCGTTAGCGGATTGGAATACTTCATGAAAAGTCCGTCAAACGAATTAACTTCATTTACTTTTTGAGTTTCCAACAAAGCCGGATATACTTTTGACCAAGAGTATTTAAAAAGTGGCGAATAGGGTTTGTCCCAAGTTTTATCCGCTGGAATCAGTCCAGCACAACCATACGTTATCGGTGAATAGTTTACCGAGGCAACCAATTCCTGTTTGCCATCATAAACCGCATAATCATTGGCTTCCAAGGCGTTTACGAGTGGAATATCGAGTCCGTCTTGCCAAATGCAGGTTTTTCCGCCTTCTTCCACACCGTGTTCATGCCATGTGGAATTGGGAGTAATCACAAAATCATTGACTTCCAACATGATTTTATTGCCATCTACCACGGTATAACCTTTTTCACCTTCCATGATAAAGCGTAGGGCAGAGGCACGATGGCGGTGAGCAGAGGTAAATTCACCTGGACGTGTGACTTGAATTCCGGTGTAGAGCCAACCTACAGCGGCAGCTAGGTCTTTTCGTTTGTCATTCACCAGATACACCACTCGGCGTCCTGCTTGTTCCGGAGTTACTAGTTCGGATGATTTAAGTACCAAAGACCGTAAATTGTCGTATTTCCAAAGCATCGGAACAGAGTAGGCTCGTGGCTCCCAAGGTTCGATATCGTTGGCTACCGTCCATAAAGCACCGGCACCAAGGCTTTCTAATTCTTTATAATAGGCTTCGAGTTCGGGCGAATCTTGTACTCGAGCTCTTCCGTATTGGTCGTCTGAATGTTTTGCGTCCATTTCTTACTATATTACTTTACAGTATACAATTATACATTATACAATAGTCTTAATACTTAATACTTCAATCTTAATACTTACTACCACAATCTTACTACTTAGCACTACCTTCTAGTAAACTCCTCATGATTATCAATAAACGTAATCTTTCTCGTAGGTGCGGTATTTACACGTAAATCAAAGATATCAAATCGATTGTAATGTCCCAAAATATCGTGCATTTGTTTAGGTTGAATGCATTTTTCCAAGTCGATATTGGCATACACAATTCCTTCATCATCAATTAATGGTTCGCCCACAACAGCTCCGTTTGGACCGATAATTCCGGAGAAAGCGGAACTTTTGCGGGTCAATAGTTCTTCGATATTCGGGACATCGGGTTTTAAAGCGTCCATTATTTCTTTGGAAATAGTTGAGCAAGAAACTACTGTAAATAGCTTTCCTTCAAACGAATGTGCAGCGGCACGTATTTTAATCGCTTCCGCCATGTTATAATCGGGTGGAGCCACAGGGAGTGAAATATAATTGGCAATGTGAATCAATTCGCCTTGTGATAATAACGTAAATCGTGCTAACGTATTAGTATTTTCGCCACAAGCTAAGGTACCGATGGGACCTATTTCTGTTTTATAAACTTTTAAAGACGAACCATCACCGCTTGACCATGTGAGTTTCTCTGCCCAAGTAGGAACTAACTTCCGGTGTTTTCCGATGAGATTTCCATTATTATCGATGATGAGATTGGTGTTGTAAATTTCGCCATAACTATCGCCACGTTCATTGATTCCGATAATAACATGCATATTGAAATCTTTCGCCGCTTTGAATAGTGGTTTCATCGACTCATCGGTAACTGCGACTGAATTTTTATATAATTGTTCGTACCATTTACTGCCTTGCACGGGTGTCATAATCCAGTTCCAATAAGGATATCCGGCGACAAACACTTCCGGGAAAGCAATTAATTGAGCACCATTTGAACTTGCTTCTTTGATGAAAGAAATGGCTTTTTCAATGGTTTTTTCAACGTTTAAAAAAACTGGGGAAGTTTGGACGGCGGCGGCTTTGAATTTGTGGAATTGAATCATGATTGTTATCTTTTTTTGAACACAGATTAATAAAATTTGAAAAATCTTTAAAATTTATTTTTTTTATTTCTCTAATTTTCAAAATCAGTGTTCCTTTTTTTAAGTTTTGAACACAGATCTAAGAAATTTTTAAAATTATTTTTTCAATTTCTTCAATTTTTAAAATCCGTGTTCCAATTTTATATTTTGAAATTTGAAATTTTCCCCTTCATTTCTTCAGTAAAACCTTCCGCTTTGATTTTCTCACGGTTTTCGGCGATTTTTACATTCACGAGGGTAACTTCGCCTTCTAAAACAATTGCGTCGTTTCCATTAACGAATTGAAATCCGCACAACACAGAGGAGTTTCTGAGTTCAATTACCCACAATTTTTTGGTTAAAACTTCGCCTAAACGAGCAGGATTTTTAAACTGTATCTTCAAATCAACTGTTGGAATACCGTTCGTTTCATGCATTTTAGAAAAAGGGCGGTCGAGTGCTTCTTCAAACCAATCTTCTACTAAATCATTGAGCATTTCCAGAAAACGCGGATAGAACACAATGCCTGCGTAGTCGATGTGTTTGAATTTTATTTTTTCTAGTTTGGTGAAAATCATACTATTTGTAATATCTTAATACTTAATACTCTCATTTTAATACTCCTTACTTCAGCTTAAACCTCTGTATTTTCCCCGTCTCCGTTTTTGGTAAATCCTCCGTAAAATAAATCACTCTCGGGTATTTATATGGAGCGGCTATTTCTTTGAACCAGTGTTGGATATGGTTTTTCATGTTATCTGTTGCTTTATCTCTATCTTTCAATACGATATGAGCACAAACCAACATGCCACGTGCGTCATCGGGTAAACCCACTACGGCACATTCAAGAATATCTTCGTGGGTTAAAAGTACGGATTCTACTTCAATTGCCGCAATATTATAGCCGGAAGATATGATCATATCGTCCCCACGAGCCACAAACCAGAAGTAACCGTCTTCATCTTGTTTGAAAATATCTCCGGTTATGTTCCAACCATTTTGAACGTATTCTTGCTGTTTTTCACTCCGATTTAAGTATTTACAACCCGTGATTCCACGAACGGCTAAACGGCCGGGTTCATTGGTTAAAACTTCATTTCCATCATTGTCAATTATTTTTGCTTCATAACCTGTGATAGCTTGACCGGTTGAGCCTGGTTTCATGTTCGCTTCGTTCGAAGAAATAAAAATGTGTAGCATTTCTGTCGCACCAATTCCATCAATAATTTTTAAACCGGTGGCGTTGTACCAATCTTCCCAAACTTTTAATGGCAAGGTTTCTCCGGCAGAGACACATTTGCGTAAGCTGGAAATATCATAGTCTTTCACTTTTGTAGTGATGATTCGCCAAGCTGTTGGAGCCGTGAAACAAATGGTGATTTTATGGTCTTGAATGGCTTGCAGCAAAATATCCGGTGTAGGTTTTTCAATCAAAAATGTGGAAGCACCAAAATATAAAGGAAACAGTACCAATCCGCCTAATCCAAAGGTAAAACCGATGGGTGGACTTCCGGTAAAAACATCTTTTGCAGTGGGTTGAAGCGAATAGTTTGGAAAAGCCTCGCAGATGTTTAATATATCTTTGTGGTAATGAGCCGTCATTTTAGGCAAACCGGTTGTTCCGGAAGTAAATCCTATTAACGCCACACTATCAGCTTTGGAGTGAAAGTTATCAAATGTTTTTGGTTTGGTTGCCATCAAATGTTCTAATTGTGCATTGCCATAGAAACAGGTTTTTTGTAAAAAGGATGATTTTACCAAATGCATTTCTTCCTCCAGTTCTTTATCGCACAAGGCAATAGCAATCTCAGCACAATCGATAATGGTGTTTAATTCTTTGGATCGAAGCAAAGGCATAGTGGCAACTACAATTCCTCCCGCTTTTAAAACAGCAAACCAGCAAGCGACCATCATGGGATTATTGGCTGAACGTAACAAAACCCGATTTCCGGATTGCAGACTCAAATCGTCAACTAATACATGAGCAATTTGATTCGCTTTTTCATATAACGCTTGATACGTCCAGGTTTCTTCAAACGTATGAAGGCAAGGTGAATTTCCATTCCCATTTTTGATGTGAAAATCCAAAAGACGTTCGACACAATTGAGCATTTCGGTTTCGTACTTTCCTTTTAAATAGGTGGGTTGCAAGTCGATGCTTGGTAAGGAATTGTGAGCGAAGTTATCTGTGTAATCTTTCATTGCTATTCAATTAATTTTTCAATATTTTTATTAGTAGAAATTGATTTTAATTGAACAATTGCAATGTGATTTAGCTTTAATAATCTTTCTTTTTGAATTAATTTCATTCGGATAAATTCAGCATTTAAGCTTTCAATATTTGCTAATACTAACAGTTGTTCAATTGTTGCATAATCCCGAATATTTCCTTCTGATTTTGGATTTTCATCACGACATTGTTTTGCTGTTTTTCCAAATAAAGCAACATTTAAAACATCTGCTTCGCTTGCATAAACATAATTTGCTTGTTCTTTAGTGATATTGTTCGGAATAATATGTTCTTTAATAGCATCTGTATGAATTCGATAATTGAGTTTGGATAAAGTTCTATTCACATTCCACTCCAAAGACATCTTATTATTTTCGTCTTCTTTTAATCGTTGAAATTCTTTAATTAGATAAAGCTTGAATGCAGCAGAAATCCAAGAAGCAAATTCAAATGCAATGTCTTTATGTGCATAAGTTCCACCGTATCTGCCTGTTTTAGATATTATTCCAATTGCATTTGTGGATTCTATCCATCTTTTTGGAGTTAAAGAAAAACTATTTGAACCTGCTAAATTTTTAATTCCATCGAATTCGATGGAATTAAAATTTGGGTTATTAAGTTGTTCCCATAGACCAATAAATTCAATTGTACTTCTATTACGCAACCAATTTTGAAGAATATAATCACTTCGCTCTGCATCACGCTGACGTGCGATATCAGTAATTGAAATAAAGTCTTCATTGTTTTTAAAAACAATAGTTATTTCTAAACCTTGAACTTCTATTTTAGATTTTTTTTCTTTCATTTTCTTTAGTTGCAAAGAAACTGAGTTGCTGAGATTTAAATTAATCTTTCTTATTACTCTTCGGCTTTAAAGCTTTTTTCATTCCTTCCATCTGTTTGCGTTCTGAAGCTTTCAATGGATACAAATGCGAACTTCCCATTTTATATTGTAATGGAATAGCGTCCGTTTTTACATTTTCATAGGCTTGAGCATTTCTAACAAAATTCGCATCGGCTAATAAAGGTCGGCCCAACGCTACCAAATCAGCTCTACGATTTAAAATGATGGTGTTGATTTGATCAATGTCTTGAATGTAACCTGCGGTTATCGTTGGAATGTGAACCGTATTTCGAACCAAATCTGAAAAAGGTGTTTGCCACATTCTGCCCATTTGCGGTTTTTGGTTTTCTACTGTATTTCCGGTGGAAACGTTGATGATATCAGCACCGGCATTTTTGAAAGCGTTGGCAATATAAATTACCACTTCTTCAGAAATGCCATTTTCTGCCCAATCGGAAGCGGAAACACGAACCGACATGGGTTTATGTGGAGGAAAAACATTTCGCATTTCCATAAAAACTCGTAATGGGAATTTGATTCGGTTTTCAATAGTTCCTCCAAATTCATCACTACGTGTATTTGTCAATGGTGATAAAAACGAAGCCAATAAAAATCCGTGATGCCCTTGTAATTCGATTAAATCAAAACCGGCTTGTTCAGCTTTTTTAGTAGCTTGGACAAATTCAGCAGTAATTTGATTCATATCATCCAAAGTCATTTCCTTCGGAGTTGCCATTTTGGAATGGAATGGAATAGGAGAGGCAGCAAGTAATTCCCAAGCCTTTTCAATTGGTTCGTTTTGTCCTTCCCATGGTTTTTTAATCGCTCCTTTTCGTCCGGAATGTCCGAGTTGGATTCCGATTTTAGTTTGTGTATGTTGATGAATAAAATCTGTTATTTTTTTCCATTCAATTACTTGATTTTCATCATAAATACCTGTACAACCTAAAGTGATACGTCCGGATGCTGAAACAGCTGTCATTTCGGTTACAATTAATCCAACTCCACCGGTGGCTCGACTTCCATAGTGTACTAAATGCCAATCGTTAACCAAACCATTTTCGGCAGAATATTGTCCCATCGGAGCCATTACAATCCGGTTTGCCAATTCTAATTCCCTTAACTTGAAAGGTGTAAAAGCAGCCGATTTTGAGTTGGGAGTTGGGAGTTGGGGGTTTTGAGTTTCAAAAAATTCATTTACAACTTTATCCGTAAATGATTTGTCTCTAATTTGAAGATTTTCAAACGTCACTTTTTTGGAACGAGTCATGCAACCAAAGGCAAACTGATAGAAAGGATGTTGCATGTGTCGATCCATATTTTCAAACCAATCTAAGGAAACGAGAGCGGCATACTGAATCATTTCTACCGTATTTCTGCGAGTTTTGTCATAGTGTTCAAAAGCTGCTTGCACATTATTGGGGTTTGCAATTACGGCATCGGATAAACCGATTGCTGAATCCATAGCTAATTTGGTTCCCGAACCAATGGAGTAGTGGGCGGTTGCTTTGGCATCGCCTAATAAAACAATGTTGTTGTGCGACCATCTTTCATTGGTCACGTGCGGAAATTGTCGCCAATGTGATTTGTTGGAAATGAGCGAATGTCCGTCCAACTCTTCTTTAAAAATCTCTGCTATTTTTTTAATCGTATCTTCTTCGTTGGTGACTTCAAAGCCGATATTTTGCCAAGTTTCATCACTACATTCAAAAATCCACGTGCTCATTCCCTCTTCGTATTGATAGGTGTGAGCGACAATGGTTCCGAAAGGGGTTGTTCTGAAAAAATAGGTAAACGCATCCAAAGGCTTAGTCGATCCCAACCATACAAAACGGTTTTTCTTGAGTTCGATTTTGGTGCCAAATTCGGATGCAAATTGTGTTCGTATGGTACTTCCAATTCCGTCGCAAGCTACGATGATATCAGAATCAGCAAACTGACTTAAATCGTCTACATTTTGTTCAAAATGCAGATTCACACCTTCTTCACGGCAACGTTGATGTAATAATTTTAGCAATGTTTTTCGTGAACAGCCGCAAAAACCATTTCCGGAGATACTCACGTTTTGTCCGTCACGAGCTACTATAATATCATCCCAATAGGCAAATTCACTTCGAATGAGTTCATAGGATTGTAAGTCACGCATTAAAAATTCGCCCAAAGTCTCATCAGAGAATACTACGCCAAAACCGAAACTATCTTCGGGTTTGTTGCGTTCGTATACATCAATTTGGCAATGAGGCATTGCTTTTTTGGTTAGTATGGAAAAGTAGAGTCCGCCCGGTCCGCCGCCGATTACGGTTATTTTTAGCCCCCTAACCCCCGAAGGGGGAATGATTGTGTTCATTGTAGTTTTTATTTAATTTTTATATTTCTCAAATTTCATAAATCGGTAGTCTGTATTTTTTGAACACAGATTAAAGAAATTTATAAAATTTTAAAAATCAATTTAGTTTTTAATTTTTCAGATTTCTCCAATTTTTAAAATCCGTGTTCTCTCATTTGAACACCGATTAAAGAAATTTATAAAATTTTAAAAATTCTATTCTTTTAATTTCTCCAATTTTTAAAATCCGTGTTCCTAAATTTTACGCTCTTTTAATTGAAAAAAGCTCCCCCAACGTACTATAATTAGAACCCGCCAAACGAGCCACCGGTTTATATACATCTAAATTGATGCGGTTATTTTCCATCAAAATAGTATCGTCAATATGAATGGTTTTTATTTTGCCAATGACAATACAAGCTCCGCCTCCCTCATTATTGTCGATAAAATAATGATGAATCATTTCGCATTCCAAATGAATGGGACTTTCCTTAACGCGTTTAGGTTTTATGGAAGTCGAATCAATCGGTGTTAAGTTGGCCAATTCAAATTCATCTACAATGGCATCCACAGCTTCAGAAGTGGCATTCATTTGTTCCACAACGTCTAACGTAACCAAATTCACAACAAATTGGCCGTTTTGCAGAACATTATTTAATGTGTCTTTATTTTTGTTATTGTCTCTTCTGGTGGAAAACATCACACAAGGTGGATCGCTCGAAACCATATTAAAATAGGAAAAAGGAGCAAGGTTGCTGATTCCGTTACCATCTATTGTTGAAATCCAACCAATGGGTCGTGGAATGATGATTCCCGTTAACAATTTGTATAAAACAGAAGCATCTGTTTTGTTTGTTTCAAATAGCATGAGTCAGTTTTGTTTTTACAAATTAAAGAAAATAGTAGCGATGTTTGATG